>NZ_JBEZFI010000023.1:64073-96580 GCF_040649295.1 Micromonospora sp. NPDC048999 | reverse complement strand
AACAACCCCAACGAACGACTCAACAAGGAGATCCGCCGCCGCACCGACGTCGTCGGGATCTTCCCCGACCGCGACGCCGTCATCCGCCTCGTCGGCGCCGTCCTTGCCGAACAACACGACGAATGGACCGAAGGCCGCCGCTACTTCGCCCTCGACATCCTCACCAAGGCCCGCGAGACCGCCAAACCCACCACGACCAGCGCGGACCTGCCCCAACTGGAGACCGCAGCATGACCGACGCGACAGGCGACCACACCATCCCCACCCCGACCGAACGCGAGAAACCCAACGCCGCCCTGGCCGCCACCGGCACCGAGACCGGCTTCTGGGACAGCCACGGCCGTCCCGCAGCCTGGCCCGACGACATCGACCGCTGGCAACCCGACACCAGCGAACCCGCCACTGACCAGCCCGGAACACAACCCTTCTAACCAGCACAACTCGAAAGATCAGCCGTTACACCACTTCCAGGGGCTTGACCTGGACGCCGGCCGGCGTGTTGCGCCGCCGTTTCCTCGGGTGGACCAGGCAGACCGAGCGGTCGAGGCCAGCGGTACAGCAGCGAAGTGCAGCAACCGTGCCAGCCAAAACGAGTCGAGAAGCGCCTCAGCAGGCCGTTTGACCTCGCATCAAGCCCGACCCGAACCCGCTCGCCGACAGTCCACACGAAGAGGCCAGCGTCAGGGACAATTCCATCGTGACCTGGGAAGAGTTCTTGTGGCATATGGAGCGCCGGCTGGGCATGTACGTCGGGCGGCCAAGGTACGAGCGAGCGTTCTCGGCCCTAACGGGGTTCGACCTCGCACGCGGTCAGGGTGAGTTGGCGGCGTTCCAAGCGTGGATGTCTTCCCGCCATCACGGCAGCCCTCTCGCCTTCTCGTCGTTGGTGCTAGCAGAGACCTTCGGCGAGGGCGCCTCGGAGGACCGCCTTGTCACCGATGCCGACCACCTGCGGGCCGTCTCGAACCTCTGCGAGCTCTTCCGAGAGTTCCTGGAGCAGCAAGCATCGACCGTTCACCAGCACTAACGGCGTGGGCTCCACAGCGGCCGGGCGGGTCCCAAGATCAGGCCGTATCCAGGCCGTCAGAGGTGAACCATGAGCAACGAACGTTGACCACCGACGACCAGTGAACGGGCAGTTCAGGCGGCATCTTGTCCGTGTTGATCGACTATGCCCTCACCTTTGATCAATACAACGCCAAGTATCGTCTCGGCCATGGCTTGGGATCTGCCGCCGCACCCGGCAAACGAAGTGAGAACCCGGGAAGACCTTGCTGCGTTCGTGGCAGCTCTCCGCGATGACTTCATTCGCTCCGGCACCGATTGGGAGAACCAGACGCTGGATCGATTCCTCGACGCACTGTCCGCGTGGATCGCCGCCGCGCCCGGCTGGTACAGCAACTTCGGACAGGAGCTTCCTGCCGAGGGTGACTGGATGTTCCTTGCCCGGGCGCTCGCGGCGGCTGTCGTGTACGAGTAGGGCGGTCCGACGCAAGATCCGGAACATGCGCGGAATGATCAACCGCAGGGCGGGAGAGGAATCGGGTGCCTGCCCTGGCAGGAGGCCAGCGCGCCCGGCAAGCGCAACTGCCTTCCTAAACCGTGCGCGGCAGCGGCGTCGACAGCAGCGCTGACAGCGACCGGCGCCGGGATGAGGGCAGCCACCGGTGGCCGATCACGGACGGCCGCCCGAGGTCGCAGACGTGGACGGACCCTGCCGGACGGCGTGCCCAGGACTTACCAGCGAAAGGTCGCGGTCGCGGCGGGCCAGCTCCTGGGGATCACTCCGCGACGAAAACGCCCACGCCGGGAAGCGTCTCGGTCATCCCCTTGATCCGTAGGACCTGCATTGCGCGGTCGATCACGGGTTCGGTGACGCCGTAGTGCTCGATCAACTCTCGACGGCTGGGCAGCTTGGAGCCGGGCGGGAACTCGCCGGACGCGATGCGTTCGGCAAGGTCGTCGGCGATCTGCTCGTAGCGGTAACGCGGTGGCACGGTGTTCCCCTCGGTTGGCAACACGAGTAGACCACCTACGTCAGCCCTTGACTACCCAACGGTACCTATGGGAGGTTGCCGAGGAGGTCGATTCCCCCGGTTGGCGCTGTGGGCCGTCCTCGCCGGCGTGGATGTCCGGCGCATCCCCCGCGATCGGGCATCCACGCCTCCGGACCCTGCGGCACGAGGAGGCGGCAGTGCTCCCTTCCAACTCCCCAACTCGGCGGTTAATGGCCCCGGCGGCTGGCGAACCGACGAAGCGGGTCTCCTACGACCAGTACGTCCTGGCGGCAGCGCTCACCCTCGCCCGTCGCCATCGGCCCGTGTGGTCCTGGCGGCACTGGCGGTACATCTGCCGCTGCGGCACGACCTTGCCCTGCCGTAGCCGTCACCGCATTCCGATCAACCGGGGCCACTGGCCCAGCCAGGACGGCCCGCGATGACCACTCACCACCCGGTCAAGCCAGGCTGGACGTGCGGCGGCTGTGCGGGGGAGTGGCCCTGCCAGACCCGGCGGCGGGAGCTGCGAGCGGAGTATGACCGTGCTCCGGTGTCTCTCGCCCTCTACCTGGCTGCCCAGTTCGTCGACGCCGCCGAGGACCTGGCCCATCTTCCTGCCGGCCACCTGCACTACCGATTCCTCGGCTGGACCCGATGAGCATCCTGCGGCCCGGAGACGAGAAGTTCCACTACAGCGACGGCGCCCACAGGTGGATCCCGCCGGACCCGGATTACGACCAGGAGGTCTGGGACGAGCAGATCCGCCAGCACAAGCAGGGACACCTGAGGAACGAGCGCCCGAAGGTCCGCGTCCAACGCCTCGCCTGATGCCAGCAGTACAGCAGCGAAGTACAGCAACCGTGCCAGCCGAACCGAGCCGAGAAGCGCCTCAGCAGCCCGTTTGACCTCGCATCGAGCCCGATCCGACCCGATCGCCGAGAGTTCACACCGAAGGCGTCGGCTGACTCGGCCCGGGCGACGACCATCAGAGGTAGTCACTCCAAGCTGGCCCCGAGGGGCAATGGGTGCAGTCATCGAGACGGCAAACGTCGATCCGGCCACGGTGGCGCAGCCCGGTCCCGGGACAATCCGGTTCAGCGCACGTGCCGGCGTCGTCCTCGTGTAGCAGCACAGTTCCCTCGCACTGCACGGGGATCGGGGTTCCATCGGCCATGCGGCCCATTCCGTGGCACCTTCCCTGGAAGCGACGTGCAGAGTCTCCCAGAGATGGTTCGTGCCCGCTGCGTGCCCGACAGTCGGGTCAACAGGGGTCAGCAACGGGATCTCCCTGCCCGGACACTCAAATGCATCAGGGGACGACGAGCCTTATCACCAGCACGTTCACGATGATCTGCCTGGCGATCAAGGCACCTTCCAAACTGACGGTGCCTGGGCCGTCCGTGGGCCGTCTGGGCCGTCGGCGGCCGTCAAAGGCCGACCAGAGACGACCGGCGCTGACCGGCAGCACCCGAAGAAACAGCAGGTCAGCCACCACGTAAGGGCGGCTGATCTGGAGGGCGACGGACGAGTCGACCTGTACGCCGGATTCCGTTAGAGCGATCGATCATGGTAGTAGACGGTGGCCGACCACCAATCACCGTCGGCAGTGACCTCGCTATGCAGGACGACGTCTTGGACCTCGATGCCCGGCCGTTGCTCGATGCTGTCTGCGATGCGGCGGAGCAGCGCCGGGACGCTATCCTGGCCGACGCCGACCGGGTTGGCTTGCGAGAAGTGCTTGATGATCCACGACTCCGGTTCAGGCGGCATAAGGGCAGTCTGCCAGTGGTCCGGATGCTGTTCGTGGCGGAGAAGGGACGGCGGCCATCGGAGCCGCCGCGCGCTGCTGCGCAACGGGTGTGGGCGTGCTGGCGGCAGGGCACCACCAGGCGTGCAAGCCATCGCTGTCGACAGCAACGGTGACAGCAACGGGCCCAACCACCGACGGCCGGCCAGGGCCAGCGAAGCGACGGACAGCAGGCCGAGGTCACGCACGAGGACGGATGCGCGCGGACGGCCTGCATGGAGCTCAGGCACCCGATCCGACTGCCTCGCCAACACCTAACGGCGCAGCGGCAGCCAGGCCAGCACGTCCTGGATCTTCGCGTCCCAGTACGCCCAGTCGTGGTCGCCGGGGGAGAAGTCCACGGTGACCGGCAGCCCGCGGCGTCGGGCGGTGTCGACGAAGCGGACGCTGTCCTCGTACAGGAAGTCCTCGGTGCCGCAGGTGACGTAGAGCGGGGGCAGTGGGTCGTCGCCGGCGCGTTCCAGCAGCGCCACCGTGTCGTCGTCGGTGCCCGCCACCTCCCGGCCGCCCCAGACGGTGTGCCACACTGCCGGGTTCACCGGGCTGGTCGGATGGTCCCGCCGCCGGCTGACGTCCAACGCGCCGGAGAGACTGGCCGCCGCCGCGAACCGGCCCGGGGCGCGCAGCGCCCACTTCATCGCCCCGTAGCCGCCCATCGACAGGCCGGCGACGAAGGTGTCCTCCCGCCGGTCGGAGAGGCGGAAGTACGAGCGGCAGACCTCGGGCAGTTCCTCACTGAGGAAGGTCCAGTAGCGGTTGCCGTGCGTCTCGTCGGTGTAGAAGCTCCGGGCCACCATCGGCATCACCACCGCCAGACCGAGCGGCGCGGCGTACCGCTCGATGGAGGTACGCCGCGTCCAGGTGGTGTCGTCGTCGCTCAAACCGTGCAGCAGGTAGAGCACCGGCGGGTCACCGGCGACGGCGCCGCCGGCCATGCCGATCCCGGCCGAGGCCCGCTCCGGCAGTAGCACGGTCATCGACGTGCTCATGCCGAGGGCCTCGGAGAAGAAGTCACAACGGATCCGCGCCATGGGCCTGGATCGTACGCGCCGGCACGACCCCGGGTACCTGCCGCGATTCCCGCTGTTGGTCGCCCTCCGAACGCTCCCGCGAGCTTGGCTCAGGGCGAAGCCGTGGGTCGGGCCTGTCCCTCTCCTGCCCCGATGGCGGTCGAATCGGCCGTTCCTATTGCCGTGGGGCTTCCCGGAGGGACAGGATGATCAGGAGCGCCGGAAACCTCTTCGTAACCTGCGTGCTGCTGGTCTCTGTCACAAGGAAGTGAGAGTCAGTCATGAGCGACGTGTCGAGCGCCCTGGGTGTGCGCCTCTACCCGGACCTGGTCGAGCGGGGCGGTCTGGCCCCCGCGCTCGTCGAGACGGCCGCCCGACACCAGCTCGACCTTGGCCCGGTGACCGCCCCCGACCACGGGCGCGCCCGGTTCACCTGCGCCGAGGTGGGTTCCGAACGGGGCACCGTCTGCGTCGGGCTCGGCTCCCAGGCCCGCTACTTCATGATCGACCTTCGGGTGTCCGGCGAGGTCCAGGCCCGGGGCGACGTCACCGACCTGCTCCAGGTGGCACAGGTGGCCGCCGCCTGGCGAGCCGGGGCGGCGCTCGCCGACCTGACCGCCCAATTCCCGTTCATGGAAGAGACGAAGCGCCACCCGGTCGCCCACGCGTAACCGCCCGGCCGTCGCCCGTTTGTAGTCGGCGAACGCGGGCTCCCGGCGCGTCCACGGCGACCCATTGTCGGACCCCGGCGGTAGCGTGGCTCGCAGACGCACGGGAGGACGAATCATGGCAAGAAGCCGGGGAAAGGTCACCGTCACCTGCGTCGAGTGTGGCCACACACGATCCGTGCGTCCGGGACTCGTCCGCGGCTTCGACGCGCTGGTGTGCGCCCGCCACCAACTGTCCGGCCGACCGGCCTCGTTGGTCGTGCCCGACGGCCACGTCGTGACCGTCACCCACAGCGTCGCCGGATATTTCACCGGCTACACCGTCAGCGAACCGACCCCCGCCCAGGAGCGCTCGGTTTGGCGTGCGGCCGCGCTCGTCGCCGCCGCGGCCGGCCGTCCCGCCCCACCGCCGCCATCGGAACCGGAGGTGCCGGCCTGGCAGCCGGTCATCGACGCGCTCACCGCCAGCCTCGGTCCCGACGGCTGGGATCTCGCGGAAGCCGTCTCGGAGGGCGGCCGCCGGGCCCGGGTGTGGACAGTGAAGATCTACACCGACTTCGGCTGGGCTGGCTTCCTCGCCGGGTCACCGCGGCAGATCGCCGCAGATCTGGCCGCGATCCGCGACGACTACGCTCGGCAGACCGCTGCTGCTGGCCTGACGTGTCCGCGCTGTGACGCCGACCTGTCCCCGATCGCGCCCGCCAGTCGCTGCGACTGCGGCTCGATCGCCTGGCAGCCACGCTCCTGGACTGCCAACGACCTGGTGTCGGCGATCACCGACGCGCTGGCCTACATCGACGATGTTCCACCGTACGAGGTCGCCGCCGAACAGGTGCTGCTCACCTGCCTGCTCGAACCCCACATCACCTGGGGTCCGGGCGAGTGGCGGTGGGAAACGGGCACCTTCCACGACCTTGCGCTCGCGCTGCAGGTGCTCGTCCCGCGCGCACGCTGGGCGACGATCGGGGAACGGTTGTGCGCGGTGCTGCCGGTCGGTGTCCGCTGGGAGGGTGGCCGTGCCGAGCGGCTCCGCCAGGCGGCGAGCCTCCTCGGCTACCAACTGGTCCGCGCCCACCCGATCGAGGACCTGCGCATCCCATGCCTGGCGGCCGGTGACGACACCGACCGCGGCCTACCGGCGTGGTTCGACGTCACCGCCGCCGACGGCGGCTGGCAGCTGCGTATCGACGCTGACGGCGAACGGCTGCGGCAGCGGTGCATCGACGAGCACCCGGACGCGGACGACGAGGCCCTCGGCGAGGCCATCGACCAGGTGATGGAGGACCTCATCCTCTCCGACGATCCTGGTACGTGGGCGCTGGTCACCTTCTGGTGGGAAGGCGCCCTCGCGGTCGCGCGCCCGATTGACGACCCGTCCGACGCCGCAGCGCTGTCCGCGGCCCTGTGCGAGGGCGTCGAGGCGGTGGGTGCGCTGCACACCGACGTCACCACTCGCGTCACCGCCCTCCTTCGCGACGGTCTGGACAGCGGCAGCGGGTAGACGGCGAGGCGGCGCAGTACCCCGGCCGGCCCCGCGAGTCGCCGCACCGTGCGCACGGGCCCCGGCGGCGCAGCCGGTAGGCCACCGCGGCCACGGCGAGCGCCGCACCCCAGACCGGCCAAAGCAGGGTCGGCCCCATCGCGGCCCAGTTGCCCTTGCTCGGGTTGACGTACAGGGCCCGCGCGAACATCAACCCGGCCGAGGTGACCAGCATCGCCACGGCCATCGCGGGCACGACCGCCAGCGCCACCGGCACCGGGCGTCCACCTAACAGCGGAATCCAGCGCGGGAACCTCTCACCCCACGGACGGATGCCCGGGATCGACGGCCTGGAACTGACCCGGCGGCTGGCCGGCACCGGTCCGCGCGTGATCGTCGTGACAACGTTCGACCTTGACGACTACGTCACCACCGCGCTACGCGACGGCGCCTACGGGTTTCTTCTCAAGCGGTCCGGACCGGCGCTGCTGGTCGAGGCAGTCCGGTCCGCAGTGGCCGGCGACACGCTGATCAGTCCCCAGCTGACCGTCCGGCTGCTTCGCCGACTCTCCACCGCACCGTCCGCCCTGGCCGGTGCCGATGCGCTGACCGTTCGGGAGCTCGAGGTCGCCCGGTCGGTGGCCCACGGCAGTACCAACGCCGAAATCGCGGCGGAGTTGGCGATCTCGGCCGGCACGGTGAAGACACACGTCGCCAACATCCAGACCAAGCTCGGCGCGCGCAACCGGGTCGGCATCGCGGCTTGGGCATGGTCGACGGGTCAGGCCGTGTGAAGCGGGAGAACCCTGTCCCAGGGAAACTCTGGGAGAGGAGTCGCATGAGCGCTGCAGTGCGGTCGCTCGAGGACGTGACCCTGCGGGTCGGTGAACATCTCACGCTGACGGCTGCTGAGCCGTGCCGGGTTCGAGCGCGTCAAGTTGCGAATCGCCACCGGCAACACCGGCTCGATCCGGGTCGGCACCACCTGAGCCGGCCTGACCGCTCGCACCGGCCACCGCCGGGTCCACGAATATCCATTGCGGTACGCCCGCCGGCCCGCCTACCGTGAGCGGGCAACGTCAACCGGTTCCACCGTCCAGAGGGAGCACGCCGTGTCGCAGCAGAATCGCACCCAGGCCGAGCGGCCCACGCCGCGCGGCGGTGCCCTGCTGGCCGAACCCGGCTTGGGCTCCTGCCGACGGCAGCGGTGGCAACCGGGGTGGTGGCGCGAATAGCGCCGGCGCGACACACGCGCAGCCGCCCGCCCCGCAACCCGGGACCGGGCGGCTTTTTCGTCACCCGCTCAGAGGGGCGTACAGCTCAACGTGGACGGCGACCCGCCGTCCACGCGGGCCGTTGGAGCAGTTGGCAGCTCACCCGGCTCTCACCCGGGAGGTCACGGGTTCGAGTCCCGTACGGCCTACGCCGGTCCCACCTCCGGGACCAGCTTTGCGGTTGTAGCGCAGTCAGGCAGCGCGTCACCTCGCCACGGTGAAGATCGCCGGTTCGAATCCGGCCAGCCGCTCGACATCACCAGAGTTCAAGGAGACCACGATGGGTTTCACCCCGCTGGCCGGTACCCGGGCGCCGGTCCGGGTCTGGACCGACCCGTACGCCATCGAGGCACAGGCGGCCAAGCAACTGCGCAACATCGGCGCCCTGCCGTGGGTGCAGGGGGTCGCGGTCATGCCGGACGTGCACTTCGGCAAGGGCGCCACCGTCGGCTCGGTCATCGCGATGCGGCAGGCCGTCTCGCCGGCCGCGGTCGGCGTCGACATCGGCTGCGGCATGTCGGCGGTGCGTACCTCGCTCACCGCGGCTGACCTCCCCGACGACCTCGCCCCGCTGCGTACGGCGATCGAGTCGACCATCCCGGTCGGTTTCGCCATGCGTGACAACGCGGTCGACCCGCGCCGGGTCCGCGGCCTGGAGCAGGGCGGCTGGGACGACTTCTGGCGGCGCTTCGCCACCCTCGACCGGAAGGTGGCGCAGCTGGAGACCCGGGCCCAGCGCCAGCTGGGCACCCTCGGCGGCGGCAACCACTTCATCGAGATCTGCCTGGAGCAGGGCGGCCCGGACGACGGTCGGGTTTGGCTCATGCTGCACTCCGGGTCCCGCAACATCGGGAAGGAACTGGCCGAGCGGCACATGGCCGTGGCGCGCGGGCTGCCGCACAACGTCGACCTGCCCGACCGGGACCTCGCGGTGTTCCTCGCCGGCACCCCGGAAATGGACGCCTACCGTCGGGACCTCTGGTGGGCGCAGGAGTACGCGCGCCGCAACCGGGCCGTCATGCTCGCCCTGCTCTGCGGGGTGGTCCGCGACGAGTTCCCGCACGTGACCTTCGACGAGCCCATCTCATGTCACCACAACTACGTCGCCGAGGAAACCTACGACGGGGTGGACGTGCTGGTGACCCGCAAGGGGGCCATCCGGGCCGGCAAGGGCGACCTGGGCATCATTCCCGGGTCGATGGGCACCGGCTCGTACATCGTGCGCGGTAAGGGCAACCCGGACGCGTACTGCTCGGCGTCACACGGCGCGGGGCGGCGGATGTCGCGCGGGCAGGCGAAGCGGACCTACAGCACCGCGGACCTGGCCGCGCAGACGGCCGGGGTGGAGTGCCGCAAGGACGCCGGGGTGGTCGACGAGATCCCCGGCGCGTACAAGGACATCACCCAGGTGATGGCGCAGCAGGAGGACCTGGTCGAGGTGGTTGCGCACCTCAAGCAGGTGGTCTGCGTGAAGGGTTGAAAACGATCGGCGCCCCACGGGGGTGGGCGCCGGTCGCCCGCCCCGGTGGCGCAGCGGAGAGCGCGCCGGTCTACGAAACCGGAGAACCCAGGTTCGAAACCTGGTCGGGGCACCGTGCAGCGTGTTGATGCTGGCACTATTCCGGGTCGTCCAATTCGGTGGGACGCCGGGCCTCCTGCTGCGCTATTCAGGCCAGAGGCCGAGTCCCTTGGGTTGGATGTCCCTCCAACTCGATCACCAGGTTGTCTCTCTCGTCGTCCCACGCCACGGCGCTGATTCGCCACCCCGCGGACGTTCGGACGAGCTGCAGAGTCTTCATCCCCCGAGCGGTGAAGGGTTTCCCGTCCCGTACGCCTTCCTTGGCATAGCTGCAGAAGTGCTGCGCGATATCGCCGAACACCTCGGTATGCCCCGACAGTTCCCACTCATGAAAGCCGACCAGGGTGCCGTTGGAAAGCAACGCCTTCCTGGGTGCGATGAAGCTCTCGACTCCGTAGACGGCAGGTTCGCCACCGCAGGTTCCGATGATCACCGCCTCCGGCAGGAACACCTGCCGGAGCGCGTCGAGTCTGGCGCTACTGTTCGCGCCCGAGGTGAAGGCGCCGAAGAACGTCCGCACGATGCCCGCGATCGCGGCCCGGTCGGCGGCCACGACGCGGCTCGGCGGCTCGTTGTTGATCACGACCCCAGCGTAGACGGTGGCCTGAAGCGGTCGGCGGCGAGCGCCGCGAGCCAGTTACCGCGCCGGGACCGGCAGACGGCCAGGTGGGGGCCAGTGCGACGACGATAGGCGGCGACCGGACTTGTACCCGGCTAACACGCCCGCGCGGCCCTCCGCTTCGCTACCGTCAGTGGCGTGGCGATCGTGAGGGTGCGGCTGCGGGGTGGGCCGTACGACGGGGTGGCGGTGAGCTGGGACGTGCCGGACGCGGACGACCCGCCGATGACGTACGAGCTGAAGCTGCACGGGCCCCATGAGGCGACCGAAAACGTCGAATACCGCCGGGTGGAGCGGGCGCCCGAGGGCGCGGCCGAGTCGTGGATCTACGAGACGCCCAAGGCCGCCGGCTAGGGAATTTCGCGTCAACGCCATTGACATGAAAGTGGCCCGCAGCGTTCACTGAGACGTGTGAACGCCAAGCGGGCCTACGTCCAGACGGCGCGGGCGGCCGCGGCGGCGCAGACCAGGCAGCGCATCCTGGACGCCACGGTGGCGCTGGTCCTTCGGCAGCTGTCGATGGAGATCGTCCTCAACGATGTCGCGGAGTCCGCCGGTGTGAGCGTGCAGACGGTGCTGCGGCACTTCGGCAGCCGGGACGGCCTGTTCGAGGCGGCCGCGGCGCACGCCGTGCAGCAGGTCGCCGCGGAACGACGCGCCCCGGTCGGCGACATCGCCGCCGCGGTTCAGACGTTGTTCGACCACTACGAGCGCTGGGGCGAGGTGATGTTGCGCCTCCTCGCCCAGGAGACGCGCGACCCGAAGGCCTACGCGGTGACCGAGCAGGGGCGCGGAACGCATCGCGACTGGGTCGGTGAGGTCTTCGCGCCGATGCTCGCAGCCCGGTCGTCCGACGCGCGGGAAACGATCACCGATCTGCTGGTCATCGCGACGGACCTGTACACGTGGAAGCTTCTCACCCGAGACCGCCGGCTGCCCAGGGAGCAGGCCGAAGCCCGGGTCCGACACCTCATCACCGCGATCCTTGGAGAGTCACGATGACGTCATCGCTCTTCGTCACCTGGGATGGTGGCGGCAACGTGCCGCCGGCACTCGGCATCGCCGCCGAGCTCCACCGTCGTGGCCACGCGGTTCGCCTGCTCGGTCATCCGCACCAACGCCAGGCGGTGGAGGCGGCCGGGTTGCGCTTCGAGTCGTACCGGCATGCCCGCGCCTGGTCGCCGGTGGCGCACACCACAAGCCCGCAGTGGGCGGTGAAGTATCTGCGCCTGTTCACCGAGAAGGCCGTGGGCGCGGACGTGGCCGAGGCCCTGCGCCGCGAGCCGGCCGATGTCGCCGTGGTCGACTGCATGCTGCTGGCCGGTATCCAGGCCGCTCAGGATCTCGGCGTTCCGCAGGTCACCCTCATGCACACGCTCTACCGCTACCTGAGCGGCAAGGGTTGGGCTCGGGGGCCGATCGGGCTGGCCGCGCGGGCCAAGGGCATGCCGCCGGCTCGGCTGTGGGGGCGCAGCGAGCTGAGCCTGGTGGCGACCGCCCCGGATCTGGAGGAGGCCGCCGCCGCGCTGCCCGCGAACGCGCGGGTCACCGGCCCGGTGTGGCCCGTCGGTGCGCCCGCTCCGACGCCCCACGCACGGCAGCCGCGGATCCTCGTCAGCCTCAGCTCGATCTACTACGTCGGTCAGCGGGCCGTGCTGCAGTCGATCATGGACGCGGTCGCCGGCCTGCCCGTGCGGGTGGTGGTCACGACCGGCCACAGTATTCGGCCCGACGAGATCCGCCCACCGGCCAACGCCGAGGTGCACCAGTTCCTGCCGCACGCACCGATCCTGCCGGCGGTGAGCCTGGTCGTGGGGCACGCCGGGCACAGCACCACCGTCCAGGCGCTGGCGCACGACCTGCCGATGGTGCTCATCCCCATGTCCGCGCTCGGTGACCAGCCCGCGGTGGCCCGGGCGGTGGCCCGTCAGGGCGCCGCCACCGTGTTGCGCCGGTCCGCGTCGGTCGCCGACATCCGCTCCGCGATCGAACGCATGCTCGGGGACGGTCCGCATCGTGCCGCTGCCGCCCGGCTCGGCGAGCAGATCCGCTCGGCCGATGGCGCGACCGCCGCCGCCGACCTGATCGAGCAGGTGACCGTGCCTAGCCCGCGACGGCCATGACGACGGGGATCGCCACGACGTTGACCCGGGAGCCGTCCCGCGCCGACACCTCGTACACCTCGATTGTGCCCGGTCCGGCGGTGGCCCGCCGGTAGCCGACGTTCACGCGGTAGTCGCCGCGGCAGCCGGAGCCGCAGGCGGCGAGCGTGAACGCGGTGCCGATCTCCCGGCCGGCGGCGTCCAGCACCCGGATGCTCACCGTCGCCTCGAACACCTCGGCGGTGCCGGTGACGGTGACCGGGCTGGTGATCCGGTCGCCGACGGCCGGTGCGGTCACCACGATCGGCGGCAGCAGGTCGGCGTAGTCGTCGCGGCCGGTCGGTGTGGCGTCGGCGAAGGCCACCCGGCGTACGGTGGGGAACTGGGTCAGCGTCCAGACGATCTGGGCCTGGCGGAGCCGGGCGTTCGTCGCGCCGCCACTGTCGAGGCCGGCGGGTGGCGCCAGCGTCGCCACCCCACCGGCGATCCGGGTCACCTGCCCGCCGGGCGGGACCAGGGTGGTCATGCCGGTGGCGGTCTCGGCCAGGGACGGTCCGGCGGCCAGTTCGGTGAGCGCCAGCCGGGAGGTGGTCAGGGTGGCGGGCAGCGTACGCCGGGCCGGCACGAGCCGACCGTCGCGGGTGAACCAGAGCTGCACGGTGACCGTCCCCGCCGGGGCGGTCGCGCCGGCGGACGCGGACGGGGTTCGCTCGCCGGACGAGGGGGCGGGGGAGGACGGGCCGGGAGCCGCGCCTGTCGGGGTGGCGCCGGCGGTCGGGGAGGATCCGCGCGGGGCCGGTCCGAGGGTGCCGCTTCGGGCCGGCGTGCAGCCGGCAGCGAGCAGCAGCAGCGCCGCGAGCGGGGCGATCAGGCGTCGCATCGGTCACCTCCGTAGTCGACGGGCAGTTCGAGGCGGACGCGGGTGCCTCGGCCGACCTCACTGCTCACCGCCAAGCGTCCGCCGAGCAGCCGGGCGTTCTCCAATGCGATGGCCAGGCCGAGGCCGCTGCCGGGTCCGGTGCGGGACGGGTCGACCTTGTAGAAGCGCTCGAACAGGTGCGGCAGGTGTTCGGCGGGAATGCCGGGCCCCCGGTCGGTGACCTCGACGGTCATCGTGTCGTCGGCGTGTCGTACGTCGGCCCTGGCCGTGCCGCCGCCATGCTCGACGGCGTTGGCCAGCAGGTTGGCCAGCACCCGTTCCAGCCGACGCGGGTCGGTGCCGGTCGCGGGCGCCGCCCCGGCCACGGTGACCCGGTCGGCCCAGCCGCGCGCGTCGACGATGGCGCGCAGCAGCGCGACGACGTCCACCGGCTGGACCGACACGGCCTCCCGTCCGGCGTCCAGGCGGGAGATCTCCATCAGCTCCTCGACGAGCCGGCGCAGCCGGACCACGTCGGTGACGAGATGTCCGGCGGCGTGGCGCGCGTCGGTGGGGAGCGTGTCCAGCTGGTCGGCGAGCAGCGACGCCGCCGCCACCAGGGCAGTGACCGGGGTACGCAGCTCGTGTGCCACGTCGGCGGTGAACCGCCGCTCCCGGGCCTGGGCCCGGGACAGTGCTTCGATCTTCGTCTCCAGCGCCTCGGCCATCTCGTTGAACGAGGCGGCCCACGCGCTGAACTCGTCCCGGCCGCGTACCGGAAGCCGGGTGTCCAGCAATCCCTCGGCGACCGCCCGGGCCGCCCGGCTGGCCCGGCCCACCGGTTCCAGGGTCCGCCGGGCGAGCGTGTTGCCCACCCCGGCGGCGAGCAGCACCACCGCGACCCAGCCCACCGCCAACGCGGTGCGGAGCTGGTTCAGGCCGTCTTCGAGGTCGTCCTCCACGGTCACCACGTACAGCTCGGCGGCGGAGCCGGGGATCCGGCCGCCGACCACCAGCAGGTGCGGCCGGGTGCCGCCGGGGGAGCGTTGGTAGCCGAGTTGCCCGGCGGCGACGCTGGCCCGCAGGGCCCGGCCGGGCGTCGGCGCGTACCGGGGGTTCGATGCCTGGGTGTCGCCGGCGACCAGCAGCACGTGGCGGCCGTTCTGCTCGAAGGTGGCCAGCAGGTCGGCCCGGCGGGCGTCGGTCAGCGGCAGGAACTGTGCGGCGAGCACGAGCTGGTAGCGGGCGTCGGCCGCCGCGCGTTGCAGCGAGCCGTCGTACCGGGCCTGCCGCAGCATCAGGTACGAGCCGACGGCGAGCGCGCCGGCGGAGACCCCGGCGACGAGCACGAACGCGATGACGAGCCGGCGCCGCAGACGCCCGGGTGCGACCGTGCCCGCCGCCATCGCGCCGTCACCCCGTCGACAGCTTGTAGCCTGCCCCGCGGACCGTCCTGATCAGCGTCGGGGCGCCGGGATCGTCCTCCACCTTGGCGCGCAGCCGTTGCACTGCCACGTCCACCAGGCGAGAGTCGCCGAGGTAGCTGTGGCCCCACACCCGGTCGAGCAGCAGTTCGCGGGTGAACACCTGCCCGGGGCGGCGGGCCAGTTCCAGCAGCAGCCGGAACTCGGTCGCGGTCAGGGTCAGCTCCCGGCCCGCCTTGCGGGCCACGAAGCGGGTCGGGTCGATCTCCAGCGGCCCGGCCGTCACCGTGGTCTCGGTGGCCGGGGCGACCGTGCGGCGCAGCACGGCGCGGACCCGGGCGACCAGCTCCGGCAGGTCGAACGGCTTGCGCAGGTAGTCGTCGGCCCCGCATTCCAGCCCGACGACCACGTCGATGGTGTCGGTGCGGGCGGTGAGCATCAGGATCGGCACCTGGCTGGTCCGCCGGATCTCCCGGCACACCTCGTAGCCGTCGAGGCCGGGCAGCATCACGTCGAGCACGATCAGGTCGACCGGCTGGGCCCGCCACGCGGCGAGGGCCGCCGGGCCGTCCACGGCGGTGTCCACCCGGAACCCGGACCGGCGCAGACCGAGGGCGGTGACCTCCCGGATGGAGGCATCGTCCTCGACGACCAGCACGCGGCCCTCCATGACGCTCAGGGTAGCCGGGTGCGACGCTGCGGGGCCCTGGCGCAACGGTCGGTGATGGGGGCCCGGTCGGCCCCCATCACCGGCGGTGGGGTCACTGCTGCCACTGGTGGGCCACGTCGAGGACGATCCGGCTGTGCGTACCCGGGCCGCTGAGCACGAAGACCCGGTACGGCAGCTGGGCGCGCACGCCCACGGCGAAGGTGGTGTAGCCCTCGGAGCTGCCGCCGAAGACCACGTCCCGCAGCGTCCGGTAGCCCAGCGCGTTCGCGGCGTGCTCACCGGTGCGGTACGGCACGGTGGCGGCGTGGCCGGCGTCGTACGCGGGCGCCCGCAACGACACCCGCAGCACCGCGCCCCCGGCGGTGTACGGGGACAGCGCCAGCCCCTGCCCCTCGGTGTACGTCTCGCCGTAGCCGACCGACCAGCCGTCCGCCGGGCCGGCGAACTCGAAGACCACCCGATCCCAGCAGTCGTGCTGCCCGGTGCGGACCTCGATCAGCGGGGCCGTGCTGAGCGTGCCGCCCGCCTTCGCCGTGCTGCCCCAGGTGATTCCGCAGTACGGGGTGGCCGCCGTGGCGCCGCCGACGCCGGCGACCAGGCCGCCGACGCCGGCGACCAGGCCGCCGAGCACGACGACCAGCGCCAGCAGTGCTCTCCTGAGTCTCATCGCTGTCCTCCTGTCGATGCTCGGGACGATCACCGGACCGTCTCCGGTGGTCCCGTGGCTCGACGGTCGACCTGCCATGCCACTGCTGCTTCGCAGCGGGGTAACCGCCAGGTAACAGCCCCCGCCAGCCACCACAGCGGGAGGCGCGCCGGCGGCGGCCGACGATCGGCGCGGGTTCGCCGTCAGCGGGGGACCGCCGGTAGCTCGGCCGGGTCGGCCAGGGTCCGCAGCGGCGAGCGGAACACCGGCAGCCAGGTCAGCGCGGCGCTGACCGCCCCGATCCAGAGCGAGGTACGGGGGCTTGCGTACTGGCCGAGCAGGCCGGCCAGCCCGGCGCCGACCGCGATCGCGCCGGTGAGCAGGAAGCGGAACGTGGCGTTCATCCGGCCGAGCAGCACGTCGGGGGTGACCCGCTGCCGCAAGCTGACGTTGATCACGTTGCCGACCCCGGTCCGCCAGGCCAGCGCCAGCCAGCCGAATCCGGCCAGCCACAGCCAGACTCCGGTGTCGATCAGCGCCACCAGCGCGCCGGCCGGAGCCACCAGCACCCCGGGCAGCCACAGCGCCCGGCCGTGCCCGATCCGGTTGGCCAGCGGACGGGCCGTCACCGCGCCCAGCAGTGCTCCCACCCCGCCGGCGCCGAGGAAGAGCCCGAGCGCGCCAGCGCCGAGCCCGAGTTCCCGCAGGAAGACCACCGGCAGCATGGTGGTCATCAGGTTGACCGTGAGGTTGATGCCGGCCAGCGACATGGCCAGCGGGCGCAGCAGCGGGTTGCCCAGCACGTGCCGTACCCCGTCGGAGAGCTGCCGGCCGAAACAGCCTTCGGGCCGGTCCCGGCCGGTCCCGGCCGCGGCGGTGGGTCGTATCCGGGTGAGGGCGAGCGCGGAGAGCAGGTGGGTGGCCGCGTTCAGGGCCAGCGCGAGCGGCGCGCCGAGCCACTGCACAAGCAGTCCGCCGAAGCTCCGGCCACCGATCTGGACGGTGGCGTTGGTGGTCATCAGCAGGGAGTTCGCCGCCACCAGCCGGTCCCGGCCGACCAACTCCGGCAGGAAGCTCTGCGCGGCCACGTCGCCGAAGACCGTGGCGATGCCGGTGAGCAGGACCACCGCGTACAGCTGGCCGATGGTGAGCGCGTCCGCCCACCAGGCCAGCGGGATCGACGCGTACAGGGCGGCGCGGGCCAGGTCGGCGGTGATCATCACGGTGCGGCGGGGTGACCGGTCCACCCACACCCCGGCGGGCAGGCTGACCACCAGGAAGGCGGCGGTGCCGAGCACGGCGAGCAGACCGACCTGCCCGGGGGTGGCGGCGAGCACCGACACGGCCAGCACCGGCACGGCCAGGTAACCGACCTGGTAACCGAGGCTGTCGGCCAGGTTGGCGGCGTAGACATAGCGGAACGGGCGGGGCCAACGGGTCGTTGCCGGGGCGGCGATGGCGGTCATGGCAGCGACCCTGCTCGCTGCCGGCATCGGGGTCGATAAGTTTGAGCAGCGTCGAATCCAGGAGGTGCCGGTGCTGAGCGTCGCGCTGGGGGTGCGGGACCTGGCCAACATCCGGTTCGCGGTGTCGCCGCTGTGGGAGGCGGTCGCCAGCGTCCGGGTGGTCAAGAACCCGCAGTGGTTCCCGCAACATCTGCCCTGGCACCGGCAGGTCCAGCCACGGCTGTCCGCCGTGGACTGGCAGCTCCTCGCTGACCTCGTGCCAGTGCCGACCGTGGTGATCCCGTCGTTCGTCTGTCCGCCCCCGTCGGCCGCGCAGCCCACCATCGAGTGCGAACTGGCCGCGCTCGCCGCCACGCCGCCCGAGACGGTCCGGGCCGGGCTGGACGAGCTGCCCGGTCCTCGCTCGCCCCGGCTCGCCGCACTCCATGCCGACCCGCCGGCCGGGCTCGCCCGCCTCGTCGAGGCGATCGCCGGGTACGTCGAGGCGGCCATCGCCCCGTACTGGCCGCGGATGCGGACCCTGCTGGAGCGGGAGGTGCTCGTCGGTGCCGGGCGGATGGCCGCCGACGGTGTGCGGGGGCTGCTCGACCGGATCGACCCGTACGTGTCGTGGGACGACGGGACGTTGCACGTCGACCACCTGACCCGCGCGGGTGCGGTCGAGCTGGAGGGTCGGGGTCTGCTGCTGGTTCCGTCGGTCTTCGCCGGCTCTCGGGTCTGGTCGAACCTCACCGAGCGGGCCGCGCAGCCCGTCCTGCGCTACCCGGCCCGTGCGGTCGGGACGCTCTGGGAACGCAGCGCCGCCCCGGCCAGCCAGGCGCTCGCCCGGGTGCTGGGGCACACCCGGGCCACCCTGCTGCACGAGCTGGCCGTGCCGGCCGCCACCACCGAGCTGGCCCGGCGCTGCGGGCTCACCGCCGGCACCGTGTCCCACCACCTCACCGCGCTGCGCGACGCCGGCCTGGTGGGCGCCCACCGGGCCGGGCGGTTCCTGCTCTACGCCCGGACCAGCTCCGCTGAGGTGTTGCTCGCGGGGGCCGGGCCGGCCGAGGAGACCGGTCACGCAGAATGAGCTGATGTCTGCCCGTACCCCTTCGGTGTCCTGTGTCTTTGTCTGCCACGACGGTGCCGGCCGGCTGCTGCTGGCCCGGCGCGGCGCCGGTGCCCGCGACGAACTCGGCACCTGGGACACCGGCGCCGGCGCGCTGGAGTTCGGGGAGACCTTCGACGCGGCCGTCACCCGCGAGGTCGGCGAGGAGTACGCCACGTCCCCGCTGGCGATCACCCTGCTCGGGGTCCGCAACGTGCTGCGCGACGACCCGCCGTCGCACTGGGTGGCGGTGGTCTTCGCGGTCCGGGTCGACCCGGCCACGGTCGCCATCGGTGAGCCGCACAAGTTCGACCGGCTCGGCTGGTACACCCGCGACGCGCTGCCCACGCCGCTGCACTCGCAGGTCGCGCCCACCCTGGCCATGTTGCCGGACGCCCTGGATCGGCTAACTTGAGCGGATGCCACTGAGCCGACGCCGTCTGCTCCAGTCTTTCGGTGCCGCCGCCGGGATCGCCGGGCTCGGCGCGGCGGGCGTCGCACTGGTCGACGCCGAGGTGCTGCCGGGCCGGTCGGTGCTGAACCACGCGCTCGGCCGCTGCGACGCTCGCCCACCGGACGCGCCGCGCGCCCCCGCGCCGCCGCCGGTCACCGGGAGTTTCCGCTCCGCGGCCCGCCGCCGGGAGGTCGGCTTCGCCCTCTCCTACCCGCCCGGGTACGCCCCGGGCGCGCGGCTGCCCGTCTGCCTGGCCCTGCACGGGTACGCGGCGGACGCCCGCAGCGCCGTCGGCGCGGGCGGATTCCCGGAGTTCCTGGCCGGCGCGTTACCCGAGGGCGCGGCCCCGTTCGCCCTTGCCGCCCCCGACGGCGGGGACGGCTACTGGCATCCGCACTCCGACGACGACCCGCTCGGCATGCTCGTCGACGAGTTCCTGCCGCTGCTCGCCGAGCGGGGGCTGCGCACCGACCGGGTCGCGGTGGCCGGCTGGTCGATGGGCGGGTACGGCGCTCTGGTCGCCGCGCTGACCTACCCCGGCCGGTTCCGGGCCGTGGTCGCCACCTCGCCAGCGGTCTTCCACTCGTACGCCGACGCGAAGCGGGTCAACGCGGGCGCGTTCGACAGCGCCGCCGAGTGGGACCGGTACGACGTGACCGCCCGGGCACCCGAGTTCGCCGGCCTGCCGGTGCGGATCGCCATCGGCGCGGCCGACCCGTTCGCCGAGGCGGTTCGCACGCTGCGCGACCGGCTGCCCGACCCGGGCGCCGTGGAGATCAGCACCGGCTGCCACGACAGCGACTTCTGGCGGTCGGTCGCGCCCGGGCAGGTACGCGCGATCAGCGCGGCGTTGGCGGGCTGACCCGCCCGGTGCTGCTCAGCGGTGCTGCCGCTGCTGGCAGGGGACGCAGTAGCGGGCCGACGGCCGGATCTCCAGCCGGGCGACCGGGATCTCGCTGCCGCAGTTCTCGCACCGGCCGTAGGTGCCCTCGGACATGCGCCGCAGCGCCCCCGCGCTGTCTGCGATGCCCTGGCGGGCGGTCTCGATGAGCGCCCGCAGCGTGTCGGGGTCGTGGCCACCATGGTTGGGTTCCCGGCTGTACCCGGTGAGTTCGATGAGCTGACCGGTGTGCGCCTGGAACTGCCGTTCGAGGGTGTCGCGCAGGGCTGCGGTACGACTGAGCAGCGTGTCCGTCATGGTGGGTGCCTTTCCGTGGAGGCGCCGGTACGGGTCGGTGCGATAGGTGGTGGGGCGGTCGGGGCTCGGCTCAGTTGTCGACAGCCGGATGGCGGGCCGCGGCCGCGGCGGCCAGGCTCGCGCCGGTCAGTGCGGCCGTGCGAGGCCCTGCGGCGCGATGCACCGGGATGCCCGTCGTCGCGGCGAGACGGTCCCGGAGGTCGGGTCGGGTGGCGCCGTCGCCGACCAGGACGATCCCGCGGGCCAGGGCGGTGACGGCCGCCGGCGCCGCGCCGGTTCCCTGGGTCAGCTCCCGTACCAGGCGGGCGAGCCGGTCGGCGAGCACGCCGACGGTCGCTCCGTCGGCGAGGTCGCAGGTGCCCAGGTTCACCCGCCGGCCGGCGATGACCTGGCTGTCGCGCAGGACGGCCACCTCGGTGATCTGGGCGCCGACGTCGGCCACGAGCAGCGTGCCGGCGCCGGCCCCGGCGCCGATGGCGGCGGCGCGCACGGTGTCGATGAACAACAGTCGCGTGGGCGCGAAGACGGCGTCGAGGACCCGTCGGGTGGTGTCCTGGTCGGCCGCCGTCGTGAGCAACGGCCGGCACACGACGACCAGCGGCCGGGCCGGCATCCCGGGCTGGTGCTGGCGCACCAGTTGGGTGAGCGCCGTGGTGCATCCGGGGCCGTCGATGATCCGGCCGCGTCGTACCAGCGGATACCGGCGAGCCGACCGGTCGGCGACCAGGGTGGTGATCGGTTCGTGACCGCCGAGCCGGATCCGCAACTGGCCGCTGCCGAGGTCGACGGCGATCGGGCTGGGACGGGTGGTGGACGTCCCGTTGGTGGTGCGGTATGCGGAGACGGTGCCAGCGGTGTCCAACGGGCGACCGGTGGGGGCCTGGGTGACGGGCATGCTGACCTCTTCTTCCACAGTGGATATGCCGATGCGCCGCCCCGTGTCGGGGCGGCGTGGAAATGGCGGAAACGCGCGGACCGGAGGGGCGCGCAACGGCTCCGGTCAGCCGCTGGCCGTGCCCCGGGTGCTGATTGGGGCGGGCCGGCGGGACAGGGGCCGGAACGCCGGGCGGCGGGACAGGGGTCGATGCGCGGGCCGCCGGGACATCGGCCGACGCTCGGTGGCCGTCATCACGCACCTCCTCGCCGGTCAGAACCCTGTCGAACCTCCAGAGTCGGCCGGAAGCGACGGACCGACATGGCCTACGGTCGGCCAACTTCCAGCGTCTTTGTTGCCGGCCGTCGGCGATCTGCCCCGGGCCCCGGCCCGCCTGGGAGCCGGCCGCAGCCGGCGGCGACAGCGCCGGCGACGGGATGCCGGCCGCCGGGCTATGGTGGCGACATGAGAGACCCTCGGCTCCGACTCGACGTCGCTTCGCGCACCGCGCTGGCGATGTTCGTGGTCGTGGCTGTGCTCACCGCGGCCCGGCGGGCCGGCCGCGCGAGGATCCTGCGCTTCGTGACCAGGCCGGCGAGGGCCATCCCGGGCTGTGTTCCGGCGTGGTCGGCCGACCGGGCGCCGCCGGGCCGGCCAGCCGCGGCCTGAGCGCGCCGTCCCACGTCTACCGCACCCCGGTCCGGGCCGTGCCCCGAGCCACCGGCCGGGGTCGCCGGCCGACCGGCCACACCTTCCGGGGCCCCCTCATCAGCCCTTTCCGTACGGAGCACAGATGGAGATCGAACACACGCCGTTGCCCGGCATCGGGATACGGCACACCTTCACCACGGCACACGGCCGTCGGGTCGGGGTGATCGAATACCGCGGGCTGGACCGCCGGGACGTCATCTACGACGACGGGGACGACCCGGACAACACCTGCGGCCTGCGCCTCACCCGCTCCGAGGCGGTCAAGCTGGCCGGCCTGCTGGGCCTCGACGTTGTCGCCGACGACGACCAGAATTGACGCCGCCCGGCCCGCCCGTCATCAGGCGGGCCCGGGCAGCGGCTGGCGCGGCCAGTCCAGCGCCTTCGCGCCGTACACCGCGGCCTGCAGGGTGAACCGGTCACGCGGGTCGTTCGGGTCGTAACCGCTGAGCGTCCTGATCCGGTCCAGTCGGTAGGTGACCGTGCGGACGGACACGTGCAACCGGCGGGCGGCCTCGGTGGCGACTCCGCCGGTGGCGAAGTACGCGTCCAGGGTGTCCAGCAACGGCTGGGCTCCGCCGCGGGCGTGGCCCAGCGGGCTCAGCGCCGCCTGGACGAGGTCGACGATGGCGGGCTGGTCCCGCAGCAGGACGCGGTAGACCAGCAGGTCGCGGGCGTCGATGACCGGGGCGTCGGCGTTCAGCCGTTGCGCCGTCAGCAACGCCTCCCGGGCCTCCTCATAGGAACGGGCGATGCCGTAGAGGCCGGGGTGCGGGCGGCCGACCGCCACCTGCCACGGCCCGCCCCGCGGCAGGCGGTCCAGCTCGGCGTGCATCAGGCGCCCGAGGTCGCCGGCCGACTCCCGCCCGCGGGCGGCGTCCCGCTCGGGCGACACCGTGTCGGCGGGGGCGATCACCACGAGCAGCCCTTCCTTCGTCGCGACCAGCACGTCACGGTCGCCGAGTCGGTCGAAGATGACCGCTTCCAGCGCGCTGATCGCCGCGTCGGTGTCCGGAAGTCGCCGGCGCGGCGCGGCCAGCGCCACCTGGTGCACCCGGGCCAGGTCCAGCCCGAACGGTTCGGCGCGCTCCACCAGGCCACCCAGGTCGGAGTCGCCGCGCAGCAGGTCGTCGACGAGTTCCCGGCGCAGCGTCTCCTCCCGCCGGACCAGCTCGCGGCGGGCCGCGGCGTAGCCCTCGGCGAGGGTGGCCACCGCGTTGTCGACGACGTGCAGCACGGCCTCGGCCGCCGCGCGTACCACCTCGCTGTCGGTGGAACTGGTCAACTGCGGCAACTGCTGCCACAGCCGCCGCGCCGCCGAGAGGTACAGCTGAACCGCCCGCCCCGCCGACACGCCCTGCTCGGCGGCGCGCCGTCCCAGCACGCCCACGGCGTCGAGCTCGGCGCGCCGGGGCCGGCGGCCGGTCACCGCCGCCTCGGCGAGCAGCCACAGGTAGTCGCCGAGCAGGTCCACCGGCACCCCGCCGGCGTCGGCGCTGGCGGCCCGGGCGATCGCCGCCAGGCACTCGTCCCGCCCCGGCCCGGCCGCGGGACCTCGGCCGGTCCGCCGGGCACCACCGGTCATCCTCTTGGCCCCTCCTGGAACATGGCCGGCGCTGACCACCGATCCGATCCGGTCAGCTTATCGAGGCGAGCCCTGTGCCTCGCCGGACGCCAGCGGCAGGGTGCCGAAGTGCCGCGGCTGTGCCAGTCGTTACCGCGTCCGCCGGGCGGCGGCCCGATCCCGTACCAGCGTGAACAGTTCCTCGTGCTCGTCCAGGCTCCGGTCGGCGGCGAAGAGTTTTCGCGCCTCGCGGGCCTTGGCTTCCCGCCAGTCCGCCGGGCCGGCCGCCAGGTCGAGGATCGCCCGGTGCAGCGCCGCCGGGTCCCGTGGCGGCACCAGCGTGCCGAACTGCGTGGCCAGGACGGGATAACGCCCGCCGGGCAGGTCGGTGGTCACCGACGGCACGCCGCACATCATCGCCTCGGCCTGGACGATGCCGAACGACTCCGCCACGGACGGCAGCGCGAACACGTCGATTGAGGCGTAGAAGTCGGCGATCTCCTGGCCGCGCAGCTCGCCGAGGACCTGTATGCGGCTGTCCGCGCCGATCTCCGACCGGATGTCCGCCAGGTTGTCGCCGCCCATCACGGTCCGGTAGTTGCCGCCGATCAGCAGTCGGGCGTCGGGGTCGGCGATCCGTCGGAAGGCCCGTACGAGATAGGGGATTCCCTTGTCCTCCACGATGCGGCCCAGGAAGCCGACGTGCAGCCCGCCGGTCCGGCGGTAACGGGGCCGGCCGCCACGGCGGTCGAGGCACGGCGCGGGGATGGGGCGGAATTCGCGTTGGCGCACCAGCGGCCAGAACTTCGACGCGTGGGCCTGGTCCTCGCTGTTGGTGACCACGGCCGCGGAGCGGCGCAGCGCGGCCCAGGACGTGACGTCGGACGCGGCGACGGCGATCCGGTTGAGCGGGCCGGGCGGCAGGTACAGGTCGATGTGCAGCATGCTGACGATCGGGGTGGGTCGGGCGAGGCGGGCCAGCAGCGCCGCCTCGGCCATCGGCAGGTTGAGGTAGAGCAGGTCGGACCGGCGGGCGACCCGGGCCGCCTCGATCGGGTACGCCGGGCTGATCTGCGCCCGGGTGATCTGGCCGAGCACGGGTGACCGGTAGACGTCCACGCCGTTGAGGGTTTCGCGGCGCGGGGTGGACCGGTCGTGCTGGCTCGCGACCACCGCCACCCGCCAGCCGCGCGCCGCCATCCCCTCGGCGACGGTGCGGGCCGTGTGGGTCACGCCGCTGGTGTACGGGGTGTAGTAGGTCAACGCGACGGTGAGGTCGTATCGCTGGTCCGGGTGGCTCATCGGAATTGCGGCGTGGATACCCGGTCGTTCAGGGCCGAGAGGACACGCCGCTCCCTCCCCTCGATGCTTGTCCTGCATGGACGATGGCAATGTGAATTGTGGGTGAGGTGGTGAAGCGGGCGTACAAGTACCGCTTCTACCCGTCCCCTGAGCAGGCTGGGCAGTTGAACCGCACGTTCGGGTGTGTGCGTCTGGTGTACAACCGTGCGTTGGAGGCCCGTACCCGGGCGTGGGTGGTCGATCGTCAGCGCAGCACGTATGTGCAGTCTTCGGCGTGGTTGACCGAGTGGAAACGCACGGATGAGTTGGCGTTTCTGAACGAGGTGTCCTCGGTTACGCTTCAGCAGACACTGCGGCATCTTCAGGCCGCGTACGTGGCGTTCTGGGACAAGCGGTCCCGGTATCCGAGGTTCAAGTCCAAGCGCAAGTCGCGGGCGTCGGCGGAGTTCACCCGATCCGCCTTCCGCTGGCGTGGCGGTCAGCTCACCTTGGCCAAGATGAACAGCCCGCTGAACATCGTGTGGTCCCGGCCCCTGCCCGGAGGGGCGGAACCCTCCACGGTCACGGTGTCCCGGGACGCCGCCGGCCGCTGGTTCGTGTCCCTGCTGGTGGAGGACGCGACGGTGAACCCGCTGCCGCCCGTTGCCGGAGTGGTCGGGGTGGATGCGGGTATCACCAGTCTGCTCACCCTGTCCCGTCCGATCCCGGGGGTGAGCGACGAGCAGGGGAAGGTGGCCAACCCGCGTTTCGGGCAGGCCGACCGGCGCAAGCTGGCCAGGGCGCAGCGGGACCTGGCCCGCAAGCAGAAGGACTCCGCGAACCGGGCGAAGGCCCGGCTCCGGGTGGCGCGGATTCATGCCCGGATCGCCGACCGGCGGCGGGATCACCTGCACAAGCTGACCACTCGACTCGTCCGTGAGACTCAAACGGTCGTGATCGAAGACCTCAGCGTGCGTAACATGCTGCGCAACCGCCGCCTGGCCCGGGTCATCTCCGACGCGAGCTGGTCCCAGTTCCGCAGCATGCTGGAGTACAAAGCCCAGTGGTACGGGCGTGAGGTGATCCCGATCGACCGGTGGTACCCGTCGTCCAAGACCTGCTCGACATGCGGACGCATCAACACCACCCTTGCCCTCAACGACCGCGTCTGGACGTGCCCCGGCTGCCAAACCGGGCACGACCGGGACATCAACGCTGCCAGGAACATCCTCGCCGCCGGGCTGGCGGAGAGGTAAAACGCCTGCGGAGCTGGTGTAAGACCTCAAGGGAAGAAGTCCTCCCGGACGGGCAGTCGGCGATGAAACAGGAAACCTCACGGGCGACCGTGAGAATCCCGGTCCCTTCAGGGCCGGGAGGATGTCAACGACAGGGTGTCCTTTCTGGACAGTCTCGGAGCGACACGACGACCAGCTGACCGCTGTGGTCCGACAGGCCGCCCTGGGGAACGATCCGGTAGCGGTGCACGGCGACGTCGGTGGTGGTGAACACCCAGTCGAGCCGCCACAGCGGCAGCCCGTAGCGGGCCCAGGTGACCGGGTAGAGCGAGTCGAGCGCGGGGGTGGCGTCGACCAGGCGGTCCGGCAGCGTACGCACCAGTCGCATGGCCGGCGAGGTGTTGAGGTCGCCGGCCAGCACGATCGGGTGGGGGTTGTCGGCGATGTCGGCGGCCACCGCCCGATAGTTGGCCGCTCGCAGGTCGTCGCGGGCGAGGGCGTCCTCGGCGGTGCGGCCGCCGCGAGCCGGCAGCCCGACGACCGGCACGTAGAGGTGGGCGTTGTAGAAGGAGATCACGCGGCCGGAGACCAGCAGGTCGGTGCGGAGCGTCTTGACCGTGTGATACGCGGGCAACTGGGAGTCGGCCGGGGGTAGGTCCGGCCACGGTCGGGCCAGCCAGGGGCGCAGGTCGACGGGACGGTCCAGGACGATCGGGAACCGGGACACCGTCACCAGTTCACCGGAGATCGCGACGTGGAAACCGGGGAATTCGTGCTGCAGCCGGTCCAGGTCGGTCACCGGCAGCGGCGACCAGTCCGCACCGTCGATGTAGAGGTGCTCCTGCAGGAGGTAGACGTCGGCGGCCTGGGCGTGCAGGTAGCGGTAGAAGGCGTCCGGGTCGCGGATCGGTTCGCCTCGGGGGCCGGTCGCGACCAGTTGGTCCCAGTACCAGGTGTTCCAGGAGAAGACGTTGATCGCGTCCGGTGGCGCGGGCGGCGGGCGGTGCCACAGGGCGGCGACGTTGACGCCCGTGCAGGGCCAGCCCAGCGCGAGCGCCCCGACGGCCAGCGCCGCGAGGACCCGCCGGGCGGATCGGGCCAGGGGCAGCGCGGCGAGCAGGAGCAGTGGGGCGGCGAGGAAGAGCAGCGGCGGCGCCAGGTCCGGCAGATTCCACCACCAGACCCGGCCGGACAGGATCCGGTGCGCCGCGACGAACACCAGCCATGACCCGGACGCGCCCAGCAGCAGCCAGGTGATCCACCGCCGTGGCCGCGCCCGCGGGGCGCCCGCGTCCTCGGTCGCCCGTGCCGCCTCCTGGACGGCCACCGGCGACCGGTTGTCGGCCGTCATCACTGCCCCCTGGCCGCGAGCAGCAGTCCGCCGGACAGGGCGGCCCACAGGAGTGTGTTGGCCACCAGGGCGGGGTCCCGGACGAGCACCCGTACCGGACTCGCGCCGGCGTTGTGCACCAGCACGAGTTGCAGGTAGCGGAACAGCCCGAAGACGGCCATCGGGGTCAGCAGGATCACCGCTGTCGACGCCAGGTCGCCCAGGGGCGCCTCGTCCCGCAGATAGAGCAGGTAGCTGCCGGCGGTGAGGGCGGCGGACAACTGCATGAGCTGGTCGGTGAGGGCGACGGTATAACCGCGCAGGGCGGGCCGGTGGACGACGCCGGCGTCGTGCAGTTCCTGGCGGCGTTTGCCGAGGGTGAGCAGCAGGCACAGGGTGAACACGGCGGTCAGGAGCCAGCCGGGAATCGTGGCGCCGGCGGCGAGGTACCCGTAGACGAGCCGGAGCACGAACCCGATGGCGACGAGGAAGACGTCCAGCAGCGGAACGTGTTTGAGGCCGAGGGAGTAGGCGACATTGAGCAGCAGGTACCCGGCCACGGGCCAGACGGTGGTCACCGCCTGCGGGCTGAGCACGCCGACGAGCAGCACCGCGACGATCGCGGCGAACAGCAGCGCGGCCCGTGGGGACAACCGGCCGGAGGCGAGCGGCCGGTGCCAGCGGCCCGGGTTGTGGGCGTCGCGTCGCCGGTCGACGAGGTCGTTGAGGACGTAGACGAGGACGGACGCGAGGGTGAACGCGGCGACCGCCTCGCCCAGGTTGGCCAGTGCGGTGCGGTTCCAGGACAGCGGGTCGAGCAACGGTACGCAGATGACGAGGATGTTCTTGGGCCACTGCTCGGGGCGGGCCAGCCGTACCAGGGCGCCGGCCAGGGTGCCGGCGCGGCTGGCGTCGGTGGACGGCGGGCCGGCGGTCCCGATCGCCGGGCTGGTGCCGATGGCCGGGCTCATCAGAAGAACACCTTCGCGACGCGGAGCGCGCCCTGCGACCACGGTTCGCGGCTGGTGCGGCCGGCCTGCTGGGCCTCGCCTCGGGACCGTTGGGCCTGCCACCACCGGAACGTGCGCAGGAGGGCGTCCTGGTTGGAGTGTCGGGGGTTGAACCCGAGCCGTTGCCGTGCCTTGTCGGTGGTGACGTACGAGTCGGCGAGGAGTTTGTGCAGCAGCCGGTCGTAGACCGGGGACAGCCGGGCCCGGCCGAGTAGTTGCAGGGTGAGCACGGCGGGTCGGGCGGGGATGGAGATGACATGCCGGCCGTGGCCGGCGGCGTCGAGGACCGCCTGGAAGTCCTCGCGGAGGGTGTCGAATCGTGCGGCGGCCACGTTGAAGGTGTCGTTGGCCACGGCCGGGTCGGCCCGCAGGGCGATGAGCACGCACTCGGTGAGGTCCTCGACGGCGCACATCTGGATGCGGATGTCACCTCGGCCCAGGATGGGGAAGTGGCGTCCCTCGTGGGCCCATTCGAAGAGCATGGCGAACAGGCCCATCCGGCCGGGGCCCAGGAACGTCTTCGGCCGCAGCATCGGTACGCAGAGCCCGCGTTCACGGAACTCCTCGGCGACCTGTTCCGCGGCGGCCTTGGCGCGTCCGTAGGTGTCGACGGGCTGGCGAGGGTGGGTTTCGGGAGTGGGCACCATCGTGGGTAGGCCGTACACGGCGGTGGTGGAGATGTGTACCACTCGCGGCACCCCGGCGTCGTGGGCGGCGGTCAGCACGCTGCGGGTGCCGTCCACGATCACCGAGCGGATCTCGTCCGCCGCGTAGCTGGGCAGCGCGGCGGCGCAGTGCACGACCGCGCCGGCCCCGGTGAACGCCGCCGTCATGGCGGGTCGGTCCCGTACGTCGGCCACCGTGGCGTCCACTCCGGCCTCGGCCGGCGGGCGCAGGTCCACCCCGTGTACGGGGATGCCCTCGTCGCGCAGCCGGCGGACGACGAAGCCGCCGAGCATGCCGCTCGCTCCGGTCACCACGACCGGGCGGTCGTCGCCTACCACGCGGCACCGACCTTCTCCCGGACGAACCCGGTGAGCAGACGGCGCAGCCCCAGCGCCAGTGTGGCGTCCAGCGCGCCGAGGAAGTGCTCCAGGTCGGCCGGTTCGATCATGAGGGTGGGGGCCACCATGAGCGGGTTCTCGGCGTTCGGGCTGTAGTACGTCATGATCTTGTGCTCGCGGTAGAGGTGTGCGATCACCGACAGGGTGATGAGCTTCGTGCCGAAGTTCGGGTCGTGGGTGAACCCGGGCACCAGCTTGCCGGCCAGCTCCAGCAGCTTCGGGCCGCTGTTGAGGAACACGCCGTGCAGCGCCCCCACCCCCGCAACCCGGTCCACCGCGTCCGGGTGGTTCTCGCGGATGCGTTCCAGACCGGGTGCGAGGATCGCCTCCACCTGCCGGGCTCGGCCCGGGAAGTCGTCGTCGACGACCACGTTGACCGCCTCGATGGCGGTCGCGGTCTCCTCACCGAAGCCGTAGTAGGTGGTGCTGTGCAGGATCACGTCGGAGAGGCGGTCGTACGCCTTGCGGAACAGCCGCTCCCGCGCGGTGTAGCCGGAGATCGACGCCTTGCCGCCGCCGAGTGACTTCGAGTAGGTGAGGATGTCCGGCAGCAGGCCGTCGTAGCGCATGAAGTAGAACAGGCTGCCGGTCTTGCCCCAGCCGGTGTAGACCTCGTCGAAGATCAGCACGATGTCCTCGTCGGTGCACAGCCGCCGCAGCTCCCGCAGCGCCGACTCGGACCAGCAGCGCATGCTCGACGCGCTGAACGGTTCGACCAGCAGCGCGTACACGTCGCAGCTGCCGTCCGGACGGCGGGTGGCCTCCACCGCCGCCCGCACCGCCGCCACGTCGCCGTACGGGTACACCACGGCGTTGGGCAGCCCCGGGAACCGGAAGTGGTTCTCCGCCGACCCGGTCAGGCTGCCCGCGCCGAGCGTCTTGCCATGGAAGCTGATGTCGGCCCGGAGAATGGTCCCGCGTCGACCGTCGTGATACTTGTACGCCATCTTGATGGCGCCCTCGTTCGCTTCCGCGCCGGAGTTGGGGAAGTAGGAGATCGACAGGTCCCCGGGCAGTAGTGCGGCCACGTTGTGGCTCAGCGCCGCCAGGTACGGGGAGAAGAACGCCTTGTGCACCTCCATCCGCCGCTGCTGCGCGAACCGGGCGCGCGCGGCGAGGATCCGCGGATGGTTGTGGCCGTGGTTGAGCACCCCGACCCCGCCGGAGAGGTCCAGCACCCGGCTGCCGTCGCGCATGTGCACCCAGGCGCCCTCAGCCCGGTCCACCAGTTCCCGGCCGAAACCGAACGTCGTCATCAGGGACACCTGCGACCGGCTGACGTACCGGCGGTAGAGGTCGTGCACCTCCCGCGTCGTCAGCTGTTCGCACTCCTCAAGCCCGATCAACCTGTCCGTCACTCTCTTCTCCCCTCACGAGCGCCGCATCCGATGCGGACGACCTTCGATGTACTGCCTCCATCACCCCCAGCGCCGCCCCGCCGAGCACCACCTCGCCGACGGTGGTCACCAACCGGCTCGCCACGGCCACCGCCACGGCCGAGGGCAGCGGCAGCACCAGCGCCAGGGCCCCGGACAGCACCGCCTCGCGCACCCCCAGCCCGTCTGGCACGACGACAGCCAGCACGCCGATCACCGTCGCCAGCCCGAACGCCCCCACGCACAGCGGCAGCGCGCGCCCGGCAGCGGCCCCCATCGCCACCGCCAAGAGCCACAGGTGCAGGCCGCTGACCAGCCAGGAAAGGGTTTGCCACGCCACCGCCACCCGCACCGCCCGGCCGGACACCGACCCCGCCGGCTCGGGTCGGCGCAGCAGCCGCAGCACCAGTGCGGCGGCGCGGCCGACCAGCCCCGGCCAGCAGACCGCCACCAGCAGCGGCAGGGCGGGCAGCACCAGCCACGCCGCCCGACCACCCAGCACCTGCGCGCCGGCGAGTAGCCCGACGGTCAGCCCGGTCAGGTGCACCAGGAGCGTGCTGAGCGTCCCCGCCACCAGCATCCGGGGCAGCGTCACCCCGTTCGCCGTGGCCACCTTGACGGCGGCCACCACGCCCGGCACCTTCCCGGGAACGTACTTGGCGAGGAAACCGACGAAGAAGACGCGTACGACGCGCGTCAGGGCGACCGGCGGGCCCAGTTCCAGCAGGACGGTGCGCCACGAGAGCATCCCCAGCAGCGGCCCCGCCGTCGCCGCCAGCAGGGCGGCGGCGAGCAGCAGACCGATCTGCGTGCCGTCGCGCTGCCGGAGCAGGACGGCCACGACCGACCAGTCCTGGTCGGCCAAGGCTCGCGCGACGGCGGCGGTGACGATCAGGCCGAACGCCACGGTGACCAGTCGCCACAACCGTCGTCGCCACGGTCGTGCGGGCCGCTCGGCGGCGTCCGGGTTGAGCGCGGTGTCGAGAATCATCGACGCGCCCCTGTCTCCGCCGGGCGCGATCGCGTCCGCTCCCGCAGCAGCGCGTACCCGGCCCGTGGCAGCCCCGCGCCGAGCCCGGCGACGAGCGTGACGTGGGCCAGCACGTGTATCCCGGCCGCGAACACGGCGAACCGGGCCCCCCGCAGCCGGTACGCGAACCGCAGGAACCGGTGGTTGGCCGCCGCCACCGCCAGCCCGAACACCGGCCAGGTCACCGGCAGCCACGGCAGGACCACGGTCAACGGCACGGTCAGCAGCGCCAGGCCGGCCGCGACCAGGGACAATCGCGCGGACCATTCGAGGTGGCGGAACCGGTCCGGCGACATCATCCCCACCCGGGCGCCCGTGGCACCGGCCTGCTGCCGCCGCCATGTCCGCACCATGAGCAGAGGTTTCGTGCTGGCCCGCGCGAACTGCTCCCGCAGCAGCGGCAGCAGCCGGTCGACGTCGTCGTGCCGGGTCAGCACCCGGTCGGTCGCCACCAGCCGGTACCGGTCCGGCAGCCGGGTGCCGAACTCGTCGTCCTCGCCGTCGCGCAGCCGCTCGTCGAACCCGCCGGCCTCGGTGAACACGGCGCGGGGGATGAGACTCGCGGCCAGCAGTGCCCCGGTTTCCCGTCCGACGGTGCGTTTGCGCCAGTGGTGTTCGAAGGCGACGCGGTAGGCCTCGACGGGGCCGTCGTCGTAGAGGGGGTGGGGGGCGTAGATGCCTTGGACCATGCC
>NZ_JBEZFI010000023.1:0-63977 GCF_040649295.1 Micromonospora sp. NPDC048999 | reverse complement strand
TGGCGGCGGCGCCGGTGTTGCGGGCTGCGGCTGGTCCTTGGTTGGTGGGTGTGGTGATGAGGGTGCAGGGGAAGTCGCGGGCGATGGTGGGGGAGGTATCGGTGCTGTGGTCGTCGACGACGATGACTTCGGTGGGTTGGTGGGTTTGGGCGTAGATGGATTCGAGGCAGGCGCGCAGGGTCTTGGCCTTGTTGAAATTCGGCACGACCACCGCGACCGCGTCGGGCGCAGACATCAGAGCCTCCCAGCGGCGGTCGCGTGGCCCGGCCGCACCGGAGCGGTGCGACGCAGCCATACCGCCGCCAGGACCAGCAGCGCCGCGCCGGTGAGGGTGTAGAGCAGCTCGACAGGCATCAGCCAGTCCCGTTCCGGGACCGGGACCCAACCGACGACGTACGCGACCCACCACGGCAGCGGCAGGGCGAAGACGAGCCACAGTCCCCCGACGAGCAGCCGGGCGGGGCCCGGCCGGTGCCAGGTACGCGCCGCGACGAGCGCCAGCAGCGGTACGCACCAGACCCAGTGGGCGTACCAGGTGACCGGCGAGACGAGGAGGCCGGTCACCGCGCACACCAGGATCCCCGTCAGCTCCTCGCGCCGGCGGCTCGCCCACACCGCGACGGCCAGCCCGACCACGCCCACGGCCACGCTCACCGGCACCCACGCGGTCTGTCCGGGCCCAGACAGGAGGTTCAGCATGGTGCCCCGGACGGAACTGCCGAACGCCTCCTCGCCGGGCGGTCTGGTCCGCGAGCTGTCGAGGACGGCGCCGCCCCAGAAGGTGACGGAGGCGGCCGGCAGGAACACGAAGCCGATTCCCACGGTGCCGAGAAAGCTCACCAGGGCCGTAACACCGGCCCTGATCCGGCCGGTCAGCAGGAGGTAGCCGACGAAGATGAGTGGCGTCAGCTTGATCCCGGCCGCGATGCCGACCAGGACCCCCTGGGGCCACCCCTGGATGAGCAGCAGGTCGAGCAGGACCAGCGCCAGCAGGAGAGTGTTCACGTTGCCCAGCAGCAGGGTTCCCGCGATCGGGGAGAGCGGCAGCACGGCCAGGGTGCCGGCTGCCAGCAGGGTCGGCCGCCGCCGGTCCCCGGTGGGGGTGAGGTGGTCGACCAGGAGCCACACCACGATCGGCACGGCGAGCGCCGACAGCACAGTCCACGCCCAGAACCCGGCCGCCGGGCCGAGCCACGCCAGCGGGGTCAGGATCAGCGCGGCGAACGGTGGATAGACGAAACCGTACCCGCCCAGGCTGACCCCGTACGGCGAAGCGTCGGCGCGGACCGCCGCGACGGCCTCCCGGTAGACCGCCAGATCGCCACCGGGAGACCATGCGCTTCCGGTCCGCGCCGCGACCCAGTGCACAACCGTGATCGCCGCGACCGTCGTGCCGACGCTCAGCAGGAGCACGGCGCCGACGACCACATGTCGCGGGGGACGGGCCCGGTCGCGACGGAGAACGGTCATCGGGAGGCCCCCACTGACGGCGCGGCCCGCCAGACGGCGCGGTGCAGCAGCCGTTGCCCCGTCCCGAGCACCGCGCCGACCGCCGAGGTGAGCTGGTAGAGCAGATGAACCGCGGCGAACCGCAGGCCGAAGGGGATTCCCCGGTCGGCCAGCACTCGGCGGTAGATGCCGGCGTCCAGCGCGACGGCCCCGGCAGCGAATGCCAGCGGCACCGCGACGCCGGCGACCCCCGCGACCAGCGGTGCCGGCAGCGTGAGCGCGGCGGCGAGGACCAGGCCACTGGCCAGCACCCGGGAGGTGGCACCGCCGAGCACCTCCCCGGGCCGGACCTCGGCGGCGCTCGCGCGAGCCCGTAGGAACACCTTCGGCAGCAGCACCCGCAGCGTGGTGTCGTGGTCGTGCACGCCGGCGATCGCCGCGGTGCTTCGCACGTCGTAGCGCTGGCGGATCCGGTGTCCGTACTCCGGTGCCTCCGTGTGTCGTAGGTCGGGATTGAACGGTCCGATCTCGTGGAACACCTCGGCACGCATCGCGCACAGGGCCGTGTGCAACCCCGTCATGGGGCCCTCGTGGGCCAGCCACCAGTGGTACATCTGCAGGGCTCGGTATTCGGCGATGAGGTTGTGGGACAGCAGCGACTCTGGCCGCAGCACTCCGCAGACGGCACCCAGCGCGGCCGTGGACCGCAGTTCCGCGACCGCTGCGGCGACGCTGCCCGGCTCGAGTGCGACGTCCGCGTCGAGGAAGAACAGGATCTCGCCGCGCGCATGCTCGGCGCCGGCGTTCCGGGCCGCACCGGGGCCGCTGTTCGTCTTCAGTTGAAGGACGCTTGCGCCGGCCGATGCGGCCAGCGCGGCGGAGCCGTCGCTGCTGGCGTCGTCGACCACGATGATCTCGATGGCCGGGTACGTCTGCTGCCGTACCGACCGTACGCACAGTTCGACCGTGCGCGCCCGGTTGTAGCAAGGTATGACGACTGAGACCAGCGGGTTCACTGCGTCTCTCCTTCACGCGTCTGTCGGCCCACATGCCGGCCGTCCCGGGACAAGCTCTCCTTGCCCTCGTGAGCAATTGGTTTCGCGGTGCCGGCCGGAAGGTTTCGGCCGGGGGGATTCTGAAAGGCGTCGTCGCCTCGGGTGTTCGCGCTCGTAGATCGACTGATGGGGCAGTGGCCAGGACGTCGATCAAGAGATGAACGCCTATATATTGCGGTTGCTGGATGGGTCAGTCAAGGCCTTGACAGAATGCTGGATTGAATGGCGGATAATTGGTCGACATCTTGTATGGAATGCCCGAAATCTTGTTGTGTGGCGAAGATGTTCATCGATGAGCATGATAACGGTCAATATTCGCGCATTGCTGTCGACTGGCCTGTGCTGGACCCTCTACGTCGGAGTTGGGTGAGTCGGTCCTGCTTGATCGTCGGTCTGACGTCGCTGTGGAGTCCGGCGGGCGCCAATGGCGGAGTTGCCTCAGTGGTCGCTCGCGGTTTGGTCGTTCGCAACCTCTATCCGGTAGGGTGGGTTGCCGTCGCAGTTGAATCCCATTCTCTTCGCGCCGTCGATTCGTGAGTGACACAGCGTCACGGGTTGACCCGGAAATAGCGGAGAGTTCGACTGTCAATCACGAATCGCCGGTCGCCGCTCGCAGACATCGATTCACGACGCTGTCGTTCGTCCTTTGGTGGACTGGTGGTGGTGCCCCGGAGGCATATCGGTCTCAAGGAAGATGTCCCCTCGCCCGCGACACGCCGGTGTCGCTACCCATGTCAGCGGCGGCGATGGAGCCTCCAGCGCGCCCTCGAAGGCGGGCGGCACGAGCCCCGCACCGCGGAGCGGGAGTACGGTCTGGCTCAACGCGGCCTCCCGGCCGCTGCGTCGTCGTCGGCCCGGTCTTCCCCACCACCGAACGGGTGCGGTGCGACGCTGTAGGCGGGCGCCGCCGCCGGACCCGGCGACCGCAGTGGAGGTTGCATGGTCAAGCCGCCGATCGGAGCCTCCTCCCGCAGCGCCCAGGCGTACGGCCGGCGGGCCAACCGGCGCAGCTACCACGACGGTGCGCAGGTCAACGCATATGTCGATGACCCGTACCACCGGATCCGGCGGGCGGTCGCGGCCCGGCTGGTGGCCGACGGTGTCGTGGGCGGACGGCCGGTGCTGGAGCTGGGTTGCGGCCCGCGGAGCATGCTCGACCCGGCACAGCTGCCGGGTCCGTTGATGGTGGCGGACATGGCCGAGACCGCGCTGCGCGAGGCTCGCCGGACGGCCGGCGGCCGGGCGGTGCCGGTCTGCCTGGACGCCACCCGCAGCCTGCCGTTCCGCACCGGCAGCTTCGCCGGGCTGCTCACCGGTGAGCTGATCGAGCACGTGTACGACCCGGTGGCGCTGCTGCGGGAGTGTCACCGGGTGCTCGCCCCGGGCGGCCTGCTGGTGCTCACCACCCCGAACCTGGCCACCGTCCAGGACCGGCTGGCGTTCCTCTTCGGACGGGCCCCGCGCCAGGTGGATCCGCTGCACCCCTATCTCTGGCTGCACATCCGACCGTTCACCGCGTCGCTGTTGCGCCGGGTGCTGCGGCAGGCCGGGTTCGTGCCGCTGGCGATCCGCTCCAACCACGTCGGCTGGCGCCTGCCCGGCGGGCGTTGGGTGACCTCCCGGCTGCTCGCCCGGCTGGCCCCGGGGCTGGGCGGATCGTTGATCTGCGCCGCCCGCCGAAGCTTCGATCAGCCGTCACCGAGGGTCACCGACGCGACCGAACGGTGAGTGACGTCGACATCGACAAAAGGCTATCATGAGGGCTCGCCGCCGGCCGGGGGAGTCATGGCACGCTTGGTCACCTGGGTCGTCAAGAACCTCGACGCGTTCATCGGGCTGCTCCTGGCCCTGGTCGTCGCGGTCCTCGGGCTGAGCGACACGGTCAGCCAGGACGTGGTGAACAACGTCATCCTGCTCGTCCTCGGCCTGCTCGCCCAGGCACTGTTGCGCGACCGGCTGCGGCGCCAGACCGCCGAGCAGGAGCTGCGGCAGGTTATTCGGGACACCCGGGACCGGCTCACCGAGCTGGTGCCGCCGATGCGCGAGATCACCGGCCCGGACGGAGCGCTGAGCCGGGCCCGGGAGGCGATCGACAGCGTCACGATGGTCCGGGTGCTGCACGGCAGCGAGGTCGGGCAGGCCCTGGCCGAGGCCCGCCGGCACACCGACCGGTGGGCCTTCAAGGGCGGCACCGGCACCTACACCCGGGCGGTCACCCTGCCCGACTGCCTGGAGCACGCCCGCCGGCGCAACGCCACCCTGCAGTTCGCCATCGAGATCATCGACCCGACGGACGAGGCGGTCTGCGAGCGGTACGCGCAGTTCCGGCGCAGCCTGGCCCCGGACGCGCCGGGCGAGCGGTGGACCGTCGACCGCACCCGCAAGGAGTCCTACGCCACCGTGCTGGCCGCCTGCTGGCACCGGCAACGCTCCGGGTTGCTCACCATCGACGTGCGGCTCTCCGCGCAGATCACCACCTTCCGCTACGACCTCTCATCGAGCTGCGTCATCATCACGCAGGAGAACCCGCAGACCCCGGCACTGCGGATCGACCGCACGGAGCTCTACTACAACCGCTACAACATCGAGTTGCAGTTCAGCCGGGAGCAGAGCCGACGGGTGCCGACCGAGGCCGCCGGGCAGGTCAGGCTCGACGACGAGCCCTCCGTGGAGCAGGTCCGCCGGCTGTTCACCGCCCTCGGGCTGCCACTACCCCGGTCCTTCGGCGACCGCGAGGTCGCTGACATCGTGAGCCGGGCCATCCAGGCGAGGAACCCCTACGCATGATGAGCTACGCCGACCTCGAACGTGAGATCGACCGGGGCACCCGGCCGGAGCTGCTCCGTGGCTGGGTGCTGAACGTCCTCGACGACGTCGCCGAGGGGCGGCGGCCGCTGCTGGCCGTCCGCCACCCGCTCGGCTTCACCTGCCTGCCGGTCGAGCGGACCGGCCCCGACGGCATCTGCGTGCACGCCTGGCCGGCCGACCCGCCGACCGTGCGGCCGACCACGTCCGCCATGCACTCGCACAGCTGGGACCTGCTCAGCCACGTGCTGCACGGGCAGGTCCGCAACGAGCTGATCGAGGTAACCGACACCCCCGTGGACCCCGCCTGGCGGGTGTACGAGGTGCACAGCCGCGGCGACGTCGACGAGATGGCTGCCACCGACCGGCTGGTGACCGCGGCGACCGCCACGGTGGAGAGTCACTCCGCCGGTGCCTCGTACGCGCTGCGCGCCGGCGGCTTCCACACCTCAGAGGTGGGCCGGGGACAGCCGGCGGTGACCGTGGCGCTCGGCCGAACCACCCCGGGCGCCTCCGACCTCAGCCTCGGCGCGGTAAACGGGCGCAGCCACCGGATACGCCGCAACCGCTGCGACCCGGCGGAGACCGCGCGGGTGGCGCGGGAGATAGCGCAACTGGTGGCACGGGGCTGAGTGGCGGGAGGAACCATGGCCGTGGAGCCGAGCAGAGGCGGACCCGACCTGCGCGACGCGCACCGGTTCGCGGTGGAGGCGGCCCAGGCCGCCGGGCGGCTGCTGCGCCGGGGCACCCGGGGCGAGCTGCACGCCCGAGCCAAGAGCGCCTCCGGCGACCTGGTCACCGACCTGGACCTGGCCGCCGAGCGGCTGATCGTTGACCGGATCAGGGCCCGCTGGCCGGAACACGGGGTGATTGCCGAGGAGGGCGGCGAGTACGCCCCCGACACCTCCTGGGCGTGGCTGGTGGACCCACTCGACGGCACCAACAACGTGGCGATCGGGCTGCCCGCGTACGTGGTCGGTATCGCCCTCTGCGACCGGGGCTCTCCGGTGCTCGGCGTGGTGCATGACCCGGTCGCCGGGCGCACCTGGTCCGCCGTCCGGGGCCGGGGCGCCTTCGTACACGCCTCCGGCCCGTCCGGCCGGCCGCTGCGCGCGCCCCACCGGGCGGTGCCGGCCGCGCCGGTGCTGGCCTGGACCCAGGGGCACGAGGTACGCCGGGACGACAGCACCGCCCGCGCCCTCAAGGTGGTGCTCGACGGCACCGCCCGGCGGGTGCTGCAACTGTGGGCGCCGCTGCTGGCCTGGGTGATGCTGGCCCGCGGCGACATCGACGGTTTCGTCGGCTACCGCCCGGAGGCGGTCGATCTGCCGGCCGGGATGCTGCTGGCCGTCGAGGCGGGCATGGCGGTCCGCGCCCTCGATGGTGGCTGCTTCGACGACCGGTACGGCTGCCCGGCCGACCGGCGCAGCTTCGTCGCAGGGCCGCCGGAGACCATCGACCGGCTGGTCAAACTGGTGACCGCGGCACAATGGATCGAGCCGCAGGTCCGGCAGCTCACCCCGATCAGCCTGACGACCGTGGGCTGGTGAGCCCGGTACGTGGAGTCGTCAGGCTCGCCGGGTGGCGAACCGCTCGGCCAGGAAGGTCTCCCAGCTCCGCGCGCCGGTGTCGGCGCCGTCGAGGGTGAGGTTGTCACCGTTGCGGTACGCCCGGCCGGCCTTCCCGGGCAACCGGACCGGCAGCAACAGCCGGCGCTTGCCGACCGCCCGCAGGTAGCCGCGGATCAACTCGTCCATCCCGTACACGGTTGAGCCGGCCAGGTCAGGCACCAGACCGGCCGGCTCGCCGAGCGCCAGGTCGACCAGCCGGGCCGCCACGTCGTGGGCGTCGACCGGTTGGAACCGGAGCCCGCCCGGCACCGGGATCACCGGCAGCTTCGCCATCTTCTCCGTCACGGTCAGCACGAGGTCGTGGAACTGGGCGGCGCGTAGCGTCGTCCACGGCAGATCGGACTCGGCGATTGCCCGCTCCGCGTCCAGCTTGGTGCGCAGCCAGGCAAGCGGTACCCGGTCGGCGCCGATGACCGAGATGTAGACGAGGTGCCGGACGCCGCCGCGCCGCGCGGCCCGGACCAGGTTGCGGGTCGCCTGGTCGTCGCCTTTCTGTCCGCCGGCCAGGTGCAGGACGATGTCGGTCCCGCGCACTGCGGCGTCGACGCGGTCGCCGGTGAGCAGGTCGGCGGTGACGTGCTCGATGCCGGAAGCGGTCTGCCCGCCCCGGCGGCTGAGCACCCGCACCGGGTGCCCGGCCTCGCGTAGCAGCGGGGTGACAAGGCGGCCGAGGGTGCCCGTGCCGCCGGTGACCAGGATGGGTGCGCTCATGTCGTCCTCCGTGCTCGTCCGGGCCGCGAGTCGCGGTCCCTGCTGGGCTTACCGGTTCGACCCCGTGGAATCGGGGAACGTGACCGATGTGACCGGTGCCACAGAAAGCTGAGGTGCTGTCACACTGGCCGGCCGCGCCGGGTCGAGTGTGGAGACCGGGCGAGGAGGAACGGGACATGCACGAGGACAGTTGGCTGGCCGAGCGGTTCGAGCAGCACCGGCCGCAGTTGCGGGCGGTGGCCTACCGGATGCTCGGCTCGCTCACCGAGGCCGAGGACGCGGTGCAGGAGGCCTGGCTACGGCTCGCCCGGAGCGATACCGACGAGGTGGACAACCTCGCCGCCTGGCTGACCACGGTGGTCGGCCGCGTCTGCCTCAACACCCTGCGGGCCCGGCGCGTCCGCAGTGAGGAACCCCTCGAGGTGTGGATGCCCGATCCGGTGGTGAGCATCGCCGACGCGGAGGACCCGGCGCACGCCGCCGTCCTGGCCGACTCGGTCGGGCTCGCGTTGCTGGTGGTGCTGGACACCCTTACCCCGACCGAGCGGCTCGCGTTCGTGCTGCACGACATGTTCGCCGTGCCGTTCGACGAGATTGCCGACATGATCGACCGGTCGCCGACCGCCGCCCGGCAACTCGCCAGCCGGGCGCGCCGCCGCGTCCAGGGTCGCGCCCCGGCTCCCGATCCGGACCTGGCCCGTCAGCGCGAGGTGGTGGACGCGTTCCTCGCCGCCGCCCGGGACGGCGACTTCGACGGGCTCGTCGCTGTGCTCCATCCGGACGTTGTGCTCCGCTCCGACGGCGGCGTCGCCCGCGCCCGGCACACCACCGTGATCACCGGCGCGCAGGCGGTGGCGGCGCAGGCCACCACGTTCGGGCGGTTCTCCCCGTTCGCGCGGCCGGCCCTGGTCAACGGGGCCGCTGGGGTGCTCGTCGCCGCGGCTGGCCGCCCGCTGTCCGTCATGGCCTTCACCGTCACCGACGCCAGGATCGCCGCCATCGACGTGATCGCCGACCCGGAGCGGCTCCGCCGGCTCGGCCTCGCCGTGCTCGGCGACGACTGATCCCGGCGACGTCACGCCCGCCGGCCGCGTTCGCCTGCCGCAGCCGAGATATGGCCGGGTCAGGGGCCGATCAGCAGGGCGGCGACGGTGGCGGCGGTGCCGAGCACCGCGAGCGCGGCGCTGGTGGCCATGAACCGGCCCAGCGGGACGGCGACCCCGGCGGCCCGGCAGCGCTCGTACCAGATCAGGGTGGCCAGCGACGCCCACGGGGTGGCCAGTGGGCCGACGTTGGTGCCCACCAGCAGGGCCAGCAACTGGGTGTGGTGGTCGACGGCGATCACCGCCTCGCCGGCCACGTACGCGGGCAGGTTGTTGACCACGTTGGCGAAGAGCGCGCCGACCCCGCCGGCCCGCAACGCGCCCTCGACGCCCGCGTCGCCGCCGATCAGCGCGCCCATCACGGTGTCCAGGCCGTGCCGGCCGATGGTCTGCACGACCAGGAACAGCCCGGTGACGAAGACCAGCAGCCGCAAGGGGACCAGGCGCAGTGTCAGGCGGCGTCGGGCGCGGAGGGCGAAGCCGGCGACCAGGATCGCCGCGGCCACCCCGGAGGCGACCCCGATCTGGACCCCGGCGAGGATCCCGGCGACGAACAGCAGGCACGCGCCGAACGCGGTGCGGTACAGCACCGGGTCGGGCGGCACGTGCGGCGGCGGCGTGACGAACGGGTCGGCGCCGGCCCGCGCCGGCCGCCAGTACCACCGCCACAGCAGCAGCATGGTGATCACGATGGCGACCAGTTGCGGCCACCACATTCGGGCGGCCCACGGCACCGGTGCCAGGCCGATCCGGTCACTGGCCAGGATGTTCGTCAGGTTGGAGACCGGCAGCAGCAGGCTCGCCGTGTTGGCCAGCCAGACCGTGGTCATCGCCAGCGGCGTCGGCGGCACGCCGAGCTTGCGGGCCAGGGCGATCATCACCGGGGTGAGCAGGACGGCCGTGGTGTCCAGGTTGAGCGCGACGGTGGTGACCGAGGCGAAGCCGACGCAGAGCCAGAACAGCCTCCGGTAGCTGCCCCGCGCGGTGATCGCCACCCGGGCGGCGAGCGCGTCGAAGACCCCGGCCACCGCGGTCAGTTCGGCCAGCACCACCACCGTGCCGAGGAAGATCAGGATGGGCAGGATCCGGCGTACGGTGGCCTCGGCGTCCGCGCGGGGGAGCAGCCCGGTGAGAATACAGAGGACGCCGCCGGCGGCCAACCCGATCGCGATCCAGTCCAGGACGTGCAGCCGGCCCCAGCGGGATCGGTCCGGCGCGGCGGACGGCGGCTCGCCGACGGTCTCCACGACCCATGATCCTCGCACACCGCCGTACCGCCGCCCGGGCCCGACGCGACCCGGAGACGTCCCACTGTGGCCACGGATTGACGATCAGTGGCCATAATGGCCAGGTGGCTGTAGGCGCGCACCCGACCCGGTCCGACCGCCCCATCGACTTCTTCATCAGCTACTCGCCGGCCGACGAACGCTGGGCGACCTGGCTGGCGTGGGAGTTCGAGGCTGCGGGCTACCGCACCCTGCTCCAGGCGTGGGACTTCGTCGCCGGCACCAACTTCATCGACTTCATGGATCGAGGGGTCCGGGAGGCGGCCGTCGTGGTCGCCGTCCTGTCCGAACGCTACCTGCACTCCACGTACGGCAAGCTGGAGTGGCAGGCCGCACTGCGCGCCGACCCCGACGGCACCGGCAACAAGCTGGTCACCGTCCGGGTGGAGGACTGCCCGATCGACGGCCTGCTCGCCACCATCACGTACGTCGACCTGGTCGGCATCACGGATCCGGGCCAGGCACGGGCCCGGGTGCTGGACCGGATCCGCGAGGCGCTCGACGGGCGGGCCAAACCCGTCCGGCAACCGGCCTTCCCGCACCACCCTGCCGCCCCGGCCGGGGTGCTCGCCGCGCCCGTCGCCGGCCCGCCCGCGCCGCGCCGCGCCCGGCGTACGCCGATCAACCCGCCGCCGTTCCCGCCCGCCTCCGCGGCCGTGCCGGCGGCGCGGGGCACGCTGACCGTGCTTCAGGTGGCCGGGCCGCGCTTCGGTCGCGGGGTGATCGAGCCGGGCGCCCCGGTCACCCCCGGCGAGCTGCAGGAACACCTGATGGGTGACCTCACCCTGCTGATGAACGACGGGGTGCCGCGGCCGGACCTGCTGGTGGTGGCCGGCAACCTGACCGAGTCGGGCAGCCCGCGCGAGTTCTCCGACGCGCTCACCTTCCTCACCGGGCTGCGGGTGCTGCTCGGGTTGGAGCCGCACCGCCTGGTCGTGGTGCCCGGCCCGCGTGACGTCACCATGGCCGCCAGCCGCGCGTACTTCGCCACCTGCGAGGCCGACGACGTCGACCCGCAGCCGCCGTACTGGCCGAAGTGGCGGCACTACGCCCGGCTCTTCGACGAGCTCTATCAGGGACTCGACGACCGGATCTTCGACAGTGAGCAGCCGTGGACGCTGTTCCCGGTGCCGGATCTGCGGGTGGTGGTGGCCGGGCTCAACTCGACCATCGCGGTCACCCACCGGGAGGAGGACCGGTACGGCTTCCTGGGCGAGGCCCAGTCCGCCTGGTTCGCCCAGCGGCTGAGCCACTACCAGCAGTCCGGCTGGCTGCGGCTGGGCGCGATGGCGCACGCCCCGGGCGGGCGCAGCCCGTACGCCGACGAGGTGGCCGTCCCCGACGGGGTGACGCTGCGCGACCGGCCCTCGTTCCACCGTCTGGTCGGTCCGATGCTCAACCTGCTCCTGTCCGACGCCGCGTCCGGCGCGCGGGTCGACCCGGTGGTGCCGGTGGCCTCCGCCTCCCGGGACGGCCGGGCGCAGGTGCTGCGGCTGGCCGCCGACGGGATGACCCGCTGGGTGCTCGGCCGCGACGACCGGCACGACGTGGGCGAACCGACGGCGGTCGCCTGGCCGCGGACGGCGGCGACGTTCGGGGCGGCCGGCCCGGCCCAGGTGCCCGACCCGCGAACGCCCACACCGGCCGAGGGGCCCACCCAGGGCCCGCCCGCCGACGGCACGGCCGCCGCGCCGGCCGCGGTTCCGCCGGCCCCGCTGGACCGCCTCCTCGACCGGCTGGCCGAGGTCTGCGAGGCGCGGCACGACCGGGTGCTGATCCGCCGGGAGTCGGCCGAGCCGCCGCACCTGTTCGTCACCTACCGGTCCGACGGGGTGATCCGGCAGCAGCGGGTCGGCGCGTACGTGGGCACGCCGACCGCGGCTGACGTCGACCACTTCGCCCGGCGGGTGCACGCCACCGACCCGGACATTCCCTCCGAGCTGGTGTACGACGGCGACCGGGTGCCGCGCGGGCTGGCCGAGGAGGCGCAGCGGCGCGGCATCCGGGTGCTGCACCTGACCGAGTTCCAGGGTCTGCTCGACCTGCGCGAGTACGTCGCCGCGCAGACTGCCCGGCTGCAGGCCGACCGGCTCTACCCGCCTGGTCAGTACGTGCCGCAGCGTTACCGGCACCTGGTCGGTGCCGACCAGCGGGTCCGCGAGGACGTGGTGGACGAGCTGCTGGAGCTGATCTCCGCGCCGGACGGCCGGTTCGTGCTGGTGCTCGGCGACTTCGGCCGGGGCAAGACGTTCGCGTTGCGCGAGGTGGCCCGCCGACTGCCCACCGCCGCCCCGGACCTGATCCCGATCCTGGTGGAGCTGCGCGCGCTGGACAAGGCGCATTCGGTGGACGGCCTCGTGGCCGCGCACCTGGCCAACCACGGCGAGCAGGTGATCGACCTCAAGGCGTTCCGCTACATGCTCCGCCAGGGGCGGATCGTGCTGCTCTTCGACGGCTTCGACGAGCTGGTGGCCCGGGTGACGTACGACCGGGCGGCCGACCACCTGGAGACGCTGCTCCAGGCGGCCGAGGGGAACGCCAAGATCGTGGTGAGCAGCCGCACCCAGCACTTCAAGACCAACTCTCAGGTGTTGACCGCCCTGGGCGAGCGGGTCGGGCTGCTGCCGCACCGCCGGGTGCTGGCCATCGAGGACTTCACTCCCGGGCAGATCGAGACCTTCCTGCGCCACCGCTACGACGGCGACGAGCGGGCCGCCCGCCAGCGGATGGACCTCCTCGCCGGGGTGAAGGACCTGCTCGGCCTGTCCCGCAACCCGCGGATGCTCGGCTTCATCGCCAACCTCGACGAGGGGCGGCTGACGGCCGTGGCGGGCGCCGGCGGCACGTTCAGCGCGGCGGCGCTCTACCGGGAGATCCTGGAATCCTGGCTGGACTTCGAGGAGCGGCGCACCCAGGGGGTGCCGGGCGCGCCGGTCGGCCTGCGCCGCCCCGAGCTGTGGCACGCGGTGAGCCGGCTGGCGTTCCAGCTCTGGGAGAGCGGGGAGTCCTACCTTCGCCCGGCCGAGGTGGCCGAGACCGCCGGCCGGCTCGCCGGGCTGGCCGACTCCCGGCTGTCCGGGCCGCAGGCGGCGCACGCGGTGGGCGCCGGCAGCCTGCTGATCCGTACCGACGACGGCCTGTTCGGGTTCATCCACACCTCGGTGATGGAGTGGCTGGTCGCCGAGGGGATCGCCGCCCAGATCAACCGGGGCGAGGAGCCTACGGCCCTGGCGGTGCGCCCGCTGTCGGCGCTCACCGTGGAGTTCCTCGGCGACCTCGCCGACCCCGCCCGGTGCACGGCGTGGACCTCCCGGGTGCTCGGCGACGAGACGGCGGGGGAGACGGTCCGGGCCAACGCGTTGCGGCTCAGCGCCCGGCTGCGGCTGCCCGACCGGGCCGACCTGCGCGGCGCGGTGCTGCGCGGCGAGGACCTGTCCCACCGGGAGCTGACCGGGGCGGATCTGACCGCCGCCGACCTGACCGACACCCGCCTCGTTGCCACCAACCTGGCCGAGGCGCGGCTGGAACACGCCCGGCTGCGCGGCGCCCGGCTCGACCAGGCCCGACTCGCCGGCGCCGACCTGCGCGGGGCGGAGCTGGCCGGGGCCCGACTGTTCCGCGCCGACCTGCGCGGCGCCCGGATCACCGGCAGCAGCTGGCACCGGGCCGCGCTGATCGACGTGACCGCCGACCCGGCGCTGCTGCGCGCGCCGGAGCTGCGCGGCGCGGTGGTCGCCCCGGGCCGTCCGGTGATGCCGGGCCTGGCCCCGCCCGCCGTCGGCGTCTCGTACGGCTTCGAGGTGGGCCGGCTGCCGGTGCCGGTCGCCTACAGCCCGGACGGGGCGGTGCTGGCCGTCGGCACCGACGACGGTGGCGTGCTGATCTGCGACACCGCCAGCGGCCTGCCGGTGCGTACCCTGCAGGGCCATCGGGGGCGGGTGTACGCGGTCCGCTTCGACGCCGCCTCGCACCAGCTCGTCACCGGCGCGGCCGACCTCACCGTACGGCTGTGGGACGCCGACCACGGCGACGTGCGGCACGTCATCGAGGACGTCTTCGCCGGCTGGGTGTGGCCGCTGCTCACCGACGGGGCGCGGGGCCGGCTGGTGGTGGGCGACGCCGCGGGGGTGGTTCGCCTCTACGACACCCGCACGGCCCGGCTGCGCCAGGAGTGGCCCGGGCACGCCGCACCCATCTGGGGCACCTCGTTCAGCCCGGACGGCCGGCGGGTCGTGGTGGTGGACAGCGCTGGCGTGATCCGCGGCTGGGACATCGCCTCCGGCGACCTCGCCTTCGAGGCTCGGGAGCCGGAGGCGGTCTACCGGGTGGTGCACACCCCGGACGGCCGGGCGCTGGCCGCGGTCGGCCAGCACGGGCGGGTGTGGATCCGCCGGGCCACCGATGGTGAGATGCTGCGGCAGCCGCGCGGCCACGAGGCCGACGTCTACGCCCTCGACGTGCACCCCGACGGCACGTTGATGGCCACCGGTGACACCCACGGCGCGGTGCGGCTGTGGGAGGTGGAGACCGGGCGGCCGGTGCGGGTGCTGGGACGGCAGCGCGGCGCGATCTACAGTGCCCGGTTCAACGGTGACGGCACCCTGGTCGCCACGGCCGCCAGCGACGGAGTCATCCAGCTCTTCGACACCGCCGACGGCCAGCCCCGGCACGAGCTGACCCGGCACCGCGGCTCGGTCTGGCCGGTGGTCTGGCGGCCGGACCAGGCGCAGGTCGCCAGCAGCAGCAACGACGGCACCACCCGGATGTGGGACGTCCGCACCGGTCAGCTCCAGCACACTCTGCGCGGGCACGGCCGGCGGGTCAGCGCGCTCTCCTTCCGGGACGACGGCGAGGTGCTGGCCGCCTGCGGCAACGACGGCGTGGTACGGCTCTGGGAGCCGCGCACCGGCCGGCTGGTGCGGGAGCTCGCCAGCCCGGCGGACCGGCTGCTCTCCGCGGTGTTCTGCCCCGGCGAGTCGCTGGTCGCCTCGCCCAGCGGTGACGGCGGGGTACACCTGTGGAATACCGACACCGGCGCCGACGAGCGCGAACTCAACGTGGACACCGATCACGTCTGGGCGGCCGCGTTCAGCCCCGACGGCGACGCGTTGGCCACCGCCAACGACGACGACACCGTTCGGCTCTGGTACCGGCGTACCGGCCGGCACTTCGCCACGCTCGCCCCGCACCAGGGCCGGGTGCGGGCGGTCGCGTTCAGCCCAGACGGCGAGACCATCGCCACCGGCTGCGACGACCGGCTCGTCCGGCTCTGGGACGCGGCCACCGCGACCTGCCGGCTCATCCTCGAACACCACACCGACCGGGTCTACGGGGTGTCCTTCAACAACGAGGGGACGATGCTGGCCACCGCCAGCAACGACGGCACCGCCGTGGTGTGGGACGTGCCCACCGGTGAGCGGCGCACCGTGCTCACCGAGCACACCGGACGGCTCTGGTCCTGCGCGTTCAGCCCGAACGGCGCCCTGGTCGCCACCGCCGGGGACGACCTGGTCATCCGGCTGTGGGATCCGGGCACCGGCCGGCTGCACGGCAGCCTCGCCGCGCACACCCGGCGGGTCTGGTCGGTGGCGTTCAGCCCGGACAGCAGCCTGCTCGCCAGCGCCGGCGACGACGGCACCGTGCGGCTGTGGGATGTGGCGGATCCGGAGCACGCGCAGTTGCGGGCCACCCTGATCGGCCTGCCCGATGGCTGGGCGGCGGTAAGCCCGGACGGGCGATACAAGCTGGACGGCGACCCGGGCGGGCAGTTCTGGCACGTCATCGGCACCTGCCGGTTCGAGGTGGGGGAGCTGGACCCGTACCTCACGCAGGTGCGGCGGCTGTCGGTGGACGCGCCGTTCTGAGCGGAGCCGGCCGGGTCGGACCCGGCCGGCTCCTGGCGCTCACCGGGCCGTGCCCGGTCCTGCTCCGCTCAGCGTCGCCACTTCTGGTTCGCCCCGCCGGTGCAGTCCCAGATCTGCAACGGGGTGCCGTCGGCGGAGCTGACCCCGGTGGCGTCCAGGCACTTGTTCGACTGTGGGTTGACGATGTCCCCGGCGGAGCTGAACGTCCACCGCTGCGCTCCGGTGCCGTTGCAGTCGTACAGCTGCACCTTTGCGCCGTTGGCGGTCGACCCGCCGGTGACGTCCATGCACTTGCCGAGGGCGCGTACCGAGCCGTCGGAGTTCCAGGTCCAGCGCTGGGCGGCCGTGCCGTTGCAGGTCCAGAGCTGGATCGCGGTGCCGTTGGCGGTGTTGGAGCTGGCCACGTCCACGCACTTGTTGCCGTACCCGACGATCTGGCCGGCGGTGCCACCACCATCGCTGCCGTTGTCCCAGGCCTGAACGCGGACGTAGTCGATGGTCATCGTCTGCGGGTAGACACTGCTGCCGTCCGGCGAGCCGGGCCAGTTGCCGCCGACCGCCACGTTCATGATCATAAAGAATGGGTGGTTGAAGACCCAGCGGTTGTTGCCCGCGTCCGCCGGCGTCTTGCGCAGGTAGGCCACGCCGTCGAGGTACCAGGTGATGGAGTCGGGTGCCCAGTCGACCGCGTAGGTGTGGAAGGCGTCGGCGAGGGCCTGGCCGCCGGGCAGCGACGTCTGGCCGGTCAGCGGGTTGCCGCCGGAGTAGCCCGGCCCGTGCAGGCTGCCGTGCACGGTGGACGGCTCGCGGCCGATGTTCTCCATGATGTCGATCTCGCCGCTGTTGGGCCACGGGTTGGTGGCGATGTCGTTGCCCAGCATCCAGAACGCGGGCCAGATCCCCTGCCCCCTCGGGATCTTGATCCGCGCCTCGAACCGGCCGTACGCCTGGCTGAACGTCCCGTTGGTCAGCAGCCGGGCCGAGGTGTACTGACAGCTGCCGTACCAGCAGGAGTAGCCGGACGGGTTCTCCTTGCGGGCGGTGATCACCAGGTTGCCGTTGCCGTCGAGGGCGGCGTTGCGGGTGCTCGACGTGTAGTACTCCAGCTCGTTGTTGCCCCAGCCGCTGCCGCCGATGTCGTAGCGCCACTTGCTGGCGTCCGGCGCCGCGCCGGCCGGACCGTTGAAGTCGTCGGACCAGGTGATCGCGCCGGGTCCCGCTGCGGCCGGTGCGCTCGTGGTCGCGATCAGGCCGACCGTGAGACCCACGCTCGCGAGGGCCACGGCGGCGATGGTGCGGATGCTGCGCACAGTTGCCTCCCCTTGGTCGGTCGGTCCGTTCCCGACGGGTCCGGGCCAGACCGAACAGTTAACAAACCATACTAATAGACATACTTAAAGATATGGATTAAGTCTGTCAAGGGAGGGCTCTCCACCTCGCCGTTTCTGAGCCGCTGGTTCGACGCCGCGGGTGCCGCCGCTTCGGCGCCCCGCCCCGGCGGGCCTGACCGAGCGCACCGCTGGTCACCGTCGGTAATGACAGCCGGCATCGGAAGGGACCACCCCTCGTCGCCTTTGCTCTGCAGCCATGGACGCAACGGTCACGCACAGCTTCCGATGCGTATCTGGCTGCAGAGCAAAGGCAGAAGCAAGGGTGGGACGGGAGAGGAGCCGATTCTCCGAAATCCCTGGTCAGAGAGTTGGGCTGGCAGCAGCCGCCTTCACGGCGTCGATCAGTGACATTACGTGGCGTGACCGAAGCCATTCGACTCTGCCCGGCACTCACCGTAACCGTGAGGAGGTGGTCCAGTGCCGTCCCGCCGGACGTCAGGCCCAGGGGTAGCAGGCGGAGTGCCGGGAGCCGGGCCTGCTCAGCGGGCCGAGCGGGCGCCCTTGAGGCGGCGGCCCAACTCGCGGGCGATCTCCCGGTTGGCGTCCCGCTCGGCGAGGGCCTGCCGCTTGTCGTACGACTTCTTGCCCCGGGCCAGCGCCAACTCGACCTTGGCCCAACCGTCGGAGAAGTACATCGACAGCGGCACCAGGGTCACCCCGCCCTCACGCAGCTTCTCCAGGATCCGGGCGATCTCGATCCGGTGCAGCAGCAGCTTGCGGGTGCGCCGCGGCTGATGATTGGTCCAGGTGCCGTAGCCGTACTCGGCGATGTGTAGGCCGTACAGCATGATCTCGCCGTCACGCTCCTGGGCGAACGCGTCGACCAGCGACGCCCGCCCCTCACGCAGCGACTTGACCTCGGTGCCGGCCAGCACGATGCCGGCCTCGTACGTCTTGAGGATGGTGTAGTCGTGCCGCGCCTTCTTGTTCGAGGCGATGAGCTTGCGCCCGTTCTCCCTGGCCACGCCCACCTCCCGCTCGCCGACCCGGAGCAGGATACCCGCCGGCGCCGGCCGGGGTCGGCACCGGCGGGGTGGTCAGCGGGCCGGCACCGGATACGCCGAAATTGTGGCAGCCGGTGTCTTCTGGGCGTCCCGCCCCGCGCCTACGGTCAACCGTATGGAGCGCCTCACCGAGATTGCCTTCCGCCTGCCGAGGACGCCGGAATCGGCCGCCTTCCTCGGCCAGCTGCGCACCCTGCTCGCCGGCGTGGCGTACGCCGAGTCCGTCAGGGCGCCGGGCGGGGCGGTGGAACGTCTGACCCTCACCCCGCCCCGGCCGTCCGGCGCCCGTCCGCTGACGATCTTCGAGCTGGCCGACACGCCCACGCCGGCGGTCGCCTTCGACACCGGCCCGTACCTCGGTGTCGAGGGCGACGTGCTGCCCGACGTGCTGCCCACGGTGGACCTGGCGGAGCTGACCCGTAGGCTCGCCGGGCACGTCCGGCGGGTCGACCACACCGGCGTGAACCTGCCCGGCCGGACAACCTCTCCCGAACAATGGCGCGACCTCTTGCTGGCTCTCGCCTCGACCTCCACCCTGTACCGCTATCCCACCGGCGAGGAGTGGCCATTCATCCTTCCGTCGACCCCTGACGAGCTGCGCGGCAACATCCGTGACTTCGTGGTGGGCCGCGAGCCGCGGTTCGAGCTGGTCTACGAGGAGTGGCGGACGCGCACCGAGTGGCAGTTCGCGCTCTGGACCGACCTGACTCGGGCGGAGTTGGAGCTGCTCTTTCCCGAGCCCGAGGGGATCACCTTCCCCGGCCTCGACGAGATCTTCCGCGTGGTCCCGGTCAATCACCCCTGGTGGCCGGAGGTGAGCATCCGATTCGACCTGTGTTACCGCATCGAAGGTGGCCCGACGGACTGGGAGACTGGGGAGTGGTTGGTCACTGCGGGCGGCCGCATCCGCTGACGCCGCACCATCCGCCGGGCGTACGGCAATGCGCCGTACGGGAGGAACGCCCCGCTGAGCAGACAAAGCGCCGCCGCGACGACGAGAGAGAGCCGTATCGAGGTCGTGGCGGCGACGATCCCGCCGATGGTGATGAAGGCGGGCTGGACGGACTTGGAACTCACCGACCACGCGGCGCTGACGCGCGCCATGAGATGGTCGGGTGTCGCCTCCATGCGATACGTCGCGAATACCGGATTGAACAGGCCTGCGGAGGTCAAGAGCAGGAAATTTGAGGCCGTGATGACCGCGATCCCTACCGTGCCGGATCCGGCGAACGGCAGGGCGGCAAGCCAGGGGATGCGGGACAGCCCAAGCACGAGCAACGCACGGCGCTGCCCGATCCTTGCTACCACCTTTGGTGAGAGCATGGCACCGAGCAGGCCGCCGAGGCACGGTACGCCAAGCACGAAGCCGTATTCGAGCGGTGTTGCATGCATCTGTTGCAGTACCAGGACGGCCAGAAGCGGGCTGCTCCACATGATGGCGCCGCCGAAGAGCATCGCGTTGATGTACAACATACGAAGCGTAGGCTCGCGGAAGATCCACGACCATCCGCTAAGCAGCCTTCCGCGTTCGCGGCCAACTGCCTTCGTCGCGGCGGGTGCTGCTGCCGGGATTCGGCGCAGCAGCAGGGCGGAGGCGAGATAGCTCAGCGAGTCTATGACCACTGTCGCGAACGGTGTCGTCGCCGCGATGAGGGCACCGCCAGCAGGCGGGCCGGCGGACTGTGTGATCCAGTTGGCCGAATCGATCCTGGCGTTGGCGGAGGTCCGCTGGTCGGCTGGCACCACCGCCTTGACATATGCGAAACCCGCCGCGTTGTACGCGATGGCGCCGGTGGTCTGGACGATCGCTACGCCGCACAGCTGCGCGAAGGTCAGGGCGTCGGCGACGATCGCGACCGGAATCGTTGCCAGCGCGGCGAACCGGACGGCGTTGCTGACGACCATCACCCAGCGCTTCTCGCTCGCATCGATGAGCGACCCCAGCGGAACGGAAATGACGGCGCTGGAGACCGCGCCGATCGCCGCCAGCGCAGATACCTCAAAGGCACCCGCGTGCAGGACGAGGATCGCGATGAGCGGGAGCGCGCCCGCGCCGACGCCGCTGCCGACCGCGCTGACCGCGTATGCCTGCCAGAAACGGCGGAACGCGACCGGACGGATGGGCGACATCGTTGGTTCGCTCATGCGAGCTGCACCCCGCGGGTTGCGGACCCTGCGGTTGTCAGGATGGCTTGACGACCTGGGCGACGGACGCCCGCCACGTCGACGGCCCAAAGGTGAGGATCGGGCCGGTTGGGTCCTTGGAGTCGCGTACGCCGATGACGCCGGGCAGGTTGTCGGCGACCTCGACGCATGCTCCGCCGTTGGAACTGCTGCGGGTGCTCTTGCGCCATCGCGCGCCGTTCAGCTTATCCATGATCGCGCTTTCAAGAAGTCGACGGTCTGGTCTCGTGGCAGAGAGACGGACCTCACGGTATCCCAGACAGCCCAGAGAGAGGCAACATCATTCGTGATGCGGCCGGCAGCCTGGTCGTCGAGGTAGCCAACCTCCTCCCCGTTGGGCGTACTGGCGATGATGAACGGTCCGGCCTGGCCGGGGTGGAGCCCGGCAGGCAGGGGAAGGACGTGAACCATGACGTTCGGCCGCTGGGCAAGGTCGACCACTCGGGCGGAGTTGGAGCTGCTCTTTCCCGAGCCAGAGGGGATCACCTTCCCCGGCCTCGACGAGATCTTCCGCTTGGTCCCGGTCAATCACCCCTGGTGCCCGGAGATGAGCATCCGATTCGACCTGTGCTACCGCATCGAAGGTGGCCCGACGGACTGGGAGACCGGGGAGTGGTTGGTCACTGCGGGCGGCCGCATCCGCTGACGCGAGTGTCGAGAACGAGGTCCGTGGCGGGGGTTAGGTTGCGTACGGGAGGAATGCCCCACTGAGCATCGGCGGCTCCGGCCCCGCCAACACGCGGGGCGCTGCCAGTGGTGCGCCCGCCCCGTACGTCTCCGAGAACGCCGCCGGCACGGCCACCGTCGATCACCTGATCACCGCAAGAACCACTACCCGTCCGGGCCGAGGAACGACCGTGAGGTGACAGCCGTCCGGGCTACGCGCGACGCGGGCCGGCGCCGACGCCGCGGGCAGCGGCGTCGGCCAGGCCGGCATTCACCCCGCGTGAGCGCCGACGTGGCCCAGGTTCATCGGGCCGCTTCCCGCTCCGGGTCCGCCGCCGCACGTGCCTCGGCCAGATGACCCGCTTGGGTCACACGGTGTACGCCTGGTGCGGCCCATCGCCGGGCGCCACCCGCCCGGGACTGGCTGCCCTCCCCCGTACGCGGGAGACGGAGACCACCGGTTGCCACCGGCCCGCGGTGGGCCGGCGGCAACCGGTTGCGGTCAGGAGTGTTTCAACGTCTGCATCCAGTCGCGTAGCTGGCGGGCCTGGCGGTCGAGTTCGGTACGCGCCGCCTTGCTGCCGGTGGCGGGCTTATTGGCGATCGCGCTGATCCGGTTGAGCGACGTGGTGGCGGTGTTGTAGTCCCCTCCGAGGTAGGCGGCCTGGGCGTCGTCGAGCAGCGCGGAGGCGGCCTCGGCCGACGCGGGCTCCAGGGTGCCGTCGGCGGCGCCGGTGGTGATCAGCGTCCGGGTCTGTCGGTAGGTCGAGCAGTTCGCCTCGGTCTGGTCGGCGGTCCAGTGGATGCCGGCCAGCAGGATCCGGGTGAACGGGTCACGGTAGTACTGCGCGCGGTCGTGGCCGAGGATGAGGGAGAACTCGCGTCCGCCGTCGTACTCCTGGCACCAGGCGATCGGGTGGTCGCCGTTCATCAGCCGCAGCGGGTTGGTGGCGGCGTTTCCACTGTTGAGGCTGCGCTGGTACGACGACTCGTCGAGGCTGAGCAGCGTGTGCACCTCGGCGCGCGGGTTGTGGTCGAAGTTGTACAGCTCGTCGATGGTGAGCCACGTCTTCGGCAGGTGCGCCACGGCCGGGTTGGACGGGTCCTCGGTGTTGACCCGTACGTTGATGCAGCTGCCGCAGGTGCCTTCGCCGTTCTGGCCGCCGGGGTGGTTGGTGAACCACGCTCCTACCAAATCGCGGTACCACGGCACGTTGTGGATCGCGTCGGAGGCCCCGTGCAGCCCGAGGTAGCCGCCGCCGGCCTGGATGTATTCCTTGAAGGCGGCCAGCTCACCGGCGTTGAGGGCGTCCTTGTCCGGCGCGCTGTTGGGGTTGGTTCCGTCCACCGGCGAGGAGAAGATGATGGTCTTGTACTTTGCCAGGTCGGCGGCGGAGGTGAACGGCGTGCTCCGCAGCGAGTTGGGGGCCAGGCTCGGATCCCAGATGTCGACGTCGAAGCCGTACTGCTTGCCTAGTTGCTGCACGAGCAGGGCGGTGTCGGCGATGTGGTCGTGGCGGAAGCCCTTGGTGGCCGAGAAGTACAGCACCCGGTAGCTGGCGTCGGGGAAGTTGGTGGATGCCGCGAGCGGTGTCGCGGCGGGGATCGGGTTGGGTCCGGTGGCCGGCGTGACGGTCATGCCGGTCGGCGGGTCTGCCGGCAGCGTGCCGGTGACCTGCTGCTTCAGGTATCGGGCGTCGCTGACCAGGGTGTCGCGGGTCGGCCCGGATTTGGTGGCGCTTTGCGTGGCCGCGACGAACTTGTTGAGCAGGGTGGCCGCCGCGTTGGTGCCGCCGGTCTCGGCGAGGCTGGCGGCCTGGGCGAGGGTGGCGCGCAGGCTGTCGCCGTCGGCGGCGTCGAGGGCGCCGCTGGTGACGTAGCCGGCGATGAGGTTGTCGAGGTCGGTGAAGGACGTGGTGACGACGAACGCCTGGTCGAACCGGGCGGCGTTGCCGGCCGCGTCGCTGGCCACCACGCTGATGGTGTGCCCGCCGGTGGCCAGGGTGGAGGTGGTGACGGGCAGCGGGGTGACCTCGGTGCCGTCGAGCCACATGCGGTGGATGAAGACGCCCCCGGAGCCGGGCGCGGGATCGGTCCGGGTCGGGATCAGTGTGGCGGTGTGGCCGACGTGCCCGTCGACGATGCCTGGCCAGCTGACCACCGGGGCGACGGTGTCGATCCGGACGGTGATGGTGCGGACGGACTCCGCGGAGCCGTCGCCGCCGATGGCCCGGTAGCCGATGGCGGTGGTGCCCTCCTGGGTGATCTGCACCGAGCCGGTCAGGCTGGCGGGGTACGGGGCGGCCGCGGACGCCGCGGTCTGGAACGGCGCCGTATTGCCGAGCCGGTACTCCAGGCGTTGAACACCGTTGACCTCGTCGGTCGCGGACAGGTTCAGGGTGACCGGGCCTCGGTAGAAGCTGTTGGTCCCGGTCGGGGCGGTCGGGGTGAGAATGGCCGGTGCGCTGGTGGGCGCGGCCCAGGCCGGGGTGCCAACGGCGAGCGAGCCGACGGACAGGGACGCGGCGGGTAGGACGGCGGCGAGCAGGAAGCGCAGCAGTCGTCGGCGGGCGTCTGCGCCCGCTCGGCGGGACGGGTGTGCTCTGCGGGTTCTTGCTGGCGGGTGGTGGCTGGACATGCGGTTCCTTTCCAGTTCCGGCCCGGGGAAGTGGGGGCGGACCTCGACGAGCCAAGGGGACGCGATGTGTTCTCGGGCGAGAGGCTATCGCCGACAGCAACATGAAGCTAGATGCATCATTACGAAACTTTGAAATGAATCAGCAAAAGTTGCGCGTGGGAGTCCTGAAGCTCGCGCAGAGCGCGACGGGGTGGCGGCCGCGCACTGAACCGCCGCGCCGGGCTGGGTCTGTGACGGCTGCGGCGCGGACTGGGCGTGCCCGGCGTGGACGGCGGCACCGACGGACGCGGCTCGCCGGGCGGAACTCCTGCCGGAGTTCACGCGGCTGACCCGCCAGGCGATCCGGGACCTACGCGGTCGGCCGGACGGCCCTCAACCGCCCGAGATCGTACGGCGGTTCCTGTGGTTTCTGCCGCTGACGGACGAGGAGGCGCGCGCCGTGGCACTGAGGTTGCGATGAGCCGCCGCCGGCCCGAGCATCTTCCGTCGCGTCCGACCTGGCGTTGCCAGGCATGCGGCATCGCCTGGCCCTGCTCAGCCGCGAAGTTGCGCCTACTCGCCGAGTATCGGGGCCAGCGGGCCAACCTGCTGATCTACCTGGCGACCCTCCAGGCTGAGGCCGCCGTCCAACTCGCCGACTTGGGCGGCGGCACCGCACTGGCGGGCTTGCACGACCGCTTCCTCGGGTGGGCGAGACCGCGCGGGTAGCGGCGGGCGCAGGGCTACTTCAGAAAGTCCAGGAGCTGACGGGCGGTCTGTTCGGGGGCTTCCTCTGGGATGAAGTGTCCGACGGGTAAGGGCTCGCCGCGAACATCGTCCGCCCACTCCCGCCAGATGGCCAGTGGATCGTCGTACAGTTGGGCGACCGACCCCCGTTGGCTCCAGAGAAAGAGCACCGGGCAGGCGATCTTCCGCTTGCCCCGGTCCGCCTCGTCCTGCTGGTAGTCCAGGCTTGCGGCGGCCCGATACTCCTCGCAGATGGCATGCACGGTGGCGGGATCACTGAACTTCCGAACGTACTCCGCCCGTATCTCGGCCGGGAAGGCGTCCTTCACCTCCGGCCAACTGTCGAGCATGAAGTTGACCAGGACATCGGGCGCCGCACCGATGAACTGCTCGGGCACCGGCTCCGGTGCCGCCAGGAAGGACCAGACCCAGTACCCCAGGCTGAACTTCATCTCCGCCCGGCGGTAGGCGTCGCCGGTGGGGACGACGTCCATGACGGCCAGCCGGGTGACCGCGTCCGGAGCATCCAACGCGAGCCGGTACGCGCACCGTGCGCCGCGGTCGTGTCCGACGAGTCGGAACTGGTCGTAGCCGAGATCTCGCATGACCTCGATCTGGTCGCGGGCGGTCGCACGCATGCTGTAGGGCTCGTGGTCTGCGGTGCTGGGCGGCTTGCCGCTGTCGCCGTAGCCCCGTAGGTCGGTGGCGACGACGGTGTAGTGCTCGGCGAGCTGTGAGGCCACCCGGTGCCACATGAGGTGTGTCTCGGGAATGCCGTGCAGGAGGAGGACGGGAGGTCCGGTGCCGCCCACGCGGCCGTGGATTGTCGCTCCCGATGTCCTCATGTCGAATTCTTCGAACCCATCGAACACCGCAAGACCTCTCCGTGTGGGCTCGCTGCCCTGCCTGGAAGCTACCGGAGGGGGACCCGCCGCTTCCTCGAAACGGATATTCACGGCAAAGTGTGCGGACGTGCCAGTCGGCACGGCCGGGCGGTGCCACCGTCGTCACGCCTCGTATCCTTTCCGCCGGAAGGCCCGCGATGTGGAAGGGGAATCGGTGTGAGCGACCGGGGCGAGACGTTGGAGTTCCAGGCCGAGGCCCGTCAGCTGCTTCAGCTGATGGTTCACTCGATCTACTCGAACAAGGATGTCTTCCTGCGCGAACTGATCTCGAACGGGTCCGACGCGCTGGACAAGCTGAGGCTGGAGTCGCTGGTCGACAAGGATCTCACGGTCGACACCTCCGACCTGCACATCGAGATCGAGGTCGACAAGGAGGCCCGCACGCTGACCGTGCGGGACAACGGCATCGGCATGGCTCGCGACGAGGTGGTCGGGCTGATCGGCACGATCGCCAAGTCCGGCACCGCCGAGTTGCTGAGCAAGCTGCGCGAGTCGAAGGACGCTGCCGCCTCCCAGGAGCTGATCGGCCAGTTCGGCGTCGGTTTCTACGCCACCTTCATGGTGGCCGACAAGGTGACCCTGCTGACCCGCCGCGCCGGGCAGGACGGCGGCACCCGCTGGGAGTCCACCGGCGAGGGCACCTACTCGGTGGAGCCGGTCGACGAGGCCCCGCAGGGCACCTCGGTCACCCTGCACCTCAAGCCCGCCGACGACGAGGACAACCTGCACGACTACACCGCCGAGTGGACGATCCGGGAGATCGTCAAGCGCTACTCCGACTTCATCGCCTGGCCGATCCGGATGACCGTCGAACGGTCGGCCGAGGACGGCGCCACCACCCGCGAGGAGCAGACGCTCAACTCGATGAAGGCGCTCTGGGCCCGCTCCCGGGATGAGGTCGACGAGGCCGAGTACAAGGAGTTCTACCGGCACGTCGCGCATGACTGGGCCGACCCGCTCGAGACCATCCACATGCGGGGCGAGGGCACCTTCGAGTACGAGGCCCTGCTGTTCCTGCCGTCGCACGCGCCGCTCGATCTCTTCTCCCCGCAGGGCCGGCGCGGCGTGCAGCTCTATGTCAAGCGCGTGTTCATCATGGAAGACTGCGACGCGCTGATGCCCAACTACCTGCGCTTCGTCAAGGGCGTGGTGGACGCGCACGACCTGTCGCTGAACATCTCCCGGGAGATCCTCCAGCAGGACCGGCAGATCCGCGCCGTCCGCCGCCGCCTGGTCAAGAAGGTCCTCGCCACCCTCAAGGAGATGTCGGCCGAGTCCTACCGCACGTTCTGGACCGAGTTCGGCGCGGTGGTCAAGGAGGGTCTGCTGGAGGACCCGGACAACACCGAGGCGCTGCTCGACCTGGTCCGGGCTGCCTCCACCCACGACCCGGCCGAGCTGACCACCCTGCGTGACTACGTCGAGCGGATGAAGGACGGCCAGTCCGAGATCTACTACGCCACCGGCGAGTCCCGGGCCATGATCGAGAACTCCCCGCACCTGGAGGCGTTCCGGGCCAAGGGCTACGAGGTGCTGATCCTCACCGACCCGGTCGACGAGGTCTGGGTCGAGCGGGTCGGCCAGTACGACGGGAAGACGCTCCGCTCGGTGGCCAAGGGCCAGGTGGACCTGGAGACCGAGGAGGAGAAGGAGAAGGCCGAGGCCGAGCGCGAGGAGTACGCCGACCTGCTCACCTGGATGAGTGGCGCGCTCGCCGACAGCGTCAAGGAGGTCCGGCTCTCCTCCCGGCTCACCACCTCGCCGGCCTGCGTCGTCGGTGACGCGCACGACATGACGCCGACGCTGGAGAAGATGTACCGGGCGATGGGGCAGGAGGTGCCGCAGGTCAAGCGGATCCTCGAGCTCAACCCGACCCACCCGCTGGTCACCGGGCTGCGCAAGGCGCAGGAGCAGGGCGGCGACTCCACCGCCCTGAGCGACACCGCCGAGCTGCTGTACGGGATGGCGCTGCTCGCCGAGGGCGGGGAACTGGCCGACCCGTCGCGGTTCACCCGGATCCTCGCCGACCGGCTCGCCCGTACGCTGTGACGTCCTTCTCCGTCGGCCGCGGCAGTCACGCCGCGGCCGACGGAGGCGGCCACTTCACGCGGGTACGCAGACGTCCTGCTGGCCGGCTGCGGCGAGGGCTGCGGCCTTGTCGTCGCGGATCGCGGCGACGTTCGGGTCAGAGAGGATCGCGGCGAATCCGGCAGCGGTCATGCTGTCGTCTTTTTCGTCAACAGGGCCCGCAGCTGGGCCAGCGTGCCTCGGTATGCGTTGCAGTCGGTCTGTTTGGAGGCGCCGGGGCAGGTGAGGTTCGACCCGAACTGCCAGATCGACGGGCTCACCCCGCCGTACGCGGCCCAGCCCGGGCCACCGTTCCCACCCGCTTTCGCGTACACGGCGGCGGGTGCGCCGGTGGGGTTGCTGCCGTAGTCGCTGGCGACCAGGGGAATCTTGAGCACCCGCAGGTCGGGGCGGGCGAGATCCCCTTCCCAGATCCACTTCGGTATGTAGCCCGCCAGCAGCCGGTTGTCGACGGCGTGCCAGCGATCCACGAACCGGTGTACGTCGTCCCAGCGGGGCCACAGCCCGTTGGTGACCAACTCGGGGTAGCGCTCGACGTCGACCATCGCCCAGACCGCGCCGATCGCGTCGAGGTTGCGGCGCAGGTAGTCGACCTGCCGGTTGGTGCTGGCCTGATCGCCTTTGATCAGGTTGTGGTAGCCGCCGATCACGTCGAAGCCCGCGTGGGCCGCGCCGTGCGCCATGTCGACGGCGTGGGGGCTGGGCGGGTTGAAGCCGTTCGGGTCGCCGTAGGTGACCCGCAGGCACAGGACGGGGGAGGTGGCCTTGAGGAGGGCCGCCCAGTCGAACTTGCCCTGGACGCGATCCCAGTCGTGATGAGAGAGGTCAACATAGAATGTGGTCATTGCCATCACCTCTGCGGCATACGGTAGCTCGGCCACTCTGACCTGCGCAAACGTGAAGTTTGGTCGGTGCTTAGGCGCTTTCGGATGGTCCGCAACGCGGATGGCGAGGCGTTCGCCCGGCCGGGTGAAGAACTTCCCAAGACGTGGGCGATTGCGGCAAATCGCCCTTATCGTCGAGGCGTTCGCGATCGCGGACACCACGGGCCGGTAACGCCTAATTCCGCCGCCGGCCCGTGGTACCTGGACCTCAGGCGGGAGCGGGGGACCCACAAGTTCCTCGGTGCTCGACACCTCGGGGTGAAGCCGCCGACCGGCGGCCGGGCTCCTCGGCCCGAACCCGACAGCTCACCTCGTCGGCGTGGAGGAACCCACATGGCAACTGAATACGTCGCACGTCATCGACGAATCACCCGAGGTCGGGTCGCCGCGGGGGCGGCGCTCGTCGTCGGCGCCGTCGCCATCCTCGGGCCGGCCGAGCCGGCCAGCGCGTCCAGTGTGAACTGGGACGCCATCGCCCGGTGCGAGTCCGGCGGGAACTGGCACATCAACACCGGCAACGGCTACTACGGCGGCCTCCAGTTCTCGAAGGGCACCTGGAACGGCCACGGCGGGCAGAAGTACGCCAGCCGGGCCGACCTGGCCAGCCGGGGCGCGCAGATCGCCATCGCCGAGAAGGTCCTCGCCCGGCAGGGCATCGGCGCCTGGCCGGTCTGCGGCAGGAAGGGCGGCTCGACGAAGTCCACGTCGGTGTCCGTCAGTCGGCAGTCGCCGAAGAGCGCGATCAGCAAGCGGGCGTCGCGTCACGACCGGCCGGCGACCCGCAGCCACCGGCGTGGCGCGCCGGGTGCCGGCGGTGCCGAGACCTATGTGGTCAAGCACGGTGACAGCCTGTCCGTAATCGTCCACGAGCGAAACCTCGCCGGCGGCTGGCACGCGCTGTACGAGCGCAACAGGCGGGTGGTCGGCGACGACCCGAGCCTGATTCTCCCGGGCCAGCAGCTGCGCCTGCGCTGACGCGGGACGCTCGGCCCCCGGCCCCGTCCGTGCCCGGGGTGTGGTTGCTATGGTCACGGTGCTCCGGAAAGACGTGAAGAAAGCGCGGCTATGATCAACGACCCGTTCACCGCGGCCGAGAGCCTCGACGAGCTGCTGGCCAGGACCCAGCAGGCGCTGTCCTCGATGCGTTCGCGGGCCGCCGAGCATGCCGACGGCGACTCGGCGCAGCTGCTCCGCGCCGAGGGGGTCACGGCCGGCGGCCGGGTCCGGGCCGTGGCTGTCCAGGGTGGTCGGATCGAGTCCATCGTGGTCGACCCGGATCTGGCCGAGGCGGGGATGGAGACGGTCTGCGGGCACGTCGTGGTGGCCGTCAACGCGGCCCTCGCCGACCTCGACACCCAGGTCAGCGCCTCGGCGCGGGCCGACGTCGACGCCCTGGCCGCCCGGCTCGGCGGGCTGCAGGAGCAGTCGGTACGGCAGATGGAACTGTTCAGCCGGGCGATGGAGGACGTGGTGACCCGCCTCAACCGCAGCGCCGACGCGGGCACGCGGGCGGACCGCCTAAGCTGACGCGTCGGCAATGGAGTAGGGCTGACCTGACGAAACGGCCGGCCGTCGTGTTTCGACGGCCGGCCGCTTCGTTCGCGATCAGGACAGGTTGACCGCTGCGTCGTCGATGACGAAGGAGGTCTGCAGAATGACGTCCTCCACACCGGTGAACGAGATGGTGGCCGTCGTGCCGGCCAACGACGAGATGTCGAAGGACTTCTGCGTGTAGCCGGAGGCCTTGTTGAGGTTGGAGTAGGTGGCCAGGGTGGTGCTGCCCGCCTTCACGGTCAACGTGTCGTAGGCGCTGGTCGTGGTCGTCTCCGCGCTGTCGATGTGCAGCCAGAAGCTCAGGGTGGCCCGACAACCGGCGGGGATGGTCACCGACTGCGACAGGGTGTCGGTGTGCGTGCTGCCGTAGCCGTCCAGCCACGCCTTCCAGGAGCCGCTGTGTGCCGCCTGGCCGGTCGAGCTGGTGATGACACCGGAGGAGGCGGTCCAGTTCACGTTGCCGGACTCGAAGCCCGGGTTGGCCAGCAGCTGACCGGAGCAGGAACCGGTCGGCGGCGTGGTGGTCGGCGGTGCGGTGGTGGGCGGCGGGGTGGTGCTGCCGGAGCAGGTCGGGTCACCGGACTGCGCCGGCACGCTGACGGCGTCCCAGGCGGCCTTGACGGTGTTGAACTCGGTGCAGCTGGTCGGGAAGAGGTTCTTCGCCGCCTGCAGCGTCCAGGTGCGGTACTTCAGGTACGACGCCCCCGAGGTCTTCAGCAGCATCGCGTTGTACATGATCTTGATGGCGGTCTGGACGCCCAGGCCGGTCACCGTGCTGCTGTTGCAGGTGGGGCTGGTCGGCTGGCCGTTGGTGGGGTTGCTGCCCATGGCCAGCAGGTAGAACCAGTGGTTGCCCGGGCCGGCCGCCTTGTGCACTTCGGTGCTCGGGATGCTGCTGGAGTAGCAGTTCGGGTCGCCGAGCGCCGACGGGTTGTACATGTTGCGGATCGGGCCCTTGCCGACCAGGTTGACCATCTCGCCGACCAGGAAGTCCGGCGTGTCGTACGGGGCCGGCTCGTTGGCGAACCACTCGGTGGCCGCGCCGAAGGTGTCGGCGACGAACTCCTGGGTGCCGTTGCCGGAGATGCCGCCCGGGGTCTTGTCGTCGATGCCGTGGCCCATCTCGTGGGCGACCACGTCGAGCGAGCCGATCCACTGGCCGGCGGTGTTCTTGCCGATCTGGACCTGGGTGCCGTCGTAGTAGGCGTTCTGGTCGTTCAGGCCCACCCGGATCGGCCAGGCACCACCGCTACCGTTGGCGCCGTTGCGGCCCAGCCACTGCGAGAGCATCTTGTGCTCGGTCTGCGCGGCGAACAGTGCGTCGACGCAGCCGGTCTCCTTGTTGGTGGCGGTGCCGTTGCCCCAGGTGTCGGTCGACTTGCTGAACGTCGTGTTGTTCGCGGCGTCCTGGCAGCTCAGGTTGGTGTAGGTCGGGTCCTTCATGGAGTACGTGCTGCCCGAGAGCGTGGTGTTGAGGGTGACCGGGGGCGGGCCGTTCCACGCGCCGGTGCCGGTGCCGCGCATGACGTGCTCCTGCGTACGCAGGACGGCGCCGGTCGACGCGTTGACGTCGACGGTGAGGCGGCTGGGGCCGTCGGCATCGGTGCCCCGGACCGTGGTCTCCCAGGCCAGGGTCGGCTGGGAGTCGAGCGTGTAGACGACCAGTTTGGTGCCCTCGACGGCGCTGACCGTCTTGAGCTGGGCTCGCGCGGTCTTCGCCGCGGCGGCCGAGGTCAGCTTCGGCGTGATGGCGAGGTTGCCGATGCTCCGCTGCTGGGCGACGGAGGCGTACTTCAGGTTGCCGGCCGCATCGGTGGCCAGGACGAAGTCGCCGCCGACGACCGGCAGGCCCTTGTAGGTGCGCTCGTAGGGCACGTACTGGGTGCCCGCAGAGGAGATGACCTCCTGCTGCACGAACGCGTCGTCGGCGCTGGCGTGCAGGTAGGCGGGTCGCCCGGAGACCAGTTTGCCGGCCGAGTTGGCGGCGAGCGTGCGGGCCTGGGCGGCGTCGGGGCTGGGGGCGAGCGGGGGTGCGGCCTGGACGGCCGCGGCGGCGCCGGTGGCGACCAGGCCGGCCGCGGCTGCGCCGGCGAGCGCGGCGAGGCGGGGTGAGAGCTTCACGGGGGTGTGCTCCTGTTCCTAGGCCGCGCGGAGCCCGGTCAGGACGCGCGGCGTGGTGAGGCGGGACGACGGTCGGTCTCCGGAGCTGCCGGCGTGGCCCCGGTTCGACAGACCGACCGTGCGAGGCGCCGGGTTCGGCGTACTCGCTGGAGCACAATCACACGGCCTCGGGCGGTGAGCAATGGGTGAGCCGGTCAACCGACGTCCGTCGATCGCCGTCCAAACTTCCCCGATCATATGAGTCATGATCTTCAATAGCCGCTGATCAGGGCGGATGTTCTTCGTGCCGGGCGGCCGGCCGGCCGATATGCGGCCAATGCCGCTGTCGGCTGATGGCGCGTACTCGCCCCTCGGCCGAGATGTCGATCAGTCCCGACCCGTCTGGACTGTTCGCCGCGCCGAACGAATGGCCGATGATCGTTCAAGGCGGTTGGCGGGGAGGCCGTTCGGCCGATGGTCGTGGCTCGTGCCGGGTACGGGGAGGCCCGTACCCGGCACGACCAGGCCCGTATTGCTACTTGGTGGAGAGGACGGCGGTGCCCTTCTGGAAGTTCTTACCGGTGCCGTCAGCGCGGTAGTTGTTCTCCACGTTGCCGGCCGCGTCGACCGAGAACCAGTGGATCCTGGTCCCGATGGGCAAGGTCAGCGTCTCGCCGCCCTCCCGGACGCCGGCAGCGGCGTAGAGCGTGGACTCGTAGGTCGGTGCGCTGCCGTCGAGGGTGTAGAAGACCGCCGCTGGCTCGCTCACCGTGAACGTCACGTCCACCATGCCGGGCGTGCTGCTCGCGGTCACCGACAGGCCGCTCTTCGGCCGCTGGTGGTCGGTGTCGAAGTCCCGGGCCACCCGCATCAGCTCGACGAGACCGTTGGCGAACTCCATCGTCTCGGCGTGCGCCTCGTTCCACGCGGGCTGGAATGAGGTGCCGACCTCGAAGTTCCAGGCGTAGATGCCGTACTTGTACCAGAGCATGTCACCGGAGTTGCCGGCCGCCGAGTACAGCACGTCGGAGATCGGGCCGGTCCGGGCCGGCGTCACCGCCATGTTGCGGTGCCGCTTGATCGCGGTGAGGATCCGCGACGAGGCGCCCCAGAAGAACGACTCCTGGGCGAGGGTCGGCCGGGGCGCCGAGATCCGGTCCGGGGTGGTGTACGCCCCGGGCGACCACATGAAGTAGTTGCCGGAGGAGTGCAGGTTCATTGAGAACTTGATGTTCTTGTGCTGGGCCAGCCAGTCGAGGTTCTTGTCCTCCGGCTCGGACAGCTCGCTGGGCCCGGCGTAGGTGCCGCTGGTGCAGCTGCTGGACGCGCCCGAGTAGCCGTCGAACATGCTGTACTCGGTGTAGTTGCGGTTGTTGTCCACACCCCACGAGTTACGCCCGAGAGCGTCGGCAGCATCGGTCAGCGGGCAGTGGTTGGTCATGTTCTTTCGCTGCGAGGCGTAGTCGTAGAACGAGTAGTGGCCGCCGTCCGGGTTGATCGACGGGGCGATCCAGATGTCGAGGTTGTTGAGCAGCTGCTTGGTGTGGCCGTCGTGGCCGTAGTTGCGCAGCAGCCGCTCGGCGGTCTCGATGGCGACCAGCGGCGGTACCCACTCGCGGGCGTGCTCCTGGGCGTAGGCGAGGACGCCCATCCTGGACCCGTCGCGGTGCTTGCCGATCCGGATCGCGTACATCGGGTGCGGGTCGCGGGACACGCTGGCCGGCGCCTGCAGGCCGTCGGTGAGCCCTGTCCGGGCGGCGGCCGCGACCACACCGGCACCGGCGTCACCGCGGTAGGTGTAGGCCTTGACGAGTGACCCGGCGTTGACGTTCAGCGCCGCGACGACCTGGGCAGCGGTGCTGGTCAGGGCACCGCTGGAGTTGGTGGCCAGGCTGACCCGGATGTCCTTGCCGGTCACGGTCACCGACAGCGGCCGGTTGGCGGCACCCGGGTTGACCAGTTCGACGGAGATGTTGTTGCCGCCCTCGTGTCCCCAGTCCAGCGAGTCGACCGCCACCCGGTTGGCGTTCGTGGTGCCGAGCACGGTCTGCGCCTTGCGGCGGTAGCCGTTCGTCTTGTACGGCAGCTCGACGATCTCGGCCAGGCCGGGGAACTCGGCGGCGAGCTGGTGGATCCGCGCGTACAGCTCGGTCGGGGTCAGGTAGCTGGTGACGAAGTCTTTCTGGTAGCCCGGGCCCTCCGGGTCGTCGGCGGGGATGGGTAGCCATTCCTTGACCTGGGCGATGGCGACCCCGCCGGTCGGGCTGGTGATCCGGATCCGATCCGGGCGGGTCGTCACCGTCGAGGCGCCCCGGTGGTACATGTAGACGCCGGCGTCCACGAAGCGGGAGATGGTCTGGCTGCCGCCCGAGCCGAGCTCCGTGCCCTTGCCGCTGTCCCGGACGACCGTGAGCGTGTTGGTCGCGGTCTGGCCCTGGGCCCACTTTGCCTCGACCGACAGGATCTTGTCGGTGCCGGAGGTGTAGTAGTCGGCGCGAATGATCTTGACGTCGGAGGTTTCCGTGGTCGCCAGGGACGCGGTGAAGGCCTGGTTCTCCGCCTTGTGCGCGGCGATGGTCGCCTCGCGCTCCGCGACCCGCTCCTCGGAGTCGGAGGGTCGGAAGAGGACATCGCCGAGCCGGTAGCCCTGGGCGCGTAGGGCCGCCACCTCGCTCGGGGTGACCACCGCGTGGACGACGATGCCCTGCTCGGTGCGCGACACGTCGTGGTCGAGGTCGACACCGGTGGCGACGAGCTTGTCCAGCTCCTTGGTGTCGGCGAGCAGGACCTCCACCACGCTCGCTTCCTCGTCGAGGAGCTGGTTCAGCTCGACGCTCTCGCCGGCGCCGTCAGCGGGTGGTGTGACGGCGGAGGCCGGAGTGACCAGGAGCACGGCCGAGGCGGCCGCGATCGCGACGATGGGCAGCCGCCAGCGGCGGTTACCCGAGTTCGGCATTCGCATCTCTTCCCTTTCTGTCGAGGGGCGCGGGAACTGCGGGCCTTGACGGCCCGCAGAATCGAGTCCCGCGTGCGACGGCGGTTCGGCGCGGCCAACGGATGAGAGCTGACGGAATCGATGACCGGCACGTGTGACGAAATGCGTATCCGCCGCACACCGATGGGCGTCCAATATGGACGCCCGGCCTGATGTTTCGTCAATCCTGAACATGCCGTCAACGTTTGTCAATGGCGGGCTGCCCCTCAATGGGGATCCGTTCGGTGTGCAGTGCGAAATGCGTGCCGCCGTGTGGGCCCGGCAGCGGCGGTGCCCGTGCGACAAGCGTAGGAGTCAACGATCGCCATCTCCCACAGGTGTCCGATGACCTACCCGCGCGTCGGTACGTAGGTTCGGTGGTGGCCGATGTTGCGCTGATCCGCGTCGATTCGACCAGGGCTCGGAGCCCTGATCGGCGAGGTGTTCGGAAAGGAGGAATGCGCGGGGAGAAAGGCTAGCGAGAATGGGTTTATGCTGCCCGTGTTGATGGAACGACAAGCGGGCCATTTTCTGTGGCAACTGCTTCGTCCCGCGCGGCCGCACGACTCGACCTGATCGGCGCCGAACAATTCCACCGGATGCCCGGTCACGGCCGTTAGGAGTTCCGGGGCGGAACGCCGGGCAGCCGGCATCCCGCCCCCGGCCCGTCCGGGCCCGGCCGGTGGGGCCGGTCAGCGGCCGTGCTGGTACTGGCCGGTCAGGCGGCCGAGCTTCAGCGCCAGGTGCAGGCAGAGCCGCTCGTTGCCGTCCTTCAGATCCGTGTCGGCGAGCAACTCCACCCGCTGCAGCCGGTAGTAGAGCGTCGTCCGGTGCAGCCGCAGCCGTTCCGCCGTGGCGTGGGCGTTGCCGGCCAGGTCGAGGTAGGTCTCCAGGGTTTCGAGGAGCACCTGGTGGGCCTCGTCGCCGAGCAGCCGACCCAGCCCCGGATGCACCCGTGCCACGTCCAGATGCCGAGCGTCGACCCCGGACAGCAGCCGGTAGATGCCCAGGTCGGACCAGTAGACGATCGAACCCAGGGCCGGCAGTTGCACGCCCACCCGGGCCGCCTGGAACGCCTCCTGGTACGACCGCAGGCTCTCGTACAGGCGGGGCCGCGCGTCGCCGACGCCGAGCACCGTACGCGCCACCGACGCCAGCCCCCGTACCGCCCCGCGCAGCGCCTGATCGAGGTGCGCGGCGGCCTCCTCCGCGGGCCCCCGCCCGGCGTGGCGCCCGCAGAGCAGCAGCACCCCGTGGTCGTGCCGCACCAGATGCAGCGTCTCCCGCGACCCGACCCACTGTCGCGCGGCGACGAGGGCGTGCTCCAGGGCCAGCCGGGCCGTGTCGTCGAGCGCGTCGTCCGGGGCCGGAACGAGATGGGCGACCAGGGCGGTGACCTGGCCGTCGCTGCCGAGCAGGCCGTCGGTCAGCAACGAACGGACCGCCTCGCGGCGGGCCTCCGGGGACTCGACGAGCAGCGTTCGGGTGGCCTCCGCCTCTCGCTGCGAGGTCAACTCGCCGAGCAGGTTCTCCCGATAGAGGGCCAACGACAGGTCTGGCATCGCCTCGGTCACCACCGAGATGTCATCGTCGGTCATCCCCTCCGCCTCGTCGATGAACCATACGAAACCCAGCAGCAGGTCCTGATGCCGGATCGGCACGCACACCCGGGCCAGGAGGTCCAGCTCGGGGGAGGCCGGGGTACGCACCGGCTGCCGGGCCTCCATGATCCCGAGGTCCCGCGCCCAGGCGATCATCTCGGGGGTGGTGTGCCGGCGCAGGATCGAGCTTCGGCGTACGCCGTCGATCACCCCGCTGTGCTCGCTGTAGACGACGACCCGCTGACGCCGGTCCTCGATCAGGGCCGGCCGTTTCACGCGTGCCGCGATCCGGTCGACGATGCGTTGCAGTTCCATGCGCATGCGATGCTCCCGGAACAGCCCGATCTGTGCGAATCTCTCCGCTTGGCTCGGACTAGATATGTGCTGGTAGGACGGTTGGCTTACCTTCGATGATGTTGGCCCGCCGGCGCAATCCCCGTAACCGCACCGCAACATCCGTACGCTGATTAACCTCAGCAGTTTCGGCATCTGTCGGAAGACCGGGAGGGGGGACGCCCCTAACGTGTGCGATTGCCGGCCCGACGGGCGATGGTGAGTCGTCCTGTCGTCGGGCACACGAGTGGAGTGTCCGGGAAAGGAAGCGTCGTGGCCGTAACCAGGCCCTGGCAGGGCGTCATCGTCGCTGTTCCCACGCCGTTCCGGGCCGATCTCTCGGTCGACTACGACCGGTTTCAGGAGCACGTACGGTGGCTCACCGACGAGGGCTGCCAGGGCGTGGCGCCGTGCGGGCCGCTGGGAGAATATCGGTCCCTGTCCGACGGTGAGCGCGCCGACGTGGTCCGCGCCGCCGTCGAGGCCGTGCCGAACGGCCGGGCGGTGGTGCCGGGCGTCGGCGGGTACGGCAGCCGGCAGGCACGGCGCTGGGCCGAGCAGGCCCAGGCCGCGGGTGCGCAGGCGGTGCTCGCGCCTCCGCCGGTCGGGTATCCGGGCGGTGCCGCCGAGGTCGTCGCCCACTATCGTGAGGTGGCCGCGGTCGGCCTGCCGGTGGTGGTGTGCGGCGACCCGGCCGAGACCACGGTGGACCTGACGCCGGACCTCCTCGCCCGCATCGCCGAGACCGACGGCGTCGTGGCGGTACGGGAGCGGGACGTACGCTCGCTGCACCGCGTCCGCGACCTGTGCCCCCACCTCGACGTGCTGGTCGGGGCGGACGACGTGCTGCTGGAGCTGACCGTATGCGGTGCGACCGGGTGGATCGGGCACAGCCCCAACACCCTGCCCGGGCTCTGCCGGCGCCTGCAGCGGCTGTGCGCCGCTCGCGACCTGGCGGCGGCGCTGCCGTTGTACGCCCAGCTGCATCCCCTGCTCAGCTGGGGCTCCCAACCCGAGGTGGTCCAGGCCGTGAAGCTGGCGATGGAACAGATCGGCCGGTACGGCGGGCCGAGCCGGCCGCCCCGCGGCCCGTTGCCGCCGGAGACCGAGGCGCGGGTGTACCGGGACCTGCGGCGGGCGCTGCGGGCCGCCGACGGGTCTCCGCGCGGTCCGGCGCCGGGCTCGTCGAGCGTCCGGCGTGGCGGATAGCTGGTCCCGTCCCGGGGGGCGGGCACGCGGAACGCCCCGGCGAGGTGCTGGCCGGGGGCGGCAATCCGCCGGCGGCCGTCACCCCGTTCTCCGGGTCGCCGACGGCGCCCCGGTCGGCAGCGGGATCAGCGAGGGCGACCGGGTGGGTGTCGGTGCCGGCGGGTCGCTCGGGCTGGGGGTGGGGCTGGGTTCCGACGGCGTCAGGCTCGGCGTCGGCGTCGGCGAAGGGGGCGGCGTCGGCGACGAGGTGACCGGCGCCGGCCGGTTCATCGTGGGCGGCGGGGTGTCGTCGGGGAATCTCGGGTCGCCGAACCGGTACTTGTTCGGGTCGAGCTTCAAAGCCGCGGTCGCCTGCTCCATGAACTGTCGCCAGATCGGCGCGGGGCCGCTGGACCCGTACACCTGGTAGCTGCCGTCCTTCGTCTTCAGCGGCTTGCCGTCGGTGGTGCCGAGCCAGACCGCGGCCGCGAGGGCGCCGGTCCAGCCGACCATCCAGGTGTGCACGTTCTGGGTGGTGCTCTGGCCCGCCTGCCAGGTGCCGGTCTTGCCGGCGGAGTCCCAGCCGTTGTCCAGCTTGGCGGCCTTCACCCGGCGCAGCGTCCAGTCGAGCTGGTTGATCGCCTCCTCGTCCAGCCCGAGGTCGGTCTGCACCAGCCGCTCGGTGTACACCTTGTCGTCGCCCTTGCTCACCGAGCGGACGAAGTGCGCCTCGGCGCGCTTGCCGCCGGCGGCGAAGGTCGCCATCCCGTTCGCGTGGTCCTGCACGGTGATGCCGTACTGGCCGATGCCGACCTCGGTGGAGAAGCGCTTGGCCGCCTCGGCAGCCGGCTTGTTGCGCAGGTCCACCCGTTGCGACTGAGGGTTGCCCTGCTCGGTCGCCCACATCGAGTCGACCCCGGCTCGCTTCGCCATGTCGATGACCTTTGCCACGCCCAGCTTCTCGGTCAGCTCGAAGAAGGTGACGTTGAGTGAGGCGACCGTCGCCTCCCAGAGCGCGCAGTTCGGCTGGCAGGCGGCGTGCTCGGCGTTGCGGATCGGGCCGGCCGGGCTGCCCTTGGTCCGCCCCGACTCCGGGAACTCCTTCGTCTCCGGCGAGTCGAAGCGCCGCTTCACGGAGATCTTGTCCCGCACCGCGGCGGCTAGGTCGTACACCTTGAACGACGAGCCCGGCGGATGCTGGCCGAACCCGCGCGCCCGCCCGTCCTCGTCGTAGTACCAGCCGGCGTAGTCGGCGTCGGCGGCTCGGTCGCCGCCGTAGTAGCCGAGCACCCGCCCGGTGCCCGGCTCCACCGCCACCAGTGCGGCCTGCCAAGTCCTCGGCTGGTCGCGAACCGCTTCCGGAGCGGTGTCGCGGCGGATGTCGGCGGCCGACTCGGCCGCGTCCTGGACCCGCTTGTCGATGGTGGTGACAATCGTGTAGCCGCCGTCCCGGATGACCTCGTCCGGCTTGCCCTGGAACGGTTCAGTCCGGCGCAGCTCGCTGAGCACGTGCTCGACCACCAGGCCGGTGGGCCGGTCCAGCCCGGTCTGGCCGGCGTTGGGGTCGATCGGCAGGACCGTGTCCGGGTACGCCAGGTTCGTGGCCTGCTCGGGTGTCAGGTAGCCCAGCTTCACCATGCCGTCGCGGATGTAGGCCCAGCGGTCGATCGAGTTCTGCCGGGCCCTGGCGTTGCGCCGCGGGTCGTAGCCGGGCGCTCCCTCCGGGTCGTCCAGGTCGGCCTCCGGCTGCTTCACCATCGCGCAGAGGACCATCGCCTCCGCCTGGGTCAGTTGCTGGGCCGGCGGCGCGTCCCGGCGCACCGTCTTGCCGAAGTACGTCTGCGCGGCCGCCTCGATCCCGTACGCGCCCCGACCGAACGGGACGCTGTTCAGGTAGAAGCCGAGGATCTCCTCCTTGCTGTACTTGTCGGCCAGCTTCCAGGCGATGACCGCCTCGCGCAGCTTGCGCGAGTAGGTGACCCCGCGCAGGTCGGCGGCGACCCGCGCGTACTGCTGCGTGATGGTGGAGGCGCCCTGCCGCTGCCCGCCGGTCAGGTTGGACCACGCGGCGCGGAGTACCCCGCCGAAGTCGATGCCCTTGTTGGTCCAGAAGGAGCGGTCCTCCGCTGCCACGATGGCCTGCTTGGCGGAGTCGTTCATCTGGTCGTATGGGACGATTGTGCGGTTCTGCTCGCCCAGCTCCGCCATCGGGGTGCGACCGTCGGCGTAGTAGACGGTCGTCGACTCGGGGAGTTTGAGGTCCGCCGGCGTGGGCACACTGTCGAAGTAGTAGCCGCCGGCGACCAGGCCGGAGCCGGCCAGCAGCGCGAAGACCGCCAGGAAGATCAGGACACGTCGGCGTCGACGCTTCCGAACCCTGGTCGGGGCGGCGCCGCCGCCGGCGTGGTCGTTGTCATCGGTAGCAAGCACCCGCACCCCGTACCCTCCGACTGCTCGGCCGAATCGTGTCCCTGCTCGGCGTGCCAGGTTAACGAAGCTGGTCACGCTGACCCCACCGCCACGGTGACCGTTCGGCCGGGGCGGCCCCGCGCACGGGGCCGCCCCGGCCGTCTGCACCGTCCTCAGGCCCGGCTCAGCGCGGCGCCCAGCCGTTCACGCGGCCGTTGCGGGCCAGCGCGGCCGGTCGGCCGGCGTTGCCGACACGGCGGTCGGTCGAGAACGGCGAGATTCGCCACATCGGATGGGCGATGGTGCCGCTCGGCATCGGGAAGGCGTCCCGCTGGGCGTATCCGTGCCCGCGGAGCAGGTCCCGGTCGGCCTCGGTGAAGACCTCCGCGTACGTCGGCAGGCCCAGCGTGTCGATCCGGCGCTGCGTCCCGGCGAGGATGTCGGCCCGCCGCGCCAGGGTCTGTCCCGGTGCGGCCAGCAGCGCGAGATGGATGTGCGCCTCGGTGGGGCGCCGCGCGGCGAGGGCCCGGTCGAGGAGGTCGAACCGATCCCGGTGCTCACCGCACACGTCGGCGAGCCGGTCGACGTACCGGGCCGGTGGCGGGATCGGTCTGTAGCGGTGGAACCAGACGGTCGCCGCCGAGCCGTCCTGGAGCAGGAACGCGTCGCCGAAGAGCAGCGCGTGTTCGATCCAGATGCGGGCCACGGCGGCGAGTACGTACGGTCGGCGCTGCTCGTCGGGTACGAGCCAGGCACCGAAGGCGGTGGGGTGGAGGGCGTCGGTGACGAGATCGGCGATCCAGCCGATGTCGCGCCACCGGGCCCGGACGACGGGCATGCTCACGCTCATGGAGTAACTCCTGGTCACCATCGTGGTGGGTTATGGCAGAGACGCCGCCGGCGTGGGTCGTGCGGCCGGCGCGGGCCACCAGGGGCCGTCGGGCTGACGGGAAGAAGGCACAGCAACCCGGGCCGCCCTCGCGGACGGCACGGGCCGGCGCGCCGGTCAGGCGGGCCGGGTGCCCGGGCGGGGCGAGCGGGAGCGGAGGGTGTTGCCGTCGGACGGGTGGCAGCGGCGCCCCGACAGGGCGGGCGATGCCCAGGCGACGGCGGAGGTGTCGGCGAGGTGGCCGTGGACGCCGCCGAATGAAGCGAGTTCAGCATCGCCGGGGGCGTGATGGACCGGTGCGAAATCGACATCCGACTCGAGCGGGCCCCACCCGGTCGGACCGGTGGAGGACAAGGCTGCCGCGGTGTGCCGGGTGGCGGCTGACGCACCCGGGGCGGGCGCAGCGTATCTCTGGACGGCCGCCGCCGACGGGCCGAACAGCAGCGGTTCGATCTGGTCGCTCGGGCTGGCACCCGGATCGGTGGTCGTAGGTGGTGGGCCGGTGGTCGGATCCAGCGGTTCCGGCGGTACGGGTCGGTGGCCGGGTGGGGTGCCGCCGTGGCCTGGTGGGGTGCCGCCGTGGCCTGGTGGGGTGCCGCCGTGTCCGGGTGGGGTGCCGCCGTGTCCGGGTGGGGTGCCGCCGTGTCCGGGTGGGGTGCCGCCGTGTCCGGGTGGGGTGCCGCCGTGTCCTGGTGGGGTGCCGCCGTGTCCGGGTGGGGTGCCGCCGTGTCCTGGTGGGGTGCCGCCGTGTCCTGGTGGGGTGCCGCCGTGCCCGGGTGGGGTGCCGTGCCCTGGTGGGGTGCCGTCCTGTTCGGGTGGGGTGTCGCTCTGTTCGGGTGGGGTGCCGCCGTGCCCGGGTGGGGTGCCGCCCTGTCCGGGTGGGGTGCCGCCCTGTCCGGGTGGGGTGCCGCCGTGCCCGGGTGGGGTGCCGCCCTGGCCCGGTGGGGTGGAGCGTCCTTGCTGTCCTGATGCCATGAGCTGGCCGGGCGGCGCGGTGACCGGGTTGAGGGGGTGCGTTTCGGGTCGCGCCACCGGGCTCCGGCCGGGCTTGGGCGCCGCTTCGGCGGCCTGCGGCCTGCACCGTCCGTGGCTGGCCCGGACGGGACAGGCGGGCGACCGTGGCGCCCCCCGTTTCGGTGGACCGGCCTTCCTGGACGGGCTCAATGGGGTGTGTCGCGCGGTGCCGCCGGTGGCCGGGCCGCGTGGCGGTGCTGCGGCCGGGCGGAGAGCGCCGGCAGCCGGGTCGTGAGTGGCCTTGACGATCGGTGGCCGGTCGGCGGCGTACGCGGCGGCGTCGGTGGCGGCCTCGTGGCCGGCCCACGCCGCGAGCACCCCGCCGAGCAGGAGTCCGAGGCGCAACCCGCCCCGGATCAGCCACCTGCTCCGTCGAGTCAACCCGGTACCCTTCCGACCGGCAAACATCACCGACGATCAACGTTCGCACTGTACCGAATGCAGTCGCCCGAGCACATCCCGCGGCTCGGTCGTGTCGCGTACACCTAAACCGGGCCGCGGCTCGCCCGCCGACCGTCTGCTGTCCCGACCCGCCGGAGTTGCCCCGGGGCCGCCCCGACCGTGGTCGGGACGTATCCGGCACGATGCGCGGCATGGACGACGACGTACGCGGGTACCTGACCGAGCTGGTCGACCGGGCCCGCGCGGTGCTCGGCGGCGACCTGGTCGGGGCGTACGCCGCCGGGTCGGTGGGGCTGGGCGCGTACCAGCCGGGGCGCAGCGACGTGGACGTGGCGCTGGTGGTGGCCCGGCCGATCGGCGGGCCGGCGAAGCGGGCGCTGGTGGACCGGCTGCGCCACGAGACGCTGCCCTGCCCGGCGCGCGGCCTGGAACTGGTCGCCTACCGGCGGGAGGTGGCCGCCTCCGGCACCCCGGAGCCGGGCTTCGAGGTCGAGCTCAACACCGGCGTGACCATGCGGTTCCGCGCCACCTACGACCCGGCCGACCGGCCCGCCGCCGACGGGCGGTTCTGGTACGCCCTCGACCGCAGCATCCTGCGCCAATCCGGCCTGGCCCTGCTCGGTCCGCCCGCCGCCGAGGTCTTCGCCGAACCCGCCCCGGACGACCTGCGCCGGCTGCTGGTCGCGGCGCTGACCTGGTGGCTGGCGCTGCCGACACCGGACGGCCCGGCCCCCGGCGCGGAGGACGCCGTGCTGGGCGCCTGCCGTTCCCTGGTCCGCCACCGCGACGGGGTCTGGCTGGCTAAGGTGGACGCCGGGCGGCGGCTCGCCGCACGGGGCGAGGACGCTGACCTGATCCGGCGGGCGATCGCGGCCCGTCGGGGCGGCCCACCTCCTGACGGCGTCGAGGCGCGGGCCTTCCAGCGCCGGGTCCTCGACGAGGTCGCTGGGGGCATTGACGGCCCTCGACGCTCTACTGTAAACAAGGTGTACTGAGAGGTCGGGGAGGTCCCCATGCGACGCTTCGCACCGCTGGCCGCGCTCCTGCTCGCGCTCGCCGCCACCACCCCGACCGCCACGCCGCCACCCCAGCCGGCCCCCGCGCCCCTCGCCGCCACCCCGATCCAGGTCTACGGCGCCTGGCACTGCGGCAACGACTACTGCACCTGGGGCACGGCCCGTAGCGTGTCCGAGTTCGACAGCCAGAACCACTGGCTGATCGACCGAGGGGACGGCCACCCCTCGGTCAACCTGGTGGTGCTCAGCTTCGTCAACCCGCTCGACCTGCTGCGCCAGACCACCAACGCCACCACCCTCGACGGTGTGCCGCGCGGCATGACCGCCGACATCGTCGGCTGGTTCACCTCCCACGGCGTGCGGGTCATGCTCTCCCTCGGCGGCATCACCTACACCAATGACTGGAACGCCGCCCTCGCCCAGAACCCCACCCTGCTCGGCCAGCGGGCCGCCGCAGTCGCCACCCGGCTCGGCGTCGGCATCGAGATCGACTACGAGCAGGCCACCAGCCCGAACCTCGCCGGCCTGCAGGCCTTCATCGACGCCTACCGGGCGGTCCACCCGTACGACGCCACCGGCACCCGGCCCGAGGCCCGGCTCACCATCGACGTCGCCGCCGGCGACCGCTATCTGATCGATCTCAACCGCAAGGCCACCGCCGACTGGCTGCGTACCGACATCCCGGTCCTCGACTACGCCAACGCGATGGTGGCCGCCAAGCCCGCCTCCGCCAGCACCTCCCAGGCGAGCTGGCAGGAGCATGTCGACGGGAAGCCGCAGTACGGCCCGCCCGTGCCGCCGCTCGCCCCGGCCAAGTTCACCGGCGGCCTCTACCTCGCCCAAGGCGGCAAGCCGCTGCCGGAGTGCGTCGACTACGCCACCTCGGTGCAGAAGGCCGCCGCCCCGTACGTGCAGAGCGCCGCTCCCAAGGGCGCGGGCACCACCTCCGGCATGCTCGGCTTCATGTTCTGGGCGGCCGAGCGCCCCGCCACCAAGGCCCTCGGCACCGTGCCGCCGAACACCTGCGAGCGCGGCGCCGGCGCCGGGGCGACCGCGCTCGCCGTGCCGGTACCGATGCCGGCCCTGCGGCAGAGCTGACCGCGGTCAGTCCCGTACCCAGGTAAAGGTGACCCGCGCGCCGGCCGGCAACCGGTCCAGGTCGTTCAGCTCCAGCACGCCGGTGACCACGCCGAACAGCTTTGCCTTACGCAGCCGCAGCTGCCCCTCCGCGAGTTGGTAACGGTAGAGCCCGTTGGCGGCGGTGCGACTGTTGTCCTGCACCGCGATCGTCCAGTCCCCGTCCTTGGCGTGCAGGCCGATCTCCTTGCGCCAGGTCAGCCCGGTGCCCAGGTTCAACACGAACTCCACCTCGTTCGCGGGCTTGGCACCGGCCTCGATCCGGTAGTCGACCGCGTCGTGATCCCGCGTGATCAGCTGGCCCGCCGGCAGCTCCGACCAGGCCGGCAGATGTGAGGTGGGCAGCGGGTCACCCATCGGCAGCTTGGCCAGCGCGCCGTCCGGCACCACCCCGACCCGGTCCCAGCGCAGCCCGAGCGCGGTGAACGTGGTGGGATCCGGCACGTGGCGCAGCGCGCCACCGGACACCAGGTAGACGGGGTCCTTGTGCTCCTCGCGAAGCACCGTGCCCTCGGCCGGCACCGGGGCCAGGGCGCGCAGCGAGTCGCGCGGCACGACGCGGACGTCGGACCCGGTGAAGCCCAGCCGCAGCAGGGTGTCCGGGTCGGGGATGTGGAAGCCGCGCCCGCCGTAGGTCACGTACACCTCGGGGCGGTCGATCTCCCGGAACAGGATCCGGTCCCCGGGCCGGTCGGCGACGTACGCCGTGGAGCCGTCCGGCAGCTCGACCACCTCGGTCCAGCGCAGCCCCAGCCGGTCGAACTCCTGCGGGCTGGTCACCCAGAACTTCGCCCCACCGTACGTGACGAAGATGCGCGCGTCGGAGCGGTCGCGCAGCAGCTTGCCCTTGGCCAGGTACCAGGGCAGCCGGGGGGAGTAGCGCTCCACGAAGAAGCCCCGCCACTCGTCGCCGTTGCTCTGCCGGATGACCCGGTCGGCCGGGTCGTACGCGGTCTTGAACTCCAGCACGTCCTCGCGGCGGCGGTAGCGGTTGTCCCAGATGAAGACCCGGGTGCGGGCGGAGTCCTGCTCGTAGCCGTACGCCACCACCTGATGGTCGTTGGCGAAGCCGCCCGGGTCCCGCGACTGGACCAGGCCGAGCGGCTGCGGGAGCCCCTGGTCGAGTAGCTGCTTGAGCTTGGGGAACTGTTCTTCCCGGGTCATCCGGGCCACCCCGATACCGCCCAGGGTCGTCGGGTGGTCCGAAGTGCTCATGAACTGGGCGTACGTGGTCCAGTTGTCGAGGATGCTGGTGATCAGGCGGTCGTAGATGTAGTCGGCGACCGGGTTGCCATCGGCCGGAAGCGTGGCCGTGTCCGGCACCGGGAGCCGCTGGTGCCAGTGGTCCAGCGCGGTGAATGCCATGCCGCCGCACCGGCCCCTGGTGTCGGTGATCGGCACTCCGGCGATCTTGATGTGGTTGACGAAGCCGTTGGTGAAGGCGAACGCGTCCCGGGCGGGACGAAAGGACACCCGCATGAGCATTCTCCTGAGCCGTTCAGTAGGTGACCCGGACGCCCATCTGCGCCCAGGTGAGCCGGCCGACGATGCCGTCGCCGGTGAGGCCGCGCATCCGCTGGTACCAACGGACCCCCGCCTCGGTGACCTCGTCGAAGTCGGTGCCAGGCGGGCCGCACCGGCGGGTGCCGATGAAGCGCTTGACGAAGGCGACGTCGTCGCCGGTGCTGCCGTGCCGGACGGTCCGTGAGCCGGGCGGGTTACCCGCCGTCGCCGGTGGCGGTGCCGTGGCGCGCCGCAGCGCGGCGAGGGTGGCCGGGCCGACGATGGCGTCCACCGTCAGCTTCTGGGCCTGTTGGAACGCGCGCACCCAGGCGGTGGTCCGTGGACCGAACGCGCCGTCGACCGCCAGCGCGGCACCGAGCCGGTTGACCAGGGTCTGCAGTTCCCGGACGTCGCTGCCCTGGCTGCCGTTGCGCAGTATCCGGTCGCCCAGTCGGGTCTCCGACGCGGTGGCGATGCCCCACGGCCGCTGGCTGTCCTCCAGCGCCCGCTGGTGGCTGACGCTGACGTGCAGGTGCTTGTCGTGTGGGTTGTCACCGGTGTAGCGGGCGGCGGCGAAACCGCGGGTGCGGCTCCAGATCACCCGGTTGTAGATCACGTACTCGCAGGACGGGTGGGTGATGCACTCGCGGACCACGAGCAGCGGGTCGATGCCGTCGACGTCCACGTCGATCGCGTTGACCGAGCCGTCGTCGCTGTCCGGGTTGTGGTCAGAGCGGGAGCCGCGCGCCTGGTGGGCGGCGTCGCCGATCCAGCCGTCGGAGGTGCGGTCCCGGTGCGGCCACCGGGCGTTGATTTCCTCGCGCAGCACCCGCAGGGTGGGTGCCAGGTGAGCGCTCACGTCAGTGCTCCTCGTCCATGGCCAGGTCAAAGTCGACCTCGTCGCCGATCAGGGACTCCGGGTCGTCGTCCTCCTCGAAGACGGTCACCTGGTAGTCCGGGTCGAACGTGGCGGTGTCCATCACCGTGCCTCCGCTTTCTGCTGGGGTAGGCGCGCGGCGTCCACGCCGGCGGCTCGCCTCGCCCTCGCCGGCCCGCCGAGGCCGGCAGGGTGAAGGTCTACATCCACTGTCGAAAGTCGAGGTCGGTGCGGCAAGACAGGTGTCGGCTATCGGCGACGCGGCGACCCGAGCGGCGGCCGACCCGCGCCGATCGAGCTGGGTGGCCGCCGACCGGCGGGCCGGCCGTACGGGATCGGTGGAGCCGAGGTCTCCTCCGGGTGGTCGTGCGCTGGCCTGATCGGCGCGGCAGCCCACCGGTTCGGTCGAGGCCGTCCACGCCGCTTGCCTAACGGCCATGCTGTACGCGCTGGCCATTTCGGTGCCGATGCTGGCCCTGTGGCAGAGCCGAGATCGGTCAGTGACGGGAGTTCGCTGAAGGCCGCCCGTCACCGGCCCTGTGGCGGGCGCGCCGCTGTTCGTGGCGGGCCACCGCCTCGCGCCGGCAGTCCAGGCAGAGTCGCTCCGTACGCTGCTGGTCATTCCGGGTTCTGCTGACGATGCGGGTGTTTTCGTCAGTACGGACGTGCCCATTCCGGCAGCGGGTCACCAGCTCCGCTGCGGTGCGTCGGTAGCCGTATCGGGTGCGGGCATACTGCCGGGCGCACTCACGACACTCGCCGTTGCTGCGCGATCTGCCCACCTGGAATGTGTCGTGACCGCGAGGACAATGCTGTAGGGGTGGACGGGGACCCTTCCGTCGGCCCTTGTCCTTGACTTTCTGGCAGGCGATGCAGCCGCCCGAGGGGTAACGACCGGTCTCGGCGTAGGAGTGTCCCTTGGCGCATCTGATATGTACGTCGCCACGTCGAGGAGGACCCTTGCGACGGCGGTCGGGATGACAGCCTGCACAGGTTCCGTCCGAGTTGACACCGACCTTCTGCCGGACGTGCCCGTTGCGGCACGTGCGTCGGCGTCTGCTCGACGTCGCTGCTCGCTTGCTGTTCTCCGGGCGGGACACAGCTTCAAGGTGATCAGAGTTGAAGCAGGCCGGCTTTTGGCAGGGGTGGTCGAGCGTCAGGTCACCGCCGAGCGTGCCACCGGCGAGTTCGTAGGCAACCCGGTGAACGTAACGGGTCCGGCCCGCGACGGAGAGGACGCCGTAGCCGCGCACCTTGGCGCCGGTCCAAATCCAGCACCCTTCACCGTCAACGAGCCGGCGGGCGAGAAGCCGGTCTGCTAGGGGCAGGTGCCCAAGGGGCTTTCCGAAGTGGTCCCGCCGCCGGAGATTCTCGGTCCGGGTGACCAACTCCAGGTGAGCCGGATTGACGCAGGCCCGGTCTCGGCAGAGGTGATCAATTTCATGGCCTGGCGGTACGTCACCGACGAATGCGGCGTAGGCGAAACGGTGCCCACTGACACGCTTGCCGTCGGCCATGATCGAACCGTAGCCGTTGCTTCGGGCTCGTCCAATCAGATACCAGCAGGAGTTGGTCTTCTCGATCGCCGCGATGAAGCGCGAAACATGCGGCTGTACCTGCTGTTGAGTCAATGGCACGGGCGATTATGACATCGGTGCCGCCAAACAGCGGCAACGTGACGCGGGCGTCAGAGACATGGCTGACACCCTGCTTCACCATCGCCCAGCACCTCGGCCAGGCCAGCGCGTATAACGGCGGTCAGTTCGGCGTGGGACGGACCGATGGCATCGGGCAGCATAGCGAGCACCCGCGGGGCGAGCGCGTCGGCAAGCGTGTGGCTATCGGCCGGTGTGCGGGACCGACCGACGACGACCGGCGCCCCGACCGGCGCGCTGGCCGCGAGGTCGGTTTCGGCGCGCGGCTCGGGCAGCCGGGCCAGCGCCGCCCGTACCGGTGCCGGGTCCGCGGCCTGCCGGGCGACGGCCTCGCCGATGACGCGGACCGTCTGCAGGATCTCGTCGAGCACCGCGAGGGTGGACATGCCCTTCGGGATGCCGTCGCCGGCGTGCTGCCACGGCAGGGCGCCCAGTTGGCGGGCCACGGCCGGGTCCTTCAGCAGGGCGAGGAACCGCTGCACGTCGGTGCCGCCGTCGTCGACGACCAGGCCCCAGGGGCGTTGGTCCCGCTCGGCCGCCGCCGTGGCCCGGATGCCCAGGTGCAGCCGGCCCCGGCCGGGGTCGGTGCCGGGGTATGGCCGCCGGATCCAGCTGTCGTCGACGCGGGCGGTGTTGCCGGCGAGGATCCACTGTGCGGCCGACGGGTGGCGCTGGAACGCGGCCAGCAGCGCCTCGGTGTCGACTCCGGTGACGTCCACGTCGAACGCGTCGACGGTGTCCCGCGCGTTGGGCCGGTGGTCGGCGTGGTGGGTCGCGTCGACCACGATACGGTCGGTGCCCGGCCAGCGGCGGGTGATCTCGGCACGCAGCGCGTCCAGGGCAGGGGCGAGCCGGCGTGGTGCCTTGGACTCCTGGGTGATCAAATCCCGCAGCGCCTGCTGCTCGGCCGTCCGGTCGGTGAGGTCGCCCTCGTCCCGGTGGAAGTGTGACCAGACCTGGCAGCCGTTCGCCTTGGCCCAGGCGTGCATTCGCCGGTACCAGTCGGCGCAGCGGCTGCCGTCGGCGTCCAGGTCGGCCGGGTAGCCGCCCGCCGTGGTGATCCGTGGGTGGTTGATTTCGGCGATGCCCCAGGGTTTTCCGGTGGCCTTGGACAGCTCGACCATGATGGCGAGGGCCGCGGCCGGGTCCTCGTAGCCGGCGGGGCGGAACGGGTTGCGGGCCTTCGCGTCGTACGGGTACCAGTCGGCGAGGACCAGGTCGACCGTGTCGGCCTCGTGGTCGGGCCACCAGGCGCGCCAGTCGTTGACCCGGCGTCCGGTGGCGTCGACCCGGCGTACCCATTGCAGGGTCCAGCAGACCGCGAGCCGCAACCGGCCGTCGTGCCGGGCCGGGTGGTTCCCCACCTGGGTGCGGGTGCGGGTCCACGACCGGCGGAACACCTCCGGTGTCGGGTCGCCGCCGGTCTGCTGCTCCGGTTCGTGGTGCGGCACCAGGATCAGTCGGCCGGTGCGGCTGGTGGCCTGCCAGGCGGCGACGAACGCGGCGGCGTCCACGTCCGGGTCCTTGTGCGAGACGATCACGTCGGCGGCGGCGGGCGTCTGAGCCAGCCGTTGCCGTTGGTCGGTCCAGGCCGACGCGGGCAGGCCGTCGCCGGGCCCGAAGAAGATCCGTACGCAGCTCGTGCCCGGGTAGGTGGCGAGCATGCTGGTGACCGTGCGGGTACCCGGGCACCAGCCGGTCGGCATCACGCGGGCACCTCCACGGCCAGCGGCTCCAGGTCGGCGCGGACGGCCTTGACCTCCCAGTAGAAGGCGTGCGAGGCGGTGGAGCCGTCGACCGTGCGGACCCGGAAGGCACCGTCGCGGACCCGGCCGGCGGCCAGCGCGGCGACCGGCTCGTCGTCCTCGAAGACCGGGGTGAGCTGGACCGTGCGGCCCTCCGGGCGGGTCAGCGCCTCGAAGTACGCGGGCAGTTCCACGGTGGCGACGCCGTGTTCGAGGCGGCCCTCGCCCCGGTAGTAGACGCCGTTCTCCGGTCCCTCGATCGCGGCGTGGATCAGTTGGCGGCGCTGCGTGGCGTCCGGCGGGTCCAGCGGGTGGTCGATGGCGAACTGCTTGGACTTGCCCCTGATGACGCCGCTGTCGGCGTACATGCTGATGGTGTAGCCGCTGGTCTGGTTGAGGCCGAGGTAGATGCCGCCGGAGGAGAACAGGTCGAAGGTGCTGATGCCGCCGCCGCTCCACGAGGCCGCCGGCGGCGTGTCCGGGCCGACCTTGAGCTTGCCCAGGATGGTCACGTCGCCGCCGAACTGGCCGCGCTTCTCCACCCAGAGGCAGCCCGCGTCGGGTGCGCCGTCTCCCGAGAAGCCGACCCAGACCCCGCTGCGGTTGAGCAGGTGCAGCCGCTCGGGGCCCTTGGTGTGCATGCGGCCGGCGCCGATGATGAAGTTGTCGGCCGGCACGTTTATGTTCCCGCTCAGGTTGAGGACGCCCTGGACGCTCAGGTCGCCGGTGCCGTTGGCGTCCTTCACCACGGTGACGCCGCCGGTGGCCCGCAGGTTGAAGGCGCCCTCGGCGATCGCCGACAGCCCACCGCGCCCGCGCAGGGTCGCCGCGCGCAGCTCCCGCACCCCCAGATCGGCGTACGGCTTGCTGCCTTCGGCGTACGCCAGGCTGGGGCCGTCGGCGCTGCGGTCGACCAGTTCGAAGCCCTTGCCGGCGCGGAACGACAGTTGGGCGTGCTGCACCCCCGGCCCCCAGAAGCCGAGCGCGGTGACCACCTGGCCGGCGCTGACCGTCGCGCCTTCGAGGCTGCCCAGGTGCAGCATGCTGCCGCCGATGCGCAGCCGGTCGGCGCCGTACTGGTGGAACGCGATGAGGTCGTCGGGGTCGTTGTTGTTGGCGATCCGCAGGATCGTGTTCTCGCCGGCGTAAGGCCAGTAGCGGATGTACGCCTCGTCGCCGCTGCCGCCGCCCGGGTCGGGGGGAAAGGTGACGCCCGCCTGCGATCCGGCGCCGACGGTCGGCACGATCGCGCCGACCGGCACCCGCAGCCCGGCGACCTGCCGGCCGGTGCTCTGCACGGTCACCGTGCCGGCGGCCCGGGTCACCTTGCCCAGCAGCACCGCGTGCGCCAGGTCGGTGGGGGCGGTGGCGTTGACCTTGACCAGCCCCTCCTCGGTCCACCGGGTCTCCGCGGCGACCCCGCCCTCGTCGCGCAGGTCGGTCAGGAACTCGTGGTACTCGATCCAGACGAAGAAGGTGCCGTCGCCGGGGATCGTGGCGCGCCGGTTCTCCGGCAGCACGATGACGATGCCGTCGCCGTCGATCGCGACGCCCTGGCTGACCGTCACGTCGCTGCCGGTCGGGGTGAGGTCGAGGCCACTGACCACGCCCATCGGCTGGAGCAGCCGGGCGGCCAGGTTCTGCCGGGCCAGCAGGTAGTCCAGCGCCTGGGTGAGGTCGGCGGCGCGCAGGTACTCGTAGTCGTAGTACCGGGGCCGCGCCATCGGCAGCGGCAGGTTCTTCTTCCAGATGATCGGCATGAGCGTTCTCCGCTGTCTGTGTCGGTCGCGGGCGGGTGGTCAGCGCGGTTGGACGGTGTCGTAGCGCAGGCCACTGGAGACCTCACCCGCGCCGAGGTGCCGGGCGCGGCCGAGCCAGAGGTGGACCGACCCGTCGGTCCACCGGGCCAACTGCCACTGCCGCAGCACCCGGCTGCCGGCGCGCGGCACCTCCTCCTCGGGAAAGGCCAGCTCCACCAGCCGTCCGTCGCGTTCGCGCCAGTCGAGCAGCCGGCTGTAACCGGTCACCGCGACCGGCTCCCCGTCCCTGGACGGCTGTTGCAGCGGGACCCGGCGCAGCCGGACCACGTCGGGGCGGTCCTGCGTGGGGCCGGGCAGCAGCGGCACCCAGTTCTCCGGCACGGTGGTGGCGAAGGCGTACGACAGCGCGGGCACGTCCGGGTCGGCCGGCGGGCGGGGCGGCACGGCTGCCCGGCCGACCTGGGCGGTGCGGTCGATCGGCCGGCCGGTGGCGCCGGTGACGATCCGTTCGATCGCCCAGGCCAGGTTGGCGGTCTCGTCGCGGCCCAGGCGGACCTCCTCCACCGGGGCGGAGTCGAGGGTGGCGGCGGCGGTGGCCGGCAGGACCAGCACGTCGGTTGTCCCGCCGCCGGGACGGGCGGGCCGGAACAGCGCGGTGGACTCCGGCGCGGCCGGCACCAGCGTCTGCCCGCCGAAGGTGTCGGTGACCAGCAGCGAGCGGATCCGGGTGGCCGAGCCGACCGGCAGCTCCAGCGGCAGCAGGAAGTGGTCGTTGGCGTAGATCAGGCCGTACTCGACCACGAACATCCGGGCCAGGTCGCCGGCGCCGGCGCCGATGCCGGCAAGGTTGACCCGGGCGTCCTCCAGCTCCCAGAACCGGGTCGACGGCATGCCGGCGTACGCCACCGGGGTGGGCAGCAGCACCTTCACCACGTCCTCGACGCCCGGGCGCGCCTCCAGCGTGGTGCCCGGCTCGTGGTCGAAGTGGTACCAGTCCAGCCGGTTCCCGTCGTACTCGCGCGCGGTGAGCACCAGCTCGGCCTGGCCGTCGTGCGCGGCGACGGCGGCCTCGTACTCCATCCGCTCGCGCCGCCACGCCGACCCCTCCAGCCCGGGGGTGCTGAACAGCGGGGTGAAGTCGGCCGGCGGCCACGGCGGCGCGGTCGGCCGGGCCCCGCCGGTGGCCAGCACACCCGGCAGTTGCAGCAGGTAGCCCGGGGCTGGCCCGGCGGACCGGGCCGGCACCCCCAGCCAGGTCAGCCAGTCGGCGACGGCCTGGCGGACGGAGGCGAGCAGGGCGTCGGGCACCCGCACCTGGCGGGTGAACCGGTCTTCCGCGCAGGCGCGCAACGCCAGTTCCCCGTGCGGCACCCGGCCGGCGGCGACGCGCAGGTAGCCGACGGTCTCCGGGTCGGCCGCCGAGGCGCCGTCCGGTGGGGTGGCCGGCACCGGGTAGGTGGCGCACACCGTCGGCCCCAGTTCGCCGGCGCCGGCGTCGGCCAGCAGCCGCAGCAGCTGCTGGCCGCTCTCCACGGCGAAGCGCAGGTCCCCGGCGGTCGCGGCGGCCTCCCGTTCCACCAGCGTCTCCCACGGCACTGCGGCGGGCAGTCCCACCGCCCCGGCGTACGGGCCGGGCCGGTAGCGGGTGAACCGGGCGACCTCGGCGTGCACCCGGGCGGCGACCGGTGAGCCGGCGTCCTCGCCGGTGAACTCGCCGAGCTGCCACTGCCGGGCGAGCAGCCACAGCGGGTCGGCGATCCGGGCGTCCACGGCCGGCGCGAGGTCGGCCCGCCGGGTACGCGGCTCCAGCCGGGTCCAGGTGGTGACCGACGGCGATTCGGTGGCGGCCGTCGGCTGGTCGACGGTGGTCACGGTGCCTCCTTTGCTCGCGACTGCGGGGCTCGCAGGACCGGCTCACTCCTCGCGCTCACGGTGCCTCCTGTCCGCCTTGCGGCGTCAGCGTCGCGTCCGGCACGAAGTCGGTGGTGGTCGTGGTCTCGGCCACGTTGGTCGGGAAGTAGAGGGCGGGCAGGAACTGCCCGGCCGCGCCGAGGGAGTCCAGGTCCACGGCCCGGGCCTGGGCCAGGTCCATCGCCTCCTCCAGCACCTGCGCGAGGCTGCCCGGCTGCCAATTCGTCGCCCCCTGCGGCGCGAGGCCCAGCAGCACCGCATGCGGGGCGGCGGCGCCGGGCGCGTCGTACTCGAAGGTGAGTCCGGTCTGCACCTGCCCGGCCGGCACCACCTCGGTCCACTCGTCGACCACCAGGCCGTGCACCGGGCGGGTCGGGTCGATCCCGCCGGGGGCGACCACCACCAGGGACAGCGGCTCGGTGCCGGGCTTCGGCGGCGCCTCACCGACCCAGCGGTCGCCCGGGGCGTACGGCAGCTGCGCCACCCGAACGGTGGCCGGCAGTCGCACCACGCCCCCGGCGTCGAGCGCGCCGGCGGAGGTGAGGACCTCCTGCAACCGGCCCACGGCGGGGCGGACCCGGCCGTAGCGGGACAGCCAGCGGCGTACCGGATGGGGTGAGCCGCCCTGGAGCGCGTCGCTGGCCGCCAGGGCGGTGGCCAGCTGCGCCGGCTGCGGCGCGGTGGCCCGGGGGAGCACCGGCATGTCCGGGCCGAGCAGGGCCCGCAGGCGGGCGATCTGGGCCTCCCGGCGGCGGGCCGGCGGCGCGTCCGGCCGGTCGAAGTCGGTGGCGGGGTCGCACCGGCATTCGCCGGGCGGGCACGGCGTCCGGTCGTGCAGCTCGGCGATGACCCGGCAGTGCGCGGCGAGCCGGCGGTCCAGTTCGAACCGGGTGGTGGCCGCGGTGTCGGCGACCGCGTCGGCGCTGCCCGGGCGTGGGGGCGGCGGCACCGCGCCGACCACGCCGAGGCCGGCGGCGGCGGTGAGTAGGCGGCGGGCGGCCGCCTCGTCCCCGGCGGCCAACTCGGCCAGCCCGGTGGCGGTCCGCCGGGTCGCCTGCCAGGTCTCGTCGGCTTGCGCCTTGGTGCCCTCGTCCGGCTGTGGCGGGACCGACGGGTCGGTGCCGAGGTCGGCGGCGACCACCGGCCGGGACCGGCCGTACAGGTCGCGCAGCACGTTGACCGCGTGCAGGAACTCGGCGAGGCTGACCCGGTCCAGCGGCCAGCCGGGATCCCGGCCGTAGTCCAGCTCCAGTGTCCATTCGTCGCCGACCTCGGTCGGCCGCAGCGGCCCCCAGGCGTCCAGGGCGATCCGGCGGTCCAGTTCGGCGTCGTCCGGCTGGCCGGGGTGCGGCGGCGCGGCGAGCAGGTCCACCGCCGGCGTCTGGATCCGGTCCAGGCTCGCCGGCCGCCAGACGGTGGCGGTGATCCCGTCCGGGGCGTGCCAGCGGTAGCGCCAGAAGACCCGGAACGAGGGCGGCAGCAGCACGGAGGTGAGGGCGTCCACGGCGGTGCCGGCGATGCGCGGGTGGTCGCCGCGCCCGGCCGGCCAGTCCTGCCGGAGCCGGGCGAAGCGGTCGTCGGCGTTGACCAGCAGCAGCACCCGGTGGGTGAGCGCCGTCCCGGTGACCGGAGTACGGGTGACGTGCAGCTCGGGCGGGTTGGTGGCCGCCCCGGAGGCGGCGTCGACGGCGGCCGCGGCCCGGTTCAGGTCGCCCAGCGCGAGCTGGTGCACGCTCTCGGCGAGCAACGTGTCGGCCACCGCGTCGACCGCCTCGGCCAGGTCGGCGAGGATCTCCGCGACGGCGGTGCGTTCGGTGGCCGAACGGTTGCGCAGCCACTGGTTGAGCTGGCCGGCCTGGTGCAGCCGGTGCAGCTCCAGACCGTCCACGGTGGCCGTCGACTCGACGGTGGCGGCGATCGTTGCGCCGCCGTCGGGGGTCGGGTCGACGCGGTGCGCGCGCACTGGCGCGAGCGCGCGGAACGTAGGCAGGAGGTGGTCCCACGGGCCGGCCGGGTGGTCGTGCAGGCCGCGTTCGAAGCGGTAGCCGAGCAGCGCGCCGAGGCTCTGCCCGGCGCGTACCCCGTCGAGGAGTTGCTCGGCGAGGCGGACCCGGCGGGAGGAGAGTTCCACCGCGAGGCCGGGGTCGCCGCCGTGGCTGCGGGAGGCGCTGCGCAGCACTGCGGCGGTGACCGCCTGCGCCGGGGAGGGGGCGTGCACGTGCCCGGCGCCGGCCGCGGCCAGCGGCAGCTTCGGCGGGGCCACCGATTCCGGGATGTCCGCCGGTCGGTCCACCATGGTCGGTTTCGGTGCCGGCGCGAGGTCGACCAGCCAGCCGTAGCCGCCGACGTGCACCCCGGGCGTCCCGCCAGCGGTGAGCTGGGCCAGCCGCCGGGTGGCCAGGGAGGTGATCCAGGCGTCCAGCCGGTGGCTGGCCAGCCCGAGCGTCCCGGCCAGGTGCCGTTCCAGGTCGGCGGTGGGCAGCTTGTCCTCGAGGGCGTCGCGCAGCCCGGTCAGGGTGGTGCGGAACGCCCGCAGGTCGGCGGTGGCGCGGACCTGCCGGGGATCGTCCCGGACGCCGGCCAGGTACGTGCCGACGGTGTCGGCGGTGCCTGGCACCGGCGTGTCCAGCCGCCTGCGCAGCACGCGGGTGCGGTCGCGTGGGCGGACGTCCACCAGTTCCGGCTCGGGGAGCTCCGCCGCCTCGGGCAGCCCCGCCTCGGTGGCGAACGCGTGGGCGGCGGCCGAGTGCTCGGCGATCAGGGCGGCCCGCAGCAGCCGGTGGAAGAGCGGCACCGGGCCGGCGCCGGGGCTGACCGGGATCTTGTCGCCGCGCAGACCGACCGCGGCCAGCGCGCCCAGGTACGCCCGAACCCGGTCGGCGCGGGGGCGTCCGGGGCCGTCGAGCAGCGGGGTGCCCAGCGCGTACGCCTGCTTGGCGAAGACCGCCAGGGACAGTCGGGGGTCGGTGGGGCCGCCCAGCCCGATCGCGGTCAGCAGGTCGCGGGCCGGCTCCACCACCTGCTCGCGCCAGTCCGGGCCGAGCCCGAGTCGGGCGAAGCGCCACAGCCAGCTGACGTACTCGTTGCCGAGCATGCTGCGGGCCCGGACCTCCAACACCCGGGCGTCGGTGGCGAGGATCTCCAGCAGGGTGCCCTCCGGGTCGCGCAGGCCGGGCACGATCCGCGGCACGGGAGAGGGCAGCCAGACCTGCCGCCACAGGTTGTGCAGCAGCGCCACCGCCTTCGCCTCGCCCGGCCCGGCCGGCTGCCAGTCGCGCAGGCTGGCCACCGGCAGCAGCCCGTACGGTTGCCGGCCCACCCGCAGCGTGGGCAGCGGACCCTCGGCGTGCACGTGGGTGACGAAGTGTTCGCGTACCGCGGCCTGCTCGGCCGGGGTGGCCACCGGCAGCAGGTGCCGCAGCAGGCTGCCGAAGCTGGCCGGCCAGAGCAGCCGGCGGACCAGCCGCCCGGTCGGCCGGTCGACGGCGGTGGCGCCGGTGGCCCGGGCCAGCGCGGTCGGCGCGCCGGTGCGGGCCGGCTGCCGGCGGGCGGCGGTCAGCGCGTCCTGCGGGGCCGCGGTCAGCTCGAGGCCCAGCACGGTGGCGGCCAGCGCGGCGGCGCTCTCCGCAGCGGCGGCTTCGGTCGCGCTGTCCCCGCCGGTCACCGGTGTGACGGTCGGGGCGGCCGCCGGGGTGTCCGTGTCGGTGTTGTTGGTGGGGGTGTCCGGGGCGAGGAACGCCAGCCCGTCGGTGGCGGCGTGCGCCTCCAGCAGCCGGGCCAGGGCCCGGGCGGACCCGGCCGGGCCGGTGGTGGTGTCCAGCCCGAAGACCAGCAGCCGCTCCACCGGCTCCGGCTGGCCCTTGGCGTCGACCGGGACGGTGACGGTGAACGCCATGCCGGCGGCGACGGCGGTGGCGAAGTCGACCGCCCACCGCATCCCTTCGTCGACCGGCGGCGCCTCGGCGGAGAGCCGGTCGATGCTGCCGTTGCCGGTGAGCACCGGGCTGGGGCCGACCGGCAGGTCCTTGGTGACCGGGGCGGACGTGCCGGTGAACAGCTTGCCGCTGGCGGTGCGGCCGACCGCGTACCACTGGTTGGGCAGCAGCCGGGCCCGGGCCGGCTCGCACCACGGGCCGGGGCGGGGCAGCGGATCGGTGGGGAAGACCCCGCCGACCGGTTCCAACACCCGGGCGATCCAGGCGGCGCGGGGTGCGCCGAAGCGGCGGACCAGGTCGCTCCAGGCCGCCTCGTCGGGGGTGCCGGTCGGCCCGCCCGGCTGCCCGTCCCCCCAGTACGCCCGCCCGGCGGTGATCTCCTCGTTGGTCAGCCCCGGCTCGTGGTCGTCGACGTGGATCTGGTCGGGGTAGACGCGGATCTTCAGGGTGGCGCCGGCGAACCGGGTTTCCAGGCGTACCGGAAGCATGACCGCCGGGACGGTGGCGGCCAGCGTCCACGGGGTTCCGGTGAGCGCGCCGGACAGCGGCGGCCGGTCGGCGGCGTACGAGGTGCTGCTCATGCTCGGGTCTCCGGCGTCGGTAGCAGGTCGCTGGCGTGGCGGGCCAGGAGGACGGGGCGTTGCAGCAGCGCGAGGGCGGTGTCGGCGGCGTTGCGGCCCTGCTGGGCGCCGAAGACCACCGCGTCCGGTGGCGGCGGGTCGCCGGTGAGGTCCACCCCGAATCGGGGTGCGGTCGGCTGCTCGCGGAGCACGAAGAAGTGCCCGGCCGGCCCGTCGGCCTGGCGGTCGGCGCCGCGCGCCACCTCGGCGGTGTAGGGGAAGCCGAACAGCAGCAGGTCGGGGGAGAGCCAGGCGTTGAAGATGGGCAGCACGTCCGGCCCGGTCGGGGTGCGTTCCTGCGGGCCGGTCCAGGTCGCGGCCCGCATGGTGACGACGGTGGACGGATAGCGGCGTAGCAGTTCGCCGCGGATGACCAGTACCAGCGCCTGTTCTCCGGGCGCGCCGACGGCGGTCAGGTGGCTGCCCAGCGGACCGTTGCGCCAGGCCGGGTCGGTCAGCGGCGGGATGTCGGTCAGCGGCGCGCCCGCCGAGACGGCCCCGCGTACCTCCCAGAACTGCCGGAACCAGGTTTGCTTCGGGTCGGCGGGGAACTCCCGCCACAGCATCTCCCGGCTCATCTCGTGGTTGAGCCCGACCAGGAACGCCTCGATGAACCGGGGGTTGGCGGCCAGCGCGGTCATCGTCTCCGGCGCCACCGCCGGCAGGTTCGGCACCACGTGCTCCTGGGAGAGGCCGCGCAGCAGCTCGTAGGCGGGCACGTCGAAGGTGACCCCGGCGAGCAGCCGGCGCAGCGGGTCGCCGCTGTCGGGCAGGGCGTCGACCAGGTCGCCGTCGCCGAGGCTGAGCCCGGCGAGCACCTCGCCGGCCACCGCGGTCTCCGGGCGTACGGTCTCGCGGACCGCGGCGGCGGCGGTGGCCATGTCGACCGGGGCGGGGCGGTGGTCGCGGGCCAGCGACTGGGCGGGGGCGAGCCGGTCCTGGTGGGCGGCGGCGGCGGCCATGAAGGTGTTACCCATCTTCTCCCGGTCGGTGACCAGGTCGGCGCGCAGGTCGGCCAAGGCGACGGTGCAGCCTTTGGCGCCGGGGTCGGCGGCCCCGGTCACCGTGACCAGGGGGCTCCAGTCCACCGGCACGCCGTTCGGGTCGAGGTCGAACCCGACCCGGTATCCGATGGTGGCGCCGGTGCGCCGGGCGACCACCAGGTCGGGGCGGCGGGTGCCGCTGATGTCGGCCACCGCCACGCCGGCGCCGTCCGCGCGGGCGGTCGCCGTCTCGTCGGGCACCGCCCGCGGCGCGGTCCACCCGCCGACCACCCGGCCGCGCCGGTTGACGCCCCGCCCGGTGAGGTAGCGTGCCACCGGCGTGCCGCCGACCGTGCCGGTGGCGAAGACCAGCAGGTCGGGCACCTGGTCGCCGGTCATGTCGAGCAGGTCGATGCCGACCGCGGTGAACCGGTCGAGCTGCATCGGGGTGGGCAGCGAGTCGGTCCAGCCGTTGACGACCGCGCCGTCGTCGTCGAGCCGCCAGCCGATCCGGTAGTACACCCGGTTGTCGGCGCGTCCGGGCCGGTCCACTGCGTACGCGACGATCAGTTCGGGGCGGCCGTCGCCGTCCAGGTCGGCTAGGGCCACGTCGAGCCCGGCGGTGTCCGCGCTGACCGGGTCCGGCAGCTCGTACGGGCCGGTCCAGCCGCCGGTCGCCGTGGCGTTCGCGTCGGCGTCCCGGCCGATCCAGTAGGCGATGCGGCAGGTGCCGGCCGCCGTTCCGGGCAGCAGCGCGGCGGTGACCAGGGTGGGACGCCCGCCCGGCAGGACGGTGCCCAGGGTGGTGGCGGTGGCCCGGGCGATCGCCGGGATCGTCGGCCCGTCCGTCGCGGCGGTCAGCGCCGGTTCCTGCACCGCGCCGTCATCGCCGATATTGTGGGCGACCTGGGTACGGGACCGGCTGCCGGCGCCCTGCCCGAGGGTGTGGGTGAAGACCAGCGAGGCGAGCAGCCCCACCTTCGGCGCGAAACGCACGTCGGCGGGGGCGGGCGCGTCGACCGGCCCCACGCCGCGCGGGTCGGCCGGCGTGCCGTGGTCGACCCAGCCCGTCGGGCGCGAATAGCCCCAGCGGTACGAGGTGAGCCGGCCGTCGGCGGTGACCGCGAACAGTTCCCCGTCGCGCGAGTCGCCGGCGAACGGGCCGGGCCGGTGTGCGCCGAGTCCGCCGGCGGGGGTCGCGGTGGTCACCGCCTGCCAGTACCAGTAGTAGAGTCCGTGCCCGTCGTGGTACCCGAGGTAGCGGGCCATCAGGCGGATGTCGGTGGGGTTGGTGGGGCTTGCGGCGAGGGTGAGGATGGCCGGCCCCTCCTCGTGGCCCAGCGGTGCGACGTCTTGGGCCAGCGAGATCACTCGGCGGCCGTCCGGCACCGGGTTGTGCGGCAGCGTGCTGCCGTCCCCGTACAGCGACACCAGTTGCCCGGCCGGCGTGACGTACTCGATGCCGTACTGCCGGTTGGGATACGCGTGCTCGGCGGCCGGGGAACCCCAGACGGCGGGCCCGGTGAACTGCCGCCACTGCTGTCCGTTGTGGGCGAACAGGCGGTTCGCGCTGGTGGCGACCAGTACGCCGACGAACGACGGCCGCGGGGAGCCCCAGAGCCGTTCGTTGCCGCCGACGGGGCTGCCCAGGGATGCCCAGGAGCGGTTCGCCGGGTCGAAGCGCCACAGCGCGGCGTCGCCGCCGAGCACGTACAGCACCGAGCCACCGACCACCGGCCGGCTGTGCACCCCGGTCGGGGCCCCGCAGTCCGTCCACACCCAACGGTCGCCGTCCCAGGCGCGTTCGAACAGCCGGCTGTTGCGGGTCCGCACGTACACCCGACCGGGGGGCATGACCGCGCCGGAGGTCGCCACGGCGGTGCCCGGTGGGGTGCCGTGGTCGTGCCACACCCAGAGGCCGGCGTCGAACCGACGTCGCTCGAACAACCGGCCGTCGGCCGCCCCGACGAAGAACCGATTGCCGGTGAGCAGATCGCCGCCGTTGGTGGCGACCCAGGTGACCGGGTCGTCGGCGGCGCGGGCCATCCGGGCGGGCGGCCCGCTGGTCCCGGTGCGCCACCAGCCGTTCGTCGCGGCCTGCTCGATCACCGCGCGGGTCAGGTCGCCGACGCCACGGCCGTCGCTGACCAGGGTGTCCAGGACTGCGCCGCCGGCCGGCACCCGGGCGGCCGGCACCGGGCTGGCGCCGCCGGCGAGCCGGGCCAACGCCGTTGTCGCGGCGTCGTCGTCCACCCGGCTGGCCAGCGGCCCGCGGGGGCGCAGCAGCCGGCGGAGCGGCGCCGACGCCGCGGCCTTCGCGCCCGGGTTGGCGTCCAGCAGCCGGTCCAGCGGGCCGGCGGCGCCTGCGGCGAGGCCGCGGGCCGGTAGGTCGACCAGGTCGTGCACCGGTTGGGTCAGCGCGACGAGCCGGTCGTCGTCGATGGTCGCGCCGGAGGCATCGGGGTCGACCCGGCGGGCGTAGAGCGCGGTGGCGGTGTCCCGGGCCGCCTGGCCCCGGCGCAGCTGCTCGTTGGCCTCGCGGATCTCGGCGGCCCGCTGCCAGGCCGCCGCCGCCAGGTCCTCCTGGTGCCGCTGCACCACCTGGGTGCCGAGGGCCGCGGCGGCGCGGTAGCGGGGGTCCAGGTTCAGCCCGGACAGCCAGCGGGGCTCCGTGCCGGGGGCGGGCAGTTGGGTCTCCTGGGTGTGGATGTCGCCGTACAGCGGTGGGGTGAGCCGGTCCGCGGCGTGCCGCAGCAGCCCGGTGAGGGCGGTCTGCCAGGTGGCGCGGACGTCGTCGGCCCAGACGGTCGGGGTCATCCCGGGTGCGGCGAGGGCACCCTCGAAGCCCAGCACCGAGCGGCCCTCGACGCCCTCGTCGGGCTGTTGTGGCAGGCCGCCGCCGGGCGCGGCGATGTCCACCGGTTGCCGGCCGACGTCGGCGGGCAGCGGCCGGGCACGCAGCCGGCGGGCCAGCGACTCGAAGTCGCCGTCCGGTCCGGTGCGGAACGTCCAGTGGTGGTAGACGGGCAGCAGCACCGGGTCGTCCGGCCCGGGGTGCGCCGATCCGGGTCCCCAGGCCGGCGCGAGCGGGCCGGCGTCGTCGACCGGTTCGCCGAGGCCGGCGCGGACGCCGGCCGCGAAGGCGGGGACCACGGCGGCCAGGTATTCGGCGCCGGCGGCGAGCCGGCGTGGGCAGAGCAGCCGGGACAGGGTGCGTTCCGGGGCGGTGGCGATCACCTCGGCGATGTCCTCGTCCTCGGTGGTGACCAGCACCTGGGCGTGCGCCCAGGCCCACGAGTCGGCCAGGGCGGGCAGTTGCCGCATGGTGGTGGCGAGCCGGGGCAGCGGCTGGCCCGCCTCGGTCCGCAGCTGTCCGCCGCCGTCGACGGGTACGACGACCAGGACCAGCCAGGGGCGCAGGGCGCCTCGGGCGTCGGGCCGGGCCGGCGTGTAGAGCCAGGGCAGGTCGGGCCGGTCGAACTCGACGGCCGCGAACATCGAGACCTCGACGTTCTCCGCGCCGGGGGCGGGGAAGCTGCGGATGATCTCTTGCGGATCGATGCCGACCACGTCGCCGGGGCCGTGCAGCACGGCGGTGGAGGTGCCGGTGATCTCGCGGGTCTCGCCGGTGGCGGTCTCGGTGCCCAGAGCGGTGACGCTGAGCTCGACCGTGGCCCGAGCGCGTGGCAGCGCACCGGTCAGCGGGTCGGTGTCGGCGACCACGCGGGCGACGCCGTCGCGTACCCAGGGCAGGAAACGCAGGCCACCCATGTCAGCGGACCTCCAGTTCGGCGGGGACGATCCGGGGCTGCGGCACCCGGACCCGGGGCCGGCGCAGGGTCCCGGCGCGCCGGGAGGGGGATCGGTCGGTGGTGTCGGCGCCGCGGCGCGGCGCGGGCACGCCGGAGCACCCGCAGGTCACCCGCGTCGGGGTACGCCCGTTCGTTGCTCTGCACCGACAGCCTGACGTACGCCGAATCC
>NZ_JBEZFI010000022.1:0-99719 GCF_040649295.1 Micromonospora sp. NPDC048999 | reverse complement strand
ATCGTGGCCGGCATGCAGTGGGCCGCGGAGTCCGGGGCGAGTGTGGTCAACCTGAGCCTCGGCGGGCCGAACGGCCCTGAGGTCGACCCGCTGGAACAGGCCGTCAACGACCTGACCGCGCAGCACGGCACGCTGTTCGTCATCGCGGCGGGCAACGACGGTGAGGACGAGACCGTCGGCTCACCGGCGACCGCTGAGGCGGCGCTGGCGGTGGCGGCGTTCACCAAGTCCGACGAGCTCGCCGACTTCTCCAGCCGGGGCCCCAGCGCCGACGGGTGGGCGGTGAAGCCCGAGATCGCCGCGCCTGGCGTGGACATCGTGGCGGCGCGCGGCAAGGACGGTTTCCTCGGCGAGCCGGGTCAGCTGTACATGCCGTTGAGCGGCACCTCGATGGCGACCCCGCACGTGGCGGGCTCGGCCGCGCTGTTGAGTCAGGCGCACCCGGGGTGGAGCGCGGCGCAGCTCAAGGCGTCGCTGATGGCCTCGGCCAAGCCGTCGACCGGTATCGGGGTGTTCGCGCAGGGCGCGGGCCGGGTGGACGTGGCCCGAGCGATCACCCAACAGGTCACGACCTCGCCGACGTCGGTGACGTTCGGGTTGCAGGAATGGCCGCACGACAACGACGAGGTGCGCAGCAGCACCGTCACCTACCACAACAGTGGCAGCGCTGCGGTGACTCTGCGTCTCGGGCTGACCACCGGCGCGCCGGCCGGGATCTTCTCGCTCGACGCTGACACGGTGACCGTTCCGGCGGGTGGGCAGGCGTCGGTGACGTTGAGTGCCGACACCCGTCAGGGTGGTGACGTGACCGGCGGCCTCGGCGGCCAGGTCACGGCGACGGCGGCGGGCGTTTCGGTGCAGACGCCCTTCGGCGTGGTACGCGAAGAGCTGAAGTATCCGGTGAAGGTCACCGCGACCGAACGCGACGGCGACCCGGCCGAGGACGCGATGACGGTGCTGCTGCGCAAGGACCTGAGCTGGAGTGACGTGGTCTTCGGCGCGAGCAACGACCTGCGCCTGCCGCCGGGCGAATACTTCGCATTCAGCTGGGTCGACGAGGAGCACGGGGGTCGCCTCAGCACCTCGCAGCTGATATATCCGAAGCTGACCGTCAGCGGGCCGACGACGGTGTCGATGGACGCCCGCGGGGCGAAGGGCTTCGACGTCACCGTGCCCGACCCGACCGCGGTACCGGTGCTGGCGTCGTTCGACGCGACCTTCGCCGAGGGCGCGGATTTCGGCTTCAATGTTGGGGTCGGGAGCGACGACTTCGCCTCGATCTTCAGCAAGCTGATCGGGCCCAAGCCGGCGAAGGGCCTCAGCTCGCAGCTCAGCGGCACGCTCGCCAAGTTGAACGAGCAGGGCAACACGGCAGGCTTACCGTACGTCTACAACGTCGGTTGGCACAGCAAGAACGGCCTGCTCGGCGGGCTGGTCAAGCACCTGAAGCCAAAGGAGTTCGCCACGGTCCAGGCCTCGCACGGAGCGGTGGCGCCGGGCACCACTGGCCTGAAGATGTCCTTCTTTGCCCCACCGGTCGGCAGCGGCGGCATGGGGGTCGGCTGGGACACTCCGCTCCCCTTCACCCGCACCGAGTACTACGCGGGCGACGCGCCCTGGCAGAACGAGTTGATGGTGAAGCTGCCGGTAGAGGGCGACGACTGGCCGGAGACGGTCTCCGACCACGCCGCCCTGGCCGCCTACCAGGCCGGACGCACCTACCAGGAGCAGTGGAACAAGGGTGTGTTCGGGCCGACCATGACGCCGTACTTCCCCGACCATGTGCCGGCGTTGCGTGAGGGCGACGCCATGTACATCTTTCCCGGCCTGCTCGGCGACGGTCAGGGACGGGCCGGCTTCGGTGATATCACCTCCGGGCACGGGGCGCTCTACCGCAACGGCAAGCTGATCGCCGAGTCCGATCAGGATCCGAGCGTGTATGCCGAGGACGTGGCCCCGGGCGCGGCGACGTTCCGCTTCGACGGCAGCCTGGAACGCGACGCGCGCCTGACCACCAAGCTGTCCGTGAGCTGGACGTTCCGCTCGGCGCACGCCAAGAAGCCCCAGGCGCTGCCGCTGACCGCGGTCAGCTTCGCGCCGCCGCTCGACGACCACAACGTCGGCAAGGCCGGCAGCACGGCCGTCTACCCGGTGACGATCACCCAGACCGAAGGCTCGGGGAAGGTGAACAAGCTGACCGTGCAGGTGTCGTACGACGACGGGAAAACCTGGAAGAACGTGCCGGTGCTGCACTACGGCGGGTCGTGGCAGGTGCAGGTGACCCACCCGAAGACGGCCGGCTTCGTATCGCTCAAGGCCTCGGGCACGGACACGAAGGGCAACACCTTCGACCAGACCATCATTCGGGCGTACGAGCTGCGCTGATCACCTCATAAAGGGCCCCGGCGACCGCTTGGTCGTCGGGGCCTTTGCGCCTGCAAAGGCGCCCCTCACCCGGGTTCGCGTCCAAAATCCCGCAGTCGTCCCGGCGAAGTCGAACCCGTAGGACCAGTCATACACATCCATGAACTGAGGCATCCGCCCCGACCGCACCCGCCCGTCGAGCGCCGCCAGCGCGGTCGCGCCCGCCGGCGGCAGACAGTCGAGCATCGGCGCCACCGGCCGAGTCTCCTCAGGAACGCGGCGCCGAACGCGCCGACAGGCTGCCGTGGCGAAGGCGTACGATCGGCGCTCGTGGCTGAGTACGCACTCTACGCATGGGGCAATTACCTCCGCGAGGCCGAACTCGACCGTCTTCCCGAGTGGCTCGAACCCGCCGTGCTCAGTGGCGAGCGGGTGTTCGTACACCCGCACGTCTCGATGTCCGATGAGGGGCCGCTGCGCGTCGACGTGAGCCGCTCGCTGTTCGCCGTCGAGGGCGAGTTCGTGTCCGGGCGCGATCTCGCACCAGCGGTGACCGGCGACTGGCGGGTCAGCTACCTACGGTTGGTGACCGACGAGTCGGCCGACGACGCCGAGCGGATGATCGAGGACCTTGAGGAGCAGGGGTGGGACCTCGACCGCGACGATGATCCGGACTGGAATCCGCTACCGATCGGCGAGATCGTGACCGGGTGGGAGGACCCGCACGGGCAGTGGGACCTTGCGCTGATCAGGCTGTGAGGCAGGACCCGTGAAGTGGCTATAGCAGGCCGACATCACACGAGCCGCTGGATGCGTACCTTGGGGCGCTCGTTTCTCAGGTGGCCCGGCTTGTGCTGGCGGACCTGCTCGTCCCAGACCTCCTGGTCGTAGTCCGGGCCGGGCGGGAAACGCCGTCGCAGCGTAGCGGCGGACGCCCACGTCAAATCCTCACCGGCGCGGACGAACTGCACCGCCTATATAGAGCGCCAGGGAAACCGGAGCACCCTCAAACTCCGCCCGCAACTCCCGCCGCCACGTCGCGCACGGCAATGACGCACCCGCTACTGGTGGTCACGTCGGCTCTTCGACTGCAGGATGATCATGAGCGGGGTCCACACGATCCCGTCCATGATCCACTGGCGGCGCGACCGTGACGGAGGAACGCAAGTGATCGACGCGGTCTTTTTCGATGTCGGCGGGACGATTCTCGACGAGTCCCGCGAGTTCGAAACCTGGGCGGACTGGCTCGGCGTTCCACGGCATACGTTTTCGGCGGTCTTCGGTGCGGCGATCGCCCGGGGTCTGGACTGGCAGGAACCGTTCCGGGTCTTCCGGCCCGGTTTCGATCTCGCGGCCGAGCTCGAACGCCGAGCAGCCGCTGGCAAGCCGGAGTCGTTCGGCGAAGAGGATCTCTACCCCGACGCGCGACCGTGCCTGACCTCCTTGAAGGATCAGGGCATGTTCGTGGGCTTGGCCGGCAACCAGCCAGCTCATGCGGAGACGATCCTCCGCGCTCTCGACCTCTCCGTGGACGTGATCGGCACATCGGCCAGTTGGGGCGTGGAGAAGCCGTCACCGGCCTTCTTCGAGCGGCTCGTTCGCGAAGGCGGTGGCGATGCGTCTTCGATCCTGTACGTCGGCGATCGGCCCGACAACGACGTACGCCCGGCCATGGAGGCCGGTATGAAGACCTGCCTGATCCGGCGCGGTCCGTGGGGTCACATCCTCGACATGCCAGCCGTGTCCGAGCAGTGCCTGTTCCGCATCGACTCGCTGGACGAACTCCCGAGCCTGGTAGCGAAGCACAACGCGGCAAACGGCTAACAAGCCGTTAGCGCCACATGCCCAGGCCACGCAGTCTTCGCGCCGATTCAGCCCACCGGCGATCCATCAGAGCATCATGCCGAATCTATCGATCGCCGGGCGACCTCCCTCGTCGGCGAGCATCCGACCATTGTGTTCCATCCGGCGTTTCGGTCGCGACCTGGCCCGCGCACGTCACGGTTCCTGCTGAGGCATCTCCCCGCTGCGCCCCTGGCGTCAGACGAGACGCTGGATGCGCACCTTGGAGCGCTCGTTCCTCAGGTGGCCCTGCTTGTGCTGGCGGACCTGCTCATCCCAGACCTCCTGGTCGTAGTCCGGGCCGGGCGGGATCCACCGATGCGAGCCGTCGCTGTAGTGGAATTTCTCGTCACCCGGCCGCAGAATGCTCACCGCATCCAACCGAGAAAACGCCGATGCAGCGTACCGGCGGGCGCCCAGGCCAAATCCTCAGCGGCGCGCACGAACTGCGCCCCCATGTAGACCGCCAGCGAGACCGGGGCACCCTCAAACTCCGCCCGCAACTCCCGCCGCCGAGTCACGCACGGCCACGGCGCCCCACAGCCACCACAACTCCAGACCGGCAAAACCGGTCCGTGGGTGGTCACCGCACACCGCCCAGAAACCGGGCAGTGATCGTCCGGGCGTGCCGGCTGGTCGCCCACTCCACCTGCCAACACGGGTACGGCACCAACCGTGACCACCACGCCCGGCAGCCGGCACACATCCCGTCGAGGCCTCGTACGTGCACGGCAAGGATCGCCTGCCCCTGCTCGTCGTTCACTCGGCTGCCCCCTGTGGCCAGTGACCCCGGTTGATTGGAATCCGGTGACGGGCACGGCACGGCAGATCGGCACCGCACCGGCAAATACGCCGCCACCTCCGCCAGGACCAAACCGGCCGATGCCCTCGGGCGAGGGTCAGGGCGGTCGCGAGCAGATATTCCTCGTACGAGACGCGCTGCTGCCGGCCCGGAGTCGACATGCCGGAGGAGCCCGCCCTCGCTCGACTCACCGGTGGCCCCTCGGCCCGTCGCCGGTGCGCTCGTCCGGCGTCATCGGCACGTTCGACTGCGTCGGCTCGCCCCGCCACTGTGCTTCCCGCAACCGCTGCGCCTGGTCAAGCAGCCGCCGCCGCGCCTCCGACTGCTCGCGTTCCTGGATTACCTGCCCGATGCTCTGCTCGGCAGACTCGGGCCGACGCATGAGCCTGCGGACCATGTCACAGATGGACATTGCCACGGAGCCTCTCTCGCCTCGGCGGGCGCAAGCCTGTGCTCTTGCGGACGAGCACGTACCTGCGGCCGGTGGGGCGCCCCGTTACCGCGAGGCGTGGTTGCTGACCGGAGCCGAGCAGTAACGGGCCGCCAACCAAACCTAGTGCACTAGCTTTCATCGAGGCAAGGGAGCCACGCAAACTTGGCGCACCAGGTTGGGTGTGGTCGACTGGATGGGCTGACCGGAGGTACTACCTGCATGCCGACGAACCCGCCTGCCTACCTGAAGATCGCCGCCGACCTACGCGCCGCGGTCACGTCCGGCGACCTCGCCGTCGGGGCGAAGCTCCCATCCGAGACCGGCCTGATGCGGCAGTACGGCGTGAGCCGGACCGTGGCCAAATGGGCAATCTCCGTACTCAAGGGCGAGGGCATCGTGGAGGGTCGCGCCGGGTCCGGCGTCTACGTCCGCGACACCCGCCGCCTGGTCCGCCACGCCCAAGGCCGCGACAGACGCGCCGGCGACGGCCTGACCTCGCCGTTCGCCCACGACGCGGCTCGCGCTGGGCAACAGGGCACCTGGGAGCACGACAGCCACCACGACCAGGCGGACGATCGGATCGCCGCCCGGCTCGGCATCGCCCCAGCCGCGCCGGTGATGCGCACGGCGTACCGCTTCTTTGCTGACGACGAGCCGACCCAACTCTCCACCTCGTACGAGCCGCTGGTCATCACGCAGGGCACGCCTGTGGAGTGGCCGGAGGCCGGTGCCGCTGTGGGCGTGGTCGCCCGCATGGACGCGATTGGCGTCCGGGTGACTGAGGTCGTGGAGCGCGTGAGCCTGCGGGCAGCGACGGCCGACGAGGTCGAAGCGCTCCACCTGCCCGCACGGGCGTCCGTACACACCATCGAGCGGACCTACTTCGCGGGTGACGTGCCGGTCGAGGCGGCGGACATCGTGCTGCCGGGCGGCCGGTACGACCTCGTCTACCGAATCCCAATCGACTAACGAACCAAAGGTCGCCGGCTGCTCGCTCGCCTGGCGCCGATGCCCGATGTCCGGGTGGCGGCGGCTCCGGCCGCCGGAACAGCCACCGCACCAACTCGCACAGCTCGGGCCTGCTTGCCACTGGTTCCGCCTCCCTCATCGTGTGGGAGGCGACGGCGAGGTCTCGTCCGGCCCCTATCGGTTGTCGGGCCGGAAAAACACCCGCCGCCGCCAGTGACCAGGACGCTACGAGCGGCCACGGGTGGCGGTGGGGACAGTGTGTACCCGAGGAAGCGCTACCCCATCACCCCGATCGCGAGAGCCAACTCCCGCGCGTCCTCCCGACCGTGCCCGGCCGGATCGACAGCTCTAGCGCGACTGTGCGGGCGTACGGCTGGTGTCGAACCGTGTCCACGCTCTCTCGCAGTGCCCGGCCGAGCAGATGCACCGCCGCGACCTCGCCTCGATCCAGCATGTGCGCCCGAGCGGCCTCGATCAGCGCGGCCGCCCGACGGGTGTGCGACGGCAGCGCGCGGTAGTCGGCAGTGTCGGCCCGCCGGACCGCCTCACCAGGTCGGCACAGGTCCGTCTCGATGGTCACCGCGTACGCCGCGCAGGCGGCCGGGCCGAACATCAGCCAGGGGTGGGCGTACCCGCTGCCGAGCCGGCTCGCGGCCTCGTCGGCGGCGTCCCATGCGCGCCATGCCTGCCCGGCCCGCCCAGCCTTGCTGTGCCCGAGCGCGATCCCGAGTTGCGCCTGCCCCCACCGCGCCGTTTGCTCAGCACCAGCGGCCGGATCAACCAGGCCAGCCGCGTCGACAAGCACCTGCTCGGCGGCGTCGACCTGGTTTGAGCCCCGGTATACATGGGCGTAGTACCAGGCGGCCACGGCAATCGCAGCGGGGTCATCGGCGTCCTGAGCGGCCAGCATCGCCCGGTCGGCGGCGAGCCACACCAGCTCCGGATACGGCTGGTGCGCCAGGTACAACTGCGCGAGGTGGTAGACGCGCGCCAACTCGACCAATGCCTGCCGACGAGCCAGTCCGTCCAGCCGCCGGGCGCTGCGCTGCACGTCCATCAGCAGCCCAGGAAGCATCGCGGCAACCGCCGTACGCTCGACGGTCGACCGGTGCCACAGCGCCCACGCCTGATCGACCAGGCTCCGCAGGACGTCAACCGGCGTCGGATCGCCGACCGGAACCGAGGCGCGCTGCATAGCAGCGGCGACATTGTCGACATCCGGGTGGCCAGCGCGGGTTACCGATGCCACCGGCAGAGACTGGTCGCCGGTCAGGTCCGCCAGGTCAGAGATGTCGAGCACCTCGGCCAGGCGAAGCAGCATCGGTAGGCGGGGTGGGAGTAGCCGACCATTCTCTACGGCCTTGACCCATTCGGCGCTGCGGCCTACCAGCCCACCGAGGACTGGACGCGTCTTACCCGAACGTTCGCGACAAGCCCGAAGGCGCGCACCGAAGGTCGTGGGTGCAGTCATCATCGTCTCCCAGGTAGCGGTCTGGGCGGCGGGCCGCCGGCCGCTACTCCGACGGGCCGCCGCAGTCGACGGTACTCGCACCGCGCCCTCCAGAGGCTCTCTATGGCAGCGTGTCAAATCCGAGCGCGATCAACTCTGGTCGCTACCTCGGCCGCCAACCGGCTTCAAACATCGCCATGCCAACCCCGTTACGGAGACCGGCCGCTTCGGGTCGGTGAAGGTGCCCCGGAGGGCGCGGCCACATGTGCTCACGGTGTCGTCGCGATGGAGACCGACCATCTCGGGCCGGTAAAGGCGAAGCCCCAGGCTGGTGCTCCCGAAGCCGCAGCCGTTGCCGCAATGGAGACCGACCCCCTCGGGTCGGTGAAGGCGGGGTGAGGACCGCATCCGTCAGACCGGTGCCCAAGTGCCGCAATGGAGACCGACGCCCTCAGGTCGGTGAAGGGCCCTCGTCTACCGGTCCAGGGCGAGCGCGCACTTGGCGTCGCCGCAATGGAGACCGACCCCCTCGGGTCGGTGAAGGGGACATCTCCGTGATCACGGAGGAGTACACCCCGGAGCCGCAATGGAGACCGACCCCCTCGGGTCGGTGAAGGTGCGGTCTGAGCCATTGTTGGGCCGCCTCTCCGCTCATGCCGCAATGGAGACCGACCCCCTCGGGTCGGTGAAAGACCACGTAGCGCATGGCGCTCAGACCTTCAGCCCGCGGAGCCGCAATGGAGACCGACCCCCTCGGGTCGGTGAAGGGTTGAGATGGACAGCATGACGGCGGAGGCGCTGCGGCCGCAATGGAGACCGACCCCCTCGGGACGGTGAAGGGGCGACGGCCGTTGGATAAGGCGTGCCGAAACCCGAAAGGCCGCAATGGAGACCGACCCCCTCGGGTCGGTGAAGGGTTGTGGTCAGTGCTTCCTGCTGGACGCGGCCCGGTTGCCGCAATGGAGACCGACCCCCTCGGGTCGGTGAAGGGCGACGACAGGATCAGATGCGCCTGGATGGCCTGCGCGCCGCAATGGAGACCGACCCCCTCGGGTCGGTGAAGGCCGGTGCGGGGTCCAGGGGGAGCGGGCGGGGCTGCAGGCCGCAATGGAGACCGACCCCCTCGGGTCGGTGAAGGCGATCGACCGGTTTGGGGCTTGACGTCCAGCTAGGACGCGCCGCAATGGAGACCGACCCCCTCGGGTCGGTGAAGGGCCTTACCGACCCCGCCGAGTACGCCGCGCAGCCCCTCGCCGCAATGGAGACCGACCCCCTCGGGTCGGTGAAGGGTAACCACATCGCCGTTCCGCGCCGGCGGCAAATCCACGCCGCAATGGAGACCGACCCCCTCGGGTCGGTGAAGGCGACATCAAGACCACCCGGATCTACGTCGACGTGGCGAAGCCGCAATGGAGACCGACCCCCTCGGGTCGGTGAAGGGGAGCGCCGCCAGGTAGCCGGCGATCTGCGTGTACTTCGCCGCAATGGAGACCGACCCCCTCGGGTCGGTGAAGGCCGAACTGAAGCGCCTTCTTCGCTCCTACGCAAAGTCGCCGCAATGGAGACCGACCCCCTCGGGTCGGTGAAGGGGCATACGACCAGCAGATATAGCCTCCTGTCATTGCCAAGAGTCTGGTTCCGTGCCCGAAATGCTACCTTTGTTGTTTCCTGGAGCTCGGAACCTACAGCGTATGGGGCGTCCACTTGGGGTTCCTAGATCAAGTTGGGTGGGGGGTGGGCGCAGGGTTGTGGAGTTGTCAAGGTTCGGGCCAGGGTGCAGCGCGATCGTGGATCACGACCCTGGCGAGGGTGATCGGTAGGGACGCGGAGTCCGACGGATGCGCCGTACTACTGGTCGGCGGCGCGCAGTCCGCCGGTGGCTGTGTTCTGGTCGGCAGGTCCGTTCATCGCACGTCGCCGTCCGGCTCGGGGACGAAGATCCCATATCCGAAGTGGCTGAGTTGTCCGAGCAGCAGCGGTCCCTCCACCTCCTCGGCGAACTCCAAGCGCAGGCCGAGTCCTCGCCGTGCCTTCCCGAGATTCTCGGTCATCCGGTAGCGCCGGAAGTCCAGCGCCCATCGGTCGGATAGTCCCTCTTCCTGGTTGATTCGAGTGACCTCGGCCGCCTCCAGTCCGCGGTAGCCCAGCTCGCGGTGCACATCGGTGGTGACGTAGGCGTCGAGTGACTCCCGCTTGCGGTGCCGCACGGGTAGGTACGGGGTGAGGCTTCGCCACCGCCGAGCCGGCCCGTACAACTCTGGCACGACCTGCTCGACCGGCCCGGCAGCTTGCAGCAGCAGGTCCATGGCGGGGAGACCCTTGACCTTGTACCCATCCCCTCCTCGCCCGCCGCGCTGCCCCGAGACGCTCCGCACCCCGATGATTTTGGCTACTTCGGTCGCCGTCAGCCCCGCGCGCACCCAGACCACCAGGGAATCGACGGTGGCGCCTCGGTGGTGACCTTCGGGGATCGGAATCCAGTGGGCGTGCTGGTGATCGGTGGCGGCTCCGCCGTGCCCCAGCACCGCCTCGCGGCCGCCGTCCAGCTCGCGCGTCACCTGGCGGTGCATCTCGTCGGCGAGCAGCACCGCGTCGGTGGCTTTGAACGGAGCCCGTGACATTACGGCGAGCCGAACTGCGGTCACGCCGCTGATCGACGGTGGTGGCGATTCCGGCACCGCTTGGGCGGGGACGCGGGCGTAGCTCACCCAGGTCGTCTCCGGTGGCACGGTGCGCCGGTTCTTGCGTACGTCTACCGTCGTCAGTTCAAGGATCGGCCGACGGATCGGACGAGCGGGCGCGAGCAGGCGTATCCGTTCGGGGCCGGTGGCTGACGGACGCCACCATGTGTCGTCCGGCGTTGGGTCGTTGTCGAGCAGCCGGGCCTCGCAGACCGAATCGGCTCGGCCCAGGTACGGCAGCAGTTCGGCCAGTTTGGCCAGCACCTGGCGTTGCTCGTCGGTCAGGTCCGCGTCCCACCGCACGAGCACGTCTTCGTCCGCAGGCACCGACAGGTACGGGTCGAGGGTCAGGTCCGTTCCGCCGGTCTCGCCCTTCTTGTGGTCGAGGTCCGGCAGGTAGTGGCGGGTGTGCGCAGGCCGTGCGAGTGGCGTCCGATATGACGGCGGTTCGCCGAGGGCGTCGAGCAGCCCGTCCAGCACGGGGGCCGGCAGATCCGGCCAGCGGGTGTACCAGGTGGCGACCAGGGCGCGCAGCAGTCGCCATGGGGACGGCGGCCACTCGACGGCCCCCTCGTTGACGCTGCGGTCCCAGGGAGTCGCGTGGTAGCGGCCTAGGGGAAAGCGGATCGCGAGGGTGACGGTCATCCCTTGCCCCGTCCGGTCCAGGTGGCGGTGGTGATTGGGGCGAGTTCGTCACCGCATTCGCCGATGAGCTTGGCAACTCGGTCGGCGGCCTCCACGGCGTCCGGCCGCTCCCCAAGCACCGCGACGACGTCAAGGTCGCAGGCGGTACGCAGCCGCAGCCCGCCGTCGAGCAGGCTGCCGATCTCGAAGTCGATCAGCGCCGTCAGCAGGGCGGTTCCTGCTTCGGAGAGCCCGTAGGAGCGCAGTTGGGCGTGGTCGATGGAAAAGTAGGCGGTGATCCGGCCGGCGGTGTACTCGACACGGTGGTGCGGCACGGTGCCGTAGCCCTCGGCCGTGGCCCCGCCCTTGCCCTCGTTGTTGACGACGTCCCGCTTGACGCCGCCGCTGACCACCGGGCGCACGTCGTACGCCTCGATGAAGCTGGTCACCGCGCGGGCGACCTTCGGCTGCCAGGGCCAGGCCTTGCGGGCATAGAAGACGCCGTGCACGAGCGACAGCGGGTCGAGGGCGAAGCAGGCCCGCGCCAACGCGCGGTGGTCCAGCGGCCGGCCGGCCTGCAGGCCGAGACGGTCGCGCATCCAGTCCTCACCCTTGACGCCGTCGATGGTGCCGGCCATGACGTACGCGGAGGCGAGCCGGTGGGCTTCCAGCCGGCTCGACGACAGGAACGCGCCCGAGCCGTCGACGACCTTGACGTACGGCAGGCCGGCCAGCGCCTCGACCTGGTCGGTGCGGGCGTCGTCCCAGGTGGTGGCCTCCAGGCGGTTGGCCATCGACTGGGCCGATTCGACGAGCAGCGCGCGGCCTTCGTTCGAGTCGAACTCGGCGGCTCCGAGGTCCGGGAAGCCGGTCGGCTGGAACCGGGAGCCGAGCAGCGGGCGCAGCTCGACCTTGAGCACCGTACGGGCGCTGGTGGTCATGCCATCTCCTCTTCGAGTTGTGCGGCACTGTCGTGCTGGTTGTCGGGGAGTTCGGTGTCGGTGGCTTCTTTGGCCGGGATCGGCATGGCGAGGCGGCAAGCCGTCATCGCGCGTTGCGGCTGCCGGCAGCGGGGCACGAGTGCTGCGGCGACGGCGACGGGGTTCGCGTGGATCTGCTTCGGGCTGGGTACGGCCTGCCAGCCGGCTTGCCGTAGCCGCCGGACTGCCTCGTCATGCACGGCGGTGAGGTGACCGGCGAGCAGCCGTGCCGACCAGTCGGGGCCGAGCGCCAGTGATGGCATCTCCGGGTCTCGGTTCCGGGCTTGACCGGGAGCGAGACCCGCAGCGAACGGATGCAGCAGGCCGAGGGTGGGCACCGGCACCACGGGCCGCCCCGGGTCTGCCCAGTCGTGGCGGACGCCGTCCCAGCCGAGGGCGAGGCAGGCGCGTAGCCACAGGTCGAGCATCTTCTTGTCGAGTTGACCGAGCGCGAAGGCGTGCAGATCCGCGGCGGGGACCGGAATACCGGTGCGGAAGGTGGGCACGCCTCGAAACCTGGTCCCGTGGTGGCCTTCCTGGGCAGCGGTACGGCTGCGCCAGGTCAGCACGTCGGCCAACACCTCCTGCAGCGGCCGCAGGCCGAAGCCGGCGACGACCGGTGCGGACCGCCACCGCTGATCGGGGTCGATCGGGAGCAGGATCTGCCGCATGCTCCGGGCCGGCTGGCGAGCGCCATCCGCGCCGGCGCGGGTGGCGCAGGAGGCGATGCCGACGGCGACCCGCAACTCGGCGCATTCGACCTTGTTGAACTCCGGGAGGAAGTGGTGCGCCGAGGGCGGCCTCCGCACGCCGACGTCGTCCCGGGTCTTTCCGCTGCGCCCGACGGCTTGTTCGAGGTCGGTTACTGCCGCCAGCAGGCGGGCCAGCGGCAGCGGTCCGCCATCGCGGGCAAAGGCCAGATGCGCCGCGTCGAAGCGGCGTACGGCCTGTGTGACCGCTGTGGGCCTTTCGGCTCGGCGTACCCGGGACACCCAGTCCTCCAGGCGCGCGGCGAGCCGTACCTCCGGGCTGTTGCTCACCGTGACGTGCTCGACGGGCACGGCCACGAAGGCCAAGCCGTTGCGCTGGTGCAGGCCGTAGCGGACGAATCCGGTCAATCCTCGGGCGACGCCCAGGGTTCGGGTCGCTGCGTAGAACTCGATGGCACGCCGGGCGGGTTGTCCTCGCCAGGATGCCCGCGCCTCGGTGAAGAGCTGACGGACCTCCGCGAGCGTGAATGGCTCCTCCCATACCGGTGCCCACACCTCGCCCCGGGATGTCTCCCCCGCCGCGCCGCTGGCCGAGCCGTCCGGCGTCGCGAACACGGTGAACGGCATCGCCGCCCGCCTTGCCGCGTGCTGGTGGCGACGGCTGGCGCTGGACGCGAAGAGCAGGGCACCCTCGACCAGCAGGACGAACTGCCACGGGTTCACCACCGAATCGGCGCCGCCGAAGGGCGAGGAGTTACGGCCGCCCGTCGCCGCCGGGTCGAACTGTCCTGCCGGTGCCGAGGTCAACCGTTCGGTCTGCGTCCCGGCCACAAGGTCGCGGGCCTGGTTGAGGGAGCGCGCACGGCCCCTGGACGCAGGGTCGAGCACGTCCAGCAGGCGTTGGTGGAAGGTGGTGGAGAAGTCCAACCGTCCGTCGTTGCCGCCCGTGCCGAGCAACGGAGGAAAATACACCTGATCGGCGGCGAGGACCACGGCGGCGTCGATCCACGGCAGCAGTGCGTCGGGGCAGCGGTTGCGAAATTCGCGGATGGTTCGCTCTTTCGTCCAGCCTGCCGGCGAGCGATAGCGTTCCCCAACGTCTGTGGCCGCTGGCAGCGCACGGCGAAACCCGTCCAGCCGGGGTGACGGGTGCGCGACGAGCGCGTCGAGGGTTTGCTTCGGAGTCTTGTCCTTGGCCCCGAACCCGCTGCCCTCATTCCATGGGCTGAGCACCGGTGTGGGGACGTAGTGATCCACCAGCCAGGCCGCAAAGTCGTCCACGGTGGTGTTGAGGACCAGGCCGTCGTCGGTCCACTCGGTGGTGAGGTTCGGGTCGGCCTGTTCACCGAGCAGGCGGATCAGGCCCAGCCCGGCCAGGTAGGCGGCCATCGGAGTCGGACGCAACCCGGGCAGAACGTGGCGGCTCATCGAGCTGCCTCCTCCATGTCGGCGCTGGCTCGCCAGTCTGCGATCCTGACCAGCGTCTCCAGGTAGGCGAGGACGAAGGGGCCGTACCGGTCGCGCAGACCGAGCGCCGTACGGGTCCAGGATCGGTGGCCGCCGAGGTTGAACAGGTCGAGGTCGACGGTCACCTCCCCGGCCGGCTGGCCGAGCAGGTCGGGCATCCGTACGGTTTCGCCGCGCTTGAGCCCGAGCAGCGTCTCGGGGTCGGTGTCGTCAGGTCCGCGTACCTGGAGTCGTAGCTTGCCGTGGTGCGCGAGCACGAGGTAGCGCACCAGGTCCGGGTCTCCGGTGCCGTCCAGCAGTGCGCGTAGCGGGCCGTCCAGCAGGAGCAGCGACACCAACTCGTGGCGGAAGCTACCGCCACGAGAGAAAATCAAACGGCCGTTCCCATTCGACTTCGCCCACGGCCGACCCGCCTCGATCCGCTCCCGCTCCTCGGGCGGTGCGAGCACGCACAGCGCGTCCTGCCAGGCGTCGTGGCACTTGCCGGCATCGTGCGCGTATCCGGCGGTCACCACCGCCTCCTGCGCGGCGGCCGGCAGCAACGGCTGAAGCACGGCGAGCAGCGCCTCGGCATGCCGGCGTACGTCGTCGCTGTGCTGATCCAGCGACAGCCAATCGCGCTGGGCAACACTCGCGTCGTCCTGCTGGTAGGCGTCCTCGCTTCCCGAGGCCGGGTCGGTGCCGACGGCCGGATCGGGCGTGGTCCCCAGCAACGGGCAGTCGGCCACCGGCTTCTTGATCGACGGGTCGAGGCCGACCTGCGGGTCGTAGCCGCCGTCCTTGGCCGACATGAGCAGCACCTCGCCCGGCCGAGCCGGATGGCCTTCGGTGACCTGCGTCCACCGCCCGGCAGCCTGGTCAAAACGCCACACCACCGCGCCACGCTTGCGCAACGCCTTCAGCTCGCCGAGCGGCACCCGGCAGCGCCACTCGGCCGGCGGGGCCTTGGCCTCGGCCGGCGGCCGTCCTGATGCATCGCTTGGCGCCCAGTCCGCCCAGGCGAGCTGCACGTCCAGGTCATCGGCGTCACGCACAAACGGTGAGACGTCCAGATCAGCGCCGGTGAGGTCGGGGGCCGTGTCGAAGAGGTCAAGCAGGTCCCCCCGGCGGATCACCGAAACCTCCGGTTCGGTGACCTCAACCCGCCGGGCGAGCAGGTCCTCCCCGGTGACGGCGACGCCCTCCAGCCCGATAAGCCCTTCAATGGCTGCCTCGATGTCGGCCCGCTCGTAGGGATGATGCTTCGCCGGTGGCAGCCACCACAGCTCGGCGTCGACGATCCGGCCCGTCCGGTTGCACCGCCCGGCCCGCTGCACGACCGACGGCCAGGGAGCGGCTTCGACGACCATGACCGAGGCGTTGAGGTCCACACCCGCTTCGACGACCTGGGTGGAGACGACAATGTGCCCCCGGTCGCCAGGCTCGGCGATCACCTGTTCGACCAGCCGCTGACGGTCGGCGCCACGAAAGCGGGAATGCAGCAGCGTGCAGGGCGTCTCCGTGGCGCGCAGAGCGGCGTAGACGCCCCGGGCGCTGCCTACCGTGTTGACCACGACCAGGGTCAGCGTGCCGGTCCGGTGCCGCTCGCGCACCGCCTCAGCAATCGCCTTGTGGTCGTCCGGCTCGGCCACCAGCCTGCGGATCGTCCGCCGGGCATTCAGCCGCGTCGCCAACTCACCGACCCGATCCCCCGGCTCGATGCGCAGGATGTCACCCGGCCCCGGCAACGGGTTGTCGACCGTATCCAAGAGCGACTCCGAAACCGTTGCCGACATGCAGGTCAACGCGAACGGCTCAGCCGTCGGCCACCCGGCCCCGGACGCCGCCGCGTACGCCGCGAGCTGGCGCAACGTGGTCGTCGACTCGGGGCAGAGCTGCACCTCATCGATGACCCACTGCGCGCCGTTGGTGACCAGTGCGAAATCGATCGGATAGATGGCCCGCCCAAGGCCGTAGGCCCGGTTGAGCGCCTTGCTCACCAGCGAGTCGACCGTGCCCACCACGATCGCGGGGCGGTGCATGTCCAACCGCCACTGGCGCTGCGTACGACCCTCGCCACCCATCACCACGTGCAGGGCAACTTCGTCGGTGAGACCGAGGCCGGCCAGCCACTTGCGGGCCTCCCCAGCCACCTGCTCGACCAGGGTTCGCTGCGGCAGGGCAAAAATCAGCCGCCGCGGCGTGGCCGCCGGCTCGGGGCCGTGCAGCCGACGCCACAGCCAGGCCAGAATCACTGCCGTCTTGCCCGAGCTGGTTGGTGCCTGGACCACCGCCGGCAGGCCGTCGCGCGCCAACCGCGCCTGATATCCGTACGGAGGCTTACCGGTCGCCTGCCGGAAAAACGCCTCAAAGGACGGCATCGCTACTCCCTACGAGGGGCAGAGCTCAGCGGGGAGTCCCCCGCATCGCCGTGTGCCGGAGCGAGATTGACCTAGGCGACTCTACTTTGGAATGTGGTACCTGGTCACTCAACCTGCATCCAATGCCTGTCGGGTTGGCGACACTGAGAAACGGAGCCCTGGCTCAAGGCCAGGGACATGAGAGTTTCCAGACCCACAACAGGTCACACAACCTGCATCGCTGCAATGGAGCACAGTGCCAGCGCGATCAAATCGGGGCCGCGCGGCACCGGATGGAGGGCAGCGAATGCTAGGCCGATCCTAACCTGGCGGCCGATCCCGGTGGAGACCGACCGCTGCGGGTCGGTGAAGGGTGCGGGGAGGACAACACCAAGCCCGAGTAGATGCAGCCGCAATGGAGACCGACCGCTGCGGGTCGGTGAAGATGGTGACGCTCGCCGAGGTGTCGGAGGCGCAGACGAAGCCGCAATGGAGACCGACCGCTTCGGGTCGGTGAAGGTCGGTGGCCGTCAGGTCCACGCCCTGACAGTTCGGCAGGCCGCAATGGAGACCGACCGCCGCGGGTCGGTGAAGGCGTCGTGTTCCGACGGGAGCTCGACGCGCTCGCCCCGCCGCAATGGAGACCGACCGCCGCGGGTCGGTGAAGGCAGCGCGATTACCAGCGCAATCCTGTACTACATCGACGCCGCAATGGAGACCGACCGCCGCGGGTCGGTGAAGGCCTCGCGACTGCCGATCACGTACCGCTCGTCGGGCAGGCCGCAATGGAGACCGACCGCCGCGGGTCGGTGAAGGCACGGGTCCGATCCTGGCGGTCGGCGCAATCACGATCGCGCCGCAATGGAGACCGACCGCCGCGGGTCGGTGAAGGCCGGCGTGGAGGCCGTCGGCCTCAGTCAGCAAGATCAGGCCGCAATGGAGACCGACCGCCGCGGGTCGGTGAAGGACGACCAGGACGACGAGGACGAGTTCACGTACAAGGGGCGGCCGCAATGGAGACCGACCGCCGCGGGTCGGTGAAGGACCTCCTCACAAGATCGGCCCGGCCGGCACCCCGCGCCGCAATGGAGACCGACCGCCGCGGGTCGGTGAAGGGGCTCGCGAACAGCAAAAATAGCTGACTATCGCTGGCTGCATGCTGGCAGGCTGCCCGTATAGCTGCTTTTGTTCCCTTTTGAAGCTTGGAACCCACACCGTACGGGGTGCTTGCTTAGGGTTCCTAGATCAATTCCGGGTGCCCCTAAGGTTGCCCAAAACGGGCATACGTTGTGGAGTTGTCAAGGATCGGGCCTAGGGCTATGCCGATTCTGAATGACGAGCCGCCGTTGGGCCAGGTAGTCGTGACGACGCGCACCGTCATGTCGGGCTGACAGCTTGACCTGTTAGCAGGGACGCCAGGTCGCGACGGGACAGCAGGGCCGACGACGGCACGGGGCTTTTTCCGGCCGTACCCTCGGTCGGCTTCGGTCCGCCGGCCGGGTCGCAGCGGCGTTCGGCGTGTCGCGTTCTGGGTCATCGTGGCACCGGTGAGTGGACGCGTTGGGGTCACCTGAGTTTGGTGGGTTGCTGGGCCAGGAGCCAGCGCCAGCGCGGCAGTTCCGTCACGATGGCGGCGGCCACGAGCGCTGACATGATGCTCGCGACCACGGTCGGCCAAGCAATCCAGGACGCCACCACCGCAGCCACCATCTGCAGCAGCACCAGCCCGATCGTGACGTAGCCGGGTACCGCCACGATGACGTGCGCCTTGTCGCCCGGCGTCGCGAAGATGGTCGGCAGCCCGATGAGGATCAGCACCGACGCGACGGCCAGCGGAATCGAGACCCCGGCCAGCGCCCACGGGGCGGCCACCCAGGCGACCAGTTCGCTGGCGAACCGCAGTGCCGGGGCGACTGGGCGGTTCGGTGCCGGAGGTTGGGAGTCTGCCTGCGTAGCGGGCTCGCGCATGTCTCCCCCTGGTCCGGATTCAGCCACCGTGACGCGTGGAGCAGCCCGTGACGGGCTGCCCGGCACCCTTCGGGAGGATACCGGGCAGCCGCTTTGGGTCAGCCCTTCTTCGTGACGCCCAGCGTGAAGGTGCCGGTGCCGACGTTGGTGAGGGTGGTGGTGTTCGCCTTCAGGTACGTGTCCAGGTACGGCGAGCGGTCACCCTGGGTCGGCGCGTCGAACTGCGGGTCCTGCACCTCGAGCGCGAGGCGCGCGTCGGTGACCGTGATCGTCTCGCCCGAGGGCACGCCCCGCCAGCCGTTCGAGGTGATGGTGCCGATCTGGACGCCGAGCCGGTGCCCCGGCTGGAAGGTCCAGTCCGTCGCCTTCAGTTCGAACGAGGTTACGCCGCTGTGGTCCAGCGCCCCGACGTTCTCGTTGAACATGGTCGCCTTGCCGTCCGGGGCGACGTCCCACATCCGCACCCAGGCGTTGCCCAGGCCCCGGGTCTTCAGCTGGATCTGCGGGCTGCCCGTGATCCGCACCTGCTGGGAGACGGGGGTGGACCAGTTCCAGTAGCTGTTGGCGATTGCCTCGGCGGCGAGCGCGCTCGTCTGCTCGGTCGCCAGCGAGCCGGCCTCCGTCGCGTACTCGATGTCCAGGCCCTGGGACTCGGGCGCGGTCAGCGACAGGGCGGCTGCCTGCGCCTTGCCGCCGTTGTCGACGTACTGCCCGGGTGCCAGCTTCACCTTGTACGCGTCGCTGGTCATCGGCCAGGTCGGCTGGGCGCGCCAGTTGCCGAGGCTGTCCTCAAGGGCGAACGCCGGGTCGATCACCGACGGCTTGATGTCCTGGAGGTATTCGTCGTAGAAGCGCATCACCTCGTCGAACCAGCCCGCGCGGCCCATCTTGAGCTGGCCCTTGGTGGTGGTCTCGTTGCCGCGTACGTGTTCCCACTGGCCGATCCAGCCGCGCTGCGGGCCCTGGTGGTTGGCCAGGTACTTCTGGAGCTGCTCGGGCTTGGTGTTGTCCTCGATGAAGCCGGAGGTGACGAACAGCGGCGTCTGGGACCCGGCGGCACGGGAGGCGAAGTCGCGGTCCCGCCAGAAGTCCGACTTCGGGTCGGGGTTCTGGGTGTTGGTGCTGTTGTAAGCCTCGCACTCGGGGTGAGTCTTCTCGTACGCCGCGTTGGCCTTGTAGCGGTCGCTGTCGCCGGCGAGCGGGGCCATGGTCGCGATCGAGTAGTAGCTGCGCGGGGTGCTGGTCAGGTTGGACCGTGGCACCCCGTTGCTCCACAGGTAGTTGTACCTGTTCCAGGTCGGCTCCTGCGAGACGATCGCCTTCAGCGGCTTGAGCTTGAGGGTGTTGGCCGCCAGCCCGGTGTTGGCGTCGTACGACTTGCCGTACATGCCCACCTTGCCGGTCGACCACGGCTGGCTCGCTGACCACTCGACGGCCGCCTTGATGTCGGCCTGCTCCCCAGGGCCGATGAAGTCCAGGCACCCGGTGCTGCCGCCGAAGCCGCGCAGGTCGACCATCACGACGGTGTATCCGCGCTCCATGAGCCGCGCGCCTTCGATGAGGTCCTCGAAGCGCGAAGACGGCCCGGTCTGCTTCCACCCCTCGGGGGCGGTCTGGCCGGCGTGCGAGAAGTACGGGCCGACCGACAGGATCACCGGTGTCTTCGCGTCCGCCGGCAGGTGTGCCGGGCGGAGCACGTCGGCGTGCAGTTCGACGTCACTGCCGTCCGAGGACGGGAAGTACTCTTCCGTCCACAGCGCTCCTGCGGGAACCCGTGGGTTATCTTCGTGGGTGACGCCAGCTGTCGCGGACGCCGGGGCGGCCTGTGCCGCCGCGGGCAACGCGCCCGCGGTGAGGCTCGTCATGATGGCCAGTGCACCGGCCGCCGCGACGGGCGACACCACCCTCCTCCGAAGGTTCATTTGTTCTCCACCTAACTCCAGACGACGCCGTCTGGTTAGGCATCGACGCTAACGATCTTCGACGGCCTTGTATCCCCTAGTTATCTTCCCGTGTCCTTCGCCCGGGTCAGCCGGCCGCGGTGGGCAGGCCGCGTTGCGGCGATACGTCCGACCTGGCCAAATCACGTTGTTGCCCTGCTGGCCGATGTCTACTGTGATGCGATGATCTCGCGACTGCTGGCGGTGACCTTCGATGCGCACGACCCCGCTCGCGTGGCGCGGTTCTGGGCCGGCGTGCTCGGCCGGGAGGTCGTCGAGGACGTCGGTGGTGGTGCGCTTCTGCCCGGCGACGACACCCAACTCGGCCTCCGGTTCGTCCCGGGCCGCGTGGAGCAGGTGGGGCCGAGCCGGCGTTTGCACCTGCACCTGACCAGCGCCAGCCTCGCCGATCAGCAGCACACGGTGGCGACGGCGCTGGGGCTCGACGGCGGCCACCTCGACGTCGGGCAGCGCCCCGAGGAGGGGCATGTCGTCCTGGCCGACCCCGAGGGTAACGAGTTCTGCGTGATCGAGCCGGGCAACAAGTTCCTCGCCGGGTGCGGTTTGCTCGGAGAGGTGGCCTGCGACGGCACTCGGGAGGTCGGCCTGTTCTGGAGCGAGGTGCTGGGCTGGCCGCTGGTGTGGGACCAGGATCAGGAGACCGCGATCCAGTCACCGCACGGCGGCACGAAGGTCGCGTGGGGAGGTCCGCCCGTGGCCGCGAAGGAGGTACGGAACCGGCAGCGCTTCGACCTCGCCCCGGCCAACGGCGACCAGCAGGCGGAGGTCGACCGGCTGGTCGCCCTCGGGGCCACCCGGCTCGAGGTCGGTGAGGACGGCGCGGTCATGCTGGCCGACCCCGACGGCAACGAGTTCTGCGTGAGGAAGGATGCCTGAGGCCGCGCCGGTCAGACGCTGGCGGAGACCAGGGCGGGTGCCACCGGCTCGGCGTTCTTGCGGCGGCGGTTGGGGAACGACAGCCGGATGACCTTCCACCAGGCGGAGGCGACCTGCTTGGGCAGCGACCCGGTGGTGTAGCGCAGCCCGTACCGGTCGAAGAGCGCCCGGACCTCGGGGGCGATCTCCCGGTAGCGGTTGCTGGGCAGGTCGGGGAAGAGGTGGTGCTCGATCTGGTGCGACAGGTTGCCGGCCATGATGTGCAGCAGCCGGCTGCCGCTGATGTTGGCCGAGCCGAGCATCTGCCGCAGGTACCACTCGCCCTTGGTCTCGCCCTCGATGGAGGTCTTCTCGAAGGTCTCCACCCCGCTGGGGAAGTGCCCGCACATGATCACCGAGTGGCTCCACACGTTGCGGATCAGGTTGGCGGTGAAGTTGGCGGCCAGGGTGGTGAGGAACGACGGGCCGGACAGCAGCGGGTACGCGACGTAGTCCTTGAGCACCTGGCGGCGGATCTTGCGGCCGACGGCCCGGGCTCGGGCCCGGAACTCGGGGCTCTTGTGCCCGCCGTCCTTCAGGTTCTGCCCCAGCTCCAGGTCGTACGCGGCGATGCCGTACTCGAAGAAGCAGGCGTTGAGGAGGTTGTAGAACGGCTGGCCGAGGTGGCCCTTGCTCCAGGGCTGGTCCTCGTCGACCCGCATGATGCCGTACCCGAGGTCGTTGTCCTTGCCGAGCACGTTGGTGTAGCGGTGGTGCAGCTCGTTGTGCGAGTGCTTCCACTGGTCGGCCGGGGAGACGTGGTCCCAGTCCCAGGTGGTGGAGTGGATCTTCGGATCGCGCATCCAGTCCCACTGCCCGTGCAGGACGTTGTGGCCGATCTCCATGTTGTCCAGGATCTTGGCGACCGCGAGGCCGGCGGTGCCGAGGATCCAGGCCGGCGGGAACAGCGAGAAGAGCAGCACCGCCCGGCTGCTGATCTCCAGCGTCCGCTGGGTCTTGATGACCTTCCGGATGTACCGCGCGTCCCGCTCGCCCCGATCGGCGATGACCCGGTCCCGGATCGCGTCCAGCTCCTTGCCGATGATCTCGATGTCCTCGGCGCTCAGGTGGGCGATCGGGTTGTCGGCCTTGTTCTGGATCGCGGTCATGTCGGTGGCCTCCCAGTCAGAGTTCGATGTCGCAGGTACCGGCGGCCGCCGACACGCAGGTCTGGATGAGCACGCCGTCCCCGGGGACGGCGGTGGTGAGGTCGCCGTTGCGCAGGTCGCGCACCGCGCCCTGGCGCAGCGGGACGACGCAGCCGAAGCAGATCCCCATCCGGCAGCCCGAGGGCATGAGCACGCCCACGTTCTCGCCTGCGTCGAGGATGGGGGTGGCGCCGTCGGCCTCGACGGTCACGGCGGCGCGGGTGAAGGTGACCGTGCCGCCCTCGCCGGGGGTGATCACGGTCGGCCGGAACCGCTCGATGTGCAGCCGGTCGGCTATGCCGCGGGCGGCCCAGTGCGCCTCGACCGCGTCGAGCAGGCCGACCGGCCCGCACGCCCAGGTCTGCCGCTCGGCGTGGTCGGGCACCAGGTCGTCGAGTTCAGGTACGCCGAGCAGGCCGTCGGTGTCGGTGTGCCGCTCGATCAGCCGCAGCGCGCCGCGCTCGGCGAGCGCGCGCAGCTCCGTGCCGAAGATGACGTCGTCGCGGGTGGGTGCCGAGTGCACCAGTACGACGTCGGCGCGGGCGGGCAGGCCGGCGCGGAGCATCGCCATGACCGGGGTGATGCCGCTGCCGGCGGTGACGAACAGGATCCGCTCGGGAGTGGCCTCGGGGAGCACGAAGTCGCCCTGCGCCTGGTCGAGCTGGACGAGGGTGCCGGGGCGGATTCCGCGTACGAGGTGGTTGCTGACCTTGCCGTCCGGGATCGCCTTGGCGGTGATGGCGATGCGGCGGTCCGTCGCGCCGGGCACGGAGGTGATCGAGTAGGCCCGCCACTGGCGTACGCCGTCGACGTCGACGCCGAGGCGCACGTACTGGCCGGGCTGGTGGCCGCGCCAGCCGCGGCCGGGCTGGATGACCACGGTCGCCGCGTCCCGGGTTTCGGCGCGTACCGCGACGATCCGGCCGCGCAGCGCGGCGCCGGCGCGCAGCGGGGCGACCATGTCGAGGTAGTCGTCCGGCAGCAGCGGTGTGGTGACCGTCTCGGCCAGCCGCCGCAGCCGGTGCCGGAAGGAGACCTTCGGGCGGGCGATTGTGGTCATGTGACCAGGGTGGCTACCTGATCGCATAACATCTTGTCCGGCTAAGGTGAAATGGTCACGGCTTTTTGTGCGGAGAGAACAAGGATGTCGGAGGATTCGTGGGCGGCGCCTCGCGCAGCCCATCTCGAACTGGACGAACGGGTCGCCTCCCGACTCCGCGACCACCTTCCGGTGGTCGCCGAGCGGACGGTCAGCGCCATCATCGCCGAGGTGCCCGCCTACTCTGGCGCGCTCACCGGCGCGATGCGCGACAAGATCGAGAATGCGGTTCGCATCGCTCTTGGCACGTTCCTGCAGCTCATCGAGGGATCGCAGTCCGCCGACCCGAGCACCCCGCTGACCCCCGCGTTGGAGGCCGCGTACGCGTTGGGCAGCGGCGAGGCCCGCTCCGGGCGGAGCATGGACGCGCTGCTGGCCGCGTACCGGGTGGGGGCGCGGGTGTCGTGGCGGGAGGTTTCCACCACCACCGTACGCAGCGGGCTGGCCGCGGAAACAGTAGCCGAGTTCGCCGAGCTGATGTTCGCGTACATCGACGAGCTGTCGGCGGCCAGCGTCGCCGGGCACGCCGACGAACTGGCCAGCGCCGGGCGGGCCCGCCGACGCGACCTGGAACGCCTCACCCAGCAGCTGCTGGCCGGGGAGCCGGAGGAGATCCTGCGGCCGAGCGCCGAGCGGGCCGAGTGGCCGCTGCCGCAGACGCTGACGGTCGTCCTGCTGCCCCGCCACCACCTGCGCGCGGTGCTCGCCCTGCTCAGCCCGCACACCCTGGAGAGCGGCGAGGACCTGCCCGGGATGAATCAGGCCGAGGAACTGGCCGTACTCCTGGTGCCGGACATGCACGGCGGTCGACGCCGCCAGCTCACCCGGCTGCTGCCCGCGCGCCGGGCGGTGCTCGGGCCGGCCCGGCCGTGGCACCGGGTCGCCGCCTCCTACCAGCGGGCCACCCGGGCCCTGGCGCTCGGCCTGGGCGAGCCGGACGCCGGGCCGGTCGACACCGAGCAGCACCTGGCCGAGCTGCTGCTCAGCATGGACCCGGAGGGACTGGCTGACCTGCGTGCCCAGGCGCTGCGCCCGCTGGCTTCGCTGCCCCCGGCCACAGCGCACCGGCTCGCCGAGACGCTGCGCTCATGGCTGCTGCACCAGGGCCGCCGCGACGACGTGGCCGCCGACCTGTTCGTGCACCCGCAGACCGTCCGCTACCGGATGGGCAAGCTGCGCGAGTTGTACGGCGAGCGGCTGCACGACCCGGCCACCGTCCTCGACCTCACCCTCGCCCTGGCCGTGCCGCCCGCCCCGCCCCCGGCCGGCTGAGCGGGACGCAGGACTGGCCTGCCTGTCACATGCCAGTCACAGGGGTTGCCCAGTCCGATCGCAGTGGGTACATCAGAACCGCCGTCAGGTGTGGGTGGGGAGGGGTTGCCGTGGATCTGGGCGGGCTGGCGCAGTTGGGTATGACCGGTGCGGCGGTGTTGGTGCAGGCGGCCGCGACGGACGCATGGCAGGTGGCGCGGTCGGGGTTCGTCCGGTTGTTCGGCCGGGGCGATCGAGAACGTGAAGCCGTCGCCGGGCGGCGGCTGGACGCCCTGGCCGCCGAAGTGGAACAGGCCACCCTGGCGCAACGCGAAGAGGTACGCCAGCGGCTGCTGCCGGCCTGGCAGACCCGCCTGGCCGATCTGATCGAGGACGATCCGGCCACGGCCGACGCCCTGCAGAGCCTGCGGGATGAGTTGCTGGCGCGGCTGCCCGCCCCGCAACAGCAGTGGGTGCAGAACATCACCGCCAGCGCCCCAGGGGCCACCGCCCAGGGGGTGATGTTCGGCAACATCATCACTCATCCGGCTCCGGCGACGGGTGAGGGGCCGCCGCGGTGAGCACCGCGGCGGGCGCCGAAATTCACCAGCACGTCAACGCGGTCGCCGGCACCGCGTACGGGGTGATCGGCGCTGATCTGCACGTCTTCGGCGACGGCACGCCCCTGTACCTGTTGGAGGAGCACCGCCGGCATGACGTGTCGGACCGGGCGTGGCTGCGGGAGCTGCCCTCGCGGATGCTCAACGCCCGCGCCGGTGTGGTCGCGTTCACCGGCCGCGATCGGGAGCGCGACGAACTGCACGCCTGGCTCGCGGCGGGGCCACGGCTGGCCGTGCGGTGGCTGCACGCCCCGGGCGGGCAGGGCAAGACCCGCCTTGCCGACCACATCGCCGCTCACGCCGCCGCCTGCGGCTGGAAGGTCGTCGTGGCGGTGCCCCACGTCGGCACGCCCACGGCGCTGCAGGACAGCCAGGACCTGCGGCTGGACGGGCACCGGGGGGTGCTGCTGATCGTCGACTACGCCGACCGGTACCCGTTGTCCACCCTGATCTGGCTGCTCCGCAACTCCCTGCTCCACCAGCCCGACCAGCCGGCGCGGGTGTTGATGCTCGCCCGCGGCGCCTCGGCATGGCCGGCGCTGCGCGCCACCCTCGAAGACCCCGGCGTGCAGGCCGGCACCTCCGAGCACTATCTGAACCCACTGCCGGACGACGCCGGCGACCGGTGGGCCATGTTCACCGCCGCCCGGGACAGCTTCGCCGCCATCTACCAACTCCCCAACCCCGCCGTCATCGCCCCACCCATCGGCCTGGACCACCCCGAGTTCGGGCTCACCCTCACCGTGCACGTCGCCGCGTTGGTCGCCGTCGACGCCCATGCCACCGGCGACCAGCCACCCACCCACCCCGAACAGCTGACCCGCCACCTGCTCGACCGCGAACGCCAACACTGGACACGCCTGTACGAGGGCCGCACCCGGGGGCTGGACCACCACACCCCCGACAGCGTCATGGCCCGCACCGTGTTCACCGCCGCCCTCACCGGTGCCCTACCCCACCCCGAGGCCACCACGCTGCTGCGCCGGGTCGAGCACGAGCTCCCGGTCGAGCGGATCCTCACTGACCACGGCCGCTGCTACCCGCCCACCGACCCCAACCAGATCACCGCGCTCGAACCGTTGTACCCCGACCGGCTCGCCGAAGACTTCATCGCCCATACCCTGCCCGGCCCCCACCACCCCGCCGAACCGTGGGCACCCACCCGGCTCAACGAGCTACTGCAACCCCCGCCACCGTCAGCGAAACGCCGTTGGTGGTCCAGACGAAGCGCGACGCCCACGGCGACCACGGCGTACCTCGCGCGGGCGGTCACCTTCCTCACCGCCGCCGCAGCCCGCTGGCCCCACCTCGGCCCCGCGCACCTGTATCCGCTGCTGCGCGCCCAGCCACAACTGGCGATCATCGCCGGCAGCGCCACCCTCACCACCCTCGCTGCCATCCCGAACATCGATCTCGACGTCTTGGAAGCTGTCGAAGCCCTACTCCCCGACAGCCGTCACGTCGACCTCGACATCGGCGCCGCAGCCATCACCACCACCCTCACCCGGCATCGCCTCGCCACCACCAGCGACCCCGCCGAACACGCCCGCCTCCACGCCGACCACGCCTTCCGGCTGGACCACGCCGGTCGCTGGGAGGAGGCCCTGACCGCCGCCGAGGAAGCCGCCAGCCTCTATCGGCGGCTGGCCGCGGTCAATCCGGCCGCCTACCTGCCCGACCTCGCAAGCTCGTTGAACAACCTCGGCATACAGCTGTCAGAGGTGGGCCATCGGGAGGAGGCCCTGCCCCTCGCCGAGGAAGCCGCGGCGATCTGCCGACGGCTGGCCGAGGTCAATCCGGCCGCCCACCTGCCCAACCTCGCGGGCTCGTTGAACAACCTCGGCGAATGGCTGTCAAAGGTGGGCCGTCGGGAGGAGGCGCTGGCCCCGGCCGAGGAAGCCGTGGCGATCCGCCGACGGCTGGCCGAGGTCAATCCGGCCGCGTACCTGCCCGACCTCGCAAGCTCGTTGAACAACCTCGGCATACGGCTGTCAGAGGTGGGCCGTCGGGAGGAGGCGCTGGCCCCGGTAGAGGAAGCCGTGGCGATCCGCCGACGGCTGGCCGAGGCCAACCCCGCCGCCAACCTGCCCAACCTTGCAAGATCGTTGAACAACCTCGGCGTACGGCTGTCGGAAGTGGGCCGTTGGGAGGAGGCGCTGCCTCTCGCCGAGGAAACCGCCGGCCTCTATCGGAGGCTGGCCGAGGTCAATCCGGCCGCATACCTGCCCGACCTCGCAAGCTCGTTGAACAACCTCGGCATACGGCTGTCGAACGTGGGCCGTTGGGAGGAGGCGCTGCCTCTCGCCGAGGAAACCGCCGGCCTCTATCGGCGGCTGGCCGAGGTCAATCCGGCCGCACACCTGCCCGACCTCGCAAGCTCATTGAACAGCCTCGGCGTACGGCTGTCAGAGGTGGGCCGTCGGGAGGAGGCGCTGCGCCTCGCCCAGGAAGCCACCGGCCTCTATTGGCGGCTGGCCGAGGTCAATCCGGCCGCCTACCTGCCCAACTTCGCAAGCTCGTTGAACAACCTCGGCCTACGGCTGTCGGAAGTGGGCTATCAGGCGGAAGCCCTGCCCCTCGCCGAGGAAGCCACCGGCCTCTATCGGCGGCTGGCCGAGGTCAATCCGGCCGCCTACCTGCCCCGCCTCGCAAACTCGTTGAACAACCACGGCATTCTCCTGTTGGAGGTGGGCCATCGGGAGGAGGCCTTGCCCCTCGCCGAGGAAGCCGCGGCGATCTGCCGACGGCTGGCCGAGGTCAATCCGGCCGCATACCTGCCCCACCTCGCAGGCTCGTTGAACAACCTCGGCGTACAGCTGTCAGAGGTGGGCCGTCAGGAGGAGGCGCTGGCCCTGGTAGAGGAAGCCGTGGCGATCCACCGACGGCTGGCCGAGGCCAACCCCGCCGCCAACCTGCCCGATCTCGCAAGATCGTTGTTGGCATATGCACGGGTGGGTGCCAACGTGGATGCGGAGATGCCGAGGGCGTTGGCTGCGGTCACGGAGTCGATCGGTCTTTACGAACCCTTGGCGCGGCAGTTGCCGCAGGTGTTCACCGACCAACTGGCCACTGCCCAGCAGATCCGCGCCGCCATCATCGAGCACCTCAGCAGCAATCCCGAGCCCTGATGCCGGCATCACCCCGTACTGGAGTCGCGGAGTGCGAACACGACGATGCTCCGCTGCGCGCTGTCTCCCACCGTCTCGGTGCGGGTGCCGAGCCCGTGGAACCCGCATTTCTCGGCGACTCGGATCGAGGCGGTGTTCCGCTCGTCCGCCTCCAGGATCACCTGCTCCAGTTTCAGGTCGGACAGGGCCCATTGGGCCAGCAGCCGGACGGCCCGTGGGGCGATGCCCCGCCCACGGCACTGCGGGAACACCCCGTACGCGATGGTGGCCTCCGTGTCGCTGCAGAACTGGAGGTTGATCATCCCGACCGGCTCGTCGGTGACCGCGTCCGCGATCGTGAGCGGGGCGGCCGTTCCGCTGCGCCAGGCTTCATCGGCCCGGGCGACGCCGGTGCGCCGTGCCTGCTCGTCCATCGGTTCGTCGTCCAGCCAGCGGCGGGCCTCCGGGTCGTGGCTGGCCTCGGCGAGCGCGTCGAGGTCGGACTCCCGCCGGGGCCGCAGCGTGACCGTGCCGTCGGTGAGCGGCGCGGTGGGTGGCTCGATCGGTCGGGTACGCACCATGGCAGCCCATGCTAGACCGAACGTCAGGTGTCGATGCCCTGCGGATAGCTGAAGAAGTCGGTCGGGTCGTACGTGCGCTTCACTCGGACCAGCCGGTCGTAGTTCGCGCCGTAGTAGGCCTGCCGCCAGTCCTTCAGGGTCGGGTCGGGGAAGTTCTGGTAGGAGTGTCGGGGCGGCGTGTCACCGAAGATGGCCGCGTAGAACTCGCGGAGCCAGTGCAGGTTCGCCGTGGCGACGCGGGGCGCGTCGTAGTCGGCCCAGGAGGTCTCGGCGGCGAGGATGAACACGCCGTTTCGGTGCACGAAGGCCGTCGCGTCCGGCGGCACCTGGTTGATCTCGCCGCCGAGGGCGAACATCGCGAAGCCGGCCCCGTCCGGGTTGCCGCTGCCCGGCCATTCCAGCAGCCGCTGGGCGGCGGCAGCGACCTGGTCATCGGTCAGGAGCGTCCGGGAGTGCAGCACCGCCGACTTGGCGGCGAACTTCTCCACCGGCGTGGTGGCGCTCAGCAGCACGCTCGCCTGCCCTGGGGTGACCTCGCGGACGGAGGCGTTGTTGCGGGCGCGCTCCTGCGCCGTGCCGATGGCGAGCAGTGGGGCCAGGATGGCACGCAGCTCGTCGACGGGGCCGTAGTACTGGCCGATGGCGTTGGCGCCGGCGTTGGCGTGGATCTGTTCGGGGGTGAGCCCGTGGGTGCCGATGCCGACGCGGAGGTGGAACCGCTTGTCGTGCAGGGTGTGCACGGCGATCTGCTGCGCGGCGGCGATCACCGGCACCACCGAGTCAAGGCTCCAGCTCAGCTGGTAGAAGCCCACGTTGCCCTGGAACTGCTCGTACTGGAAGGTGAAGGAGGTGTTGACGCCGAAGTTGTTCCCGGCCCCGCCCCGGCAGGCCCAAAACAGGTCGGGGTGGGAGTCCTGGCTGGCCTCCACGACGCGGCCGTCGGCGAGCACCACGGTCGTGGAGACCAGCCTGTCGCAGGTCAGGCCGAACATCTTGTCACTGAAGCCGATGCCGCCGCCGAGCACCAGCCCGGCGACCCCGACGCTGGGGCAGCGGCCGGTCGGCACGAACATGCCCCGGTCCTCCAGCATCGGGTGCAGGTCGGCGTTGGTGACCCCGGCTCCCACGGTAACGGTGCCCGCGCCATGGGTGACCTTGATCGGTCCGTAGGTCCGGGTCAGGGGGCGGCCGGCCGGCTGCGGGGTGGCGACGATCCTGCGCAGCCGGGCCATGTTGAGCAGCACCCCGGTGGTGGTGGAGTAGCCGGCGTAGTTGTGGCCGAGACCGGAGCGGGGCGCGACGGGTAGCCCCACCGCGCGGGCCCAGCGGATCACTTCCCGGACGTCGCTGGTGCTGCCGCAGGCCACGATGCCTGCGGGGTGGATGCCGGCGTACCGATGGTTGTACGGGAGCGCCAGGGGCGGGTAGGCGGGGTCTGCCGGCCGGTAGAGGGTGGAACACGGCGACAGTGCGTGGGCCAGCCGCTCCCAGTCTCGTCGGCTGACCCGCTCCGCCACCTCGGTCAGTGGTTCGGCAGGAGCGGGCGGTGACAGCAGGCCCACCATCCCGGTCCCCAGAGCGCCCACGGTGCCTGCCCGCAGCATGTCCCGCCTGTTGATCATCGTTAGGCCCTTAGAAAGACGCTCCGGAGGCGGGTCGCCTCCCGGCCAATGTTCCGACCTGGAGGCCTCGCCTTCGTGGCGGTCTGGCTGGTTTCACCTTTTTGACGACAGCTCCAGCGCGGGCCTGACCGGCGTGCCGGCCCATGCTGCCAACCGGGCCTCCGTCGGGTATCGGACACCGCGCCGCGCCGCCGCTGCGGCGACCATGGCTGCCATGAACGGTCGGCGAAAGGTCTTCATACTTCTCGGCGTCGCGGGCCTCGGGGTCGCGGTGCTCGCGTTGGTGATCGGGGTCAAGGGCGCGGGTGACCTCGTGGGCCTGGTGTCCGCCTTCGTGTCAGCGGCGGTCGGTGTGCTGGCGCTCGCCACCGCGATGCGGTTGCCGGGGTCGCCGGAGGGGCAGGGTGCCGACGCGCCGGACGGCCGCACCGGCCCGGTCCGCCGCCCGCCGGTTCCCCCGCCGCATCGCCGGTGGCTACGCCTGTTGCTTCCGGCCGCGCTGAGCGTCCTGCTGCTGGTGCTGACCTGGGTGACCGTGGTCCGCTGGCCACCCGACCGGCGGGACGCCGAGGCCGGCCCGACCGCCTCCGCAACCGCCACGCCAGCCACCACGCCGCCCGCCAGCACCGAGGCGTCGCCGTCGCCGTCGCCGACCGATCCGCCCTGGATCCCGCCGGCTGACGCGCCCCGGTGGACGCTGCGCGCCAACGATTCGATCGCGTTCCGGCCCGAGCCGGCGCTGACCCGCAACGGCGGCACCGGCCTGATCTTCCAGCCCGAGCAGCACCAACTCGCCTGGTACCAGTGGACTGATGATCCGAAGGACCTCTCCTACGCGGGCTGCCGCAGCGCACGGGCGACCCGTTGGGACGCCATCGATCTGAAGCTGGTGGGCCGGAAGCCGCGGACCTACTGCCAGCCCGACCCGGCCGACCCGACGGTGGTGAACTACGTCCGGATTCTCGGCAACCGATACGACGGGCACCCACCCTCGGTCGACGTCCAGGTCTGGTCGGTCATTGACTGACCGGTCGAACCTCGCGAAGGTGCTCCGGCAGCGGAGCGTGACTCAGCGCGGGCTCGGTGGGCCTGAGCGCCGCCGCCGGCATCGAGTCGTACCGGTTGGCCACGTGGGACAGCGCGGTGAGCAGGCCGTCGCTGGTCATCTCCGCCGGCCGACCGTTGGCCGACCGGTCGACGGTCACCGGCATCCGGCCGGCGCGGGCCCACGCCAGCCGGCCGCCGGCGGTGATGTAGCCGCGCGCCTGACCCGCGTTGTCCGGGTGCAGGCAGTACGGGATGTCGAGGTGGCCGCGGGCGAAGGCCCGGCGAAGGCCCACCCCGACGTCGTCGCTGAGCTCCAGCACCGCCTCGATCAGCGTGCGCGCCTCGGCGTAGATGCCGGTGTCCGGGACGGCGGTGGCGGCCGGGCGCTCGGCGGCGGCGACTCGGGCGGCATGCTCCAGCGCGGCCACGTTCTCCTCGATGGTCGGGATGCGGTGCGCCTCGGCCGGGGTCTTCACGATCAGGCGGGCCGCTCCCCCGCGTACGGCGAGCCGGGCGGCGGCGCCGAGCAGCCGCAGGGCTCCCTGCGTGGTACGCGGATACACCCCCATGTAGGTGTAGAGCACCAGGTGGGTGTCCAGCTCGGGCAGCAGTTCGTCGGTCAGGCGGCGCAGGGCGGCCAGGGCCTCCTCGTCCTGCTCCGGGCAGGTCTGCTGGGCGTAGCTCAGTGACACGCTGCGCAGCCCGTGCTGCCGGAAGAACATGCCCTCGAGCACGGCCACGGCGACCAGCAGGCTGGGCGGGCAGAGCTGCCCGAGCAGGCAGCCGCCGAAGCTCTCCAGGTGCGGTTCGACGCCGATGTCGCGTAGCCGGGTGTACGCGGCGCAGCAGCGTGCCCAACTGTCGACGGCGTCGCGCAGCGGCACCCGGCTGTAAGGCAGGCAGTACGAGACGGGGCCGCCCTCGGTGGCGTCGACCCCGGTGCGCAGCAGCGCGGCGAAGATCTCCTCGGGCTGCGCCGAGCCGTGTCGCACCTGGACCGGCACGCCGTGCTGCTGCGCGCCGGCGAGTACCCAGCGGGTCGCCTCCACGGGGTGGACGACGATCGGGTACCCGTTCAACGGTGCTCCGTCGGCGAGCGCGCGTACCGCCGCCGCCTGGTCGCCGACGCGGGTGTAGCTGTCCAGCGTGACGGTGCCCACGGTGACCGCGCGGGCCTGGGCGACGGCGGTCAGCCCGGCCCGCATGGCGGTCGGGTCGCCGAAGCCCATGCGGGGCTGGACGACGAGTTCGCCGCGGGCCCGCGCGGCGGCGACGGCCGCGGCGAACGGGCCGCGCGGCACGGTGGCGCTCACCCCGGTCCTCCCGCTGCCACGAGTTCGAGGCGGCCGAGGTATTCCAGGAAGCGGTCCCGGTCGGCGCCGTCGTCGAAGACGGCCGTGTAGCCGGCTGCGAACAGCTCGTTGACCTGCATCCCGGTCAGCTGGCCGTCGACGCCGAGCTTGCCGCCGATGACGATCGGCACGGCGGCCAGCGCGGGGTCGGCGCGCAGTGCCGTGGCCAGCCGTTTGCCGTCGGTGCAGCCGTGCCCGTTGACGCTGGAGACCACCACCAGGTCCGGGTGGTGCCGGTGGCACTCCGCGACGAACAGTTCCTCCGGTACGCAGGCACCGAGGTTGATCACCCGGTGCCCGGCCTCCTCCAGCAGCAGTTGCAGGTAGACCAGGTTCCAGGTGTGCGCGTCGGAGGAGACCGTGCCGAGCAGCACGGTGCGCCCACCGTGGGCCGGTGCCGGGCGGGCCGGGGCCGGCACGGTCACCGCCGCACCCCGGCGGTGGTCAGGGCGTCGAGGAACCCGTCGAGACGCTCCAGGCCCCAGAACCGGTGCCGGCCGGCGATGAAGTACGGCACGGCGAAGACATCGTCGTCGTACGCGCTCGCCAGGGCCCGTACAGCCGCCTCGCGCAGGGTCGGGTCGGTCGCGGCGGCTCGCGCCTCGGCCGGGTCGATTCCCGCCTCGGTGGCGATGCCGGCCAGCACCGCCGGGTCGCTGATGTTCTCGCCGTGCTCCCAGCGGGCGCGCACCGCCGCCTGGTAGAACGCCCAGCCGCGCCCCTGTTGCTGGGCGTGCAGCCAGGCCAGGTGCGGCACCGCCCAGTCGACGTCCATGTCCGCCGGCCACACCATCCGGTAGCCGAACCGGTGCACCAGCCGGTTGGTGTCGGCCAGCAGGTACTCGTGCTTGGCCCGGCTGATCGGGGTGTCCAGGAATTCCGAGTCCGCCTCGGCCAACACGGCGCGCAGCCCGTCGTCCGGCACCCAGTGCGGCACGAACGTGATGGTGTCCGGCGCTTCCGGCCAGCGTTCCGTGAGCTGGCGTACGGCGAGCCAGCTGCGCGGGCTGCGGAACGAGAAGTAGAGCCGGGGGGGCTTACGCATGTCGGGGGGTCTCCTCGGGTTCAGGCGACGGTCGGTGCGGGCAGTGCCGCGAGGAACTGCCGGATCTCGGTGGTCACCGCGGCGGCCTGCTCCAGGTGGCAGAAGTGGCCGCCGTCGGCCCTGGTGTGCACGGTCGCCGCCGGCATCGCGCGGCGAAACGCTTCGGTGCGGGGGCCGGCGAGGGCCGCGTCGGTGGCGCCGCTGACCACCAGGGTCGGCACCGGGACGGTGTCGAGGTCGAGATCGGTAGTGGTGATGAACTGGCGGAGCAGGGCGACGAAGCCGAGCGGGCCGACGCGGTCGAGGGTCTTGGCGACCATGCTGTCGACGAGGTCTTCGTCCAGCGTGCGCCGCCGGTCGCCCAGCTTGAGCCGGACCCCCTCCCCGATCACCGCGCGGAACCGGGCGAGTTCCCGGTCGAAGAGCCGCCAGTCGATCGGGTCGTCGGGGGGACGGAAGTAGGGGGCGAGGAGCACGGCGGCCTCCAACCGGGGCCGGTCGGCGTCGGCGAGGAGTTCCAGCACCGCGTTCGCCCCGAACGAGTGGCCCACCAGCAGGGCGGGCGGCTCGGGTAGCAGCGTCAGGGCGTGCCGCAGCAGGTCGGCCGGGCCGGTGTGGTGCACCCAGGCGTACTTCGCGCCGGCCCGCCAGGGCAGGTCGAGGGCGTAGGGGGTGAAGGGGAGGTCACCGCGCAGCGCGTCGACGAACGGCTGCCAGGTGTGCCAGGAGTCCTCCAGGCCGTGGGCGAGCACCAGCGCCGGGCCGCTGCCCGGACCACGGTGTACGGCGAGGCGTTCGCCGTCGCGCACCACCTCGACGACGGGATACCAGGTCACGGCGTACCTCCGAGCCTCGCCCGCCGCGGGGTGGCCGGCTCGTGGCGGCTCCCCGCGGCGGGACCGGGGCGGTCATGTGGGTCAGTCCTGCCAGCCGGCGTACTGCTTGACGACGTCGTATACGGCGCGCAGGTTCTCCATCTTGGGCAGCTCGGTCTGCGGGATCTCGATCTTGTACAGCTTCTCCAGCCGGGCCAGGATCTCGATGGCCCGCAGCGAGTCCGCGTCGTGGTCGTCGACGAAGTGGCTGGTTTCGGTGATCTCCTCGGGCTCGACCTCGAGCACCTCGGCGACGACCTCGCGCAACTCGTTCATCCGGTTGCTCATGACCTGAGTCATCGTGTTGTCTGCCTTTCTGTGGGGTGGGGTTGCTGGCTCAGCCGGTCGGCCCGGCGAGTTCGGTGTCCGGCCGGGCGACCGCGAGCATCGAGCCGACGACGGCGATCAGCCGCTCACCGACCCGGGTCTCGCCGCGCATGACCGCGCTGTTGGTTTTGAGCGACTCCACGATCACCTCGTGGCGCATGACGTCGCCCGGGTACGCGGCGCCGAGAAACTCGAAGTCCCGGGCCGCGCCGAACACGAGGGTGCCGTCGGTGGTCTCACCGGCGGCTCGGGCGGTGAGCAGCCAGAGCACCGCCCCGGCCTGCCCGAGCGACTCCACGATCAGCGACGCCGGATAGGCGTACGCGGACTGCGGCAGGCCGTCGGCGAGACCGGCGAAGCACGGCTCGGCGCCGCTGACCGCCTTGGTCGCCACGATGCGGCGGCCGGGCTCCACCTCAAGGACCCGGTCCACCTGCAGGATCGGGTGGCGGTGCGGCAGGATCGCGGTGAGGTCGGCGTACTCAAGCATCGGCCGCCTCCCGCAGCACGCGCAGTTCCAGGGTGACCTTCGCGCTGGCCGCGCCGTCGCCGCGGCGGCAGTCGGCGACCGCCCGGACCCGCCGCGGGTCGTTCGGGTCGTCGGTCAGCCGGCAGTCGACGGTGAGGACGTCGCCGGGCAGCAGCGGCGCCTTGAACCGCACCGAGCGCACCGCGGCCAGCTCCACCCGGACGTGCGGGCCTCGGCCGTCCTCGACGGCCCGGCGGGCCGCCTGGTAGACCGATTCCAGGGTGAACACGCCGGGGTAGATGGGGAAGCCGGGATAGTGGCCCTCCAGGTACGGGTCGGTGGCCACGATCCGCTTGGTCGCGGTGATGCCGTCGGCGGTCGGGTCCACCTGGTCGACCGCGTCCAGTGGGGCGGCGAAGCTGCGGCTCATGGTCCTCCTCTCCAATTCGCTGTCCGCATTGCAGCGGCGTCGGCTCGAGGCCGGCTCAGGGTCGGCTCGGGCTTCAGAGGACGATCCCGCCGTCGACCTGCAGGACCTGGCCGGTGATGTAGGCGGCCCGGTCGGAGGCCAGGAAGGAGACCAGTTCCGCCACGTCGGCCGGCTGGCCGAGCCGGCGCAGCGGGATCATGCCGACGGCCTTCGCGCGGGCCTTCTCGGGCAGGGCGGCGGTCATGTCCGTCTCGATGAAGCCGGGCGCCACCACGTTCACCCGGATGCCGTACGGGCCGAGTTCCTTGGCCAGGGCCCGGCTCATCGCGTTGATGCCGCCCTTGCTGGCCGAGTAGTTGGCCTGGGTGGCGTTGCCGTACACCCCGGCGACCGAGGACATGTTGATCACGGTGCCGCGTTTGCGCTTCATGTAGTTGAACGCCACCGCCCGGCAGAAGTTGTAGGTGCCGGTGAGGTTGGTGTCCACCACCGCCGCCCAGTCGGCGAACGGCATCAGCACCAGCGGCTTGTCCCGGACGATGCCGGCGCTGTTGACCAGCACGTCCACCGGGCCGAGGTCCGTCTCGGCGGCGGCGACGAACTCGGTCACCGCGTCCGGGTCGGCCACGTCGCAGGGGGCGTGGAAGCAGCGGACACCCCGCTGCTTGACCGCGTCGGCGGTCTCCGCCGCCGCGTCGCCGCCGCTGCGGTAGCAGAACGCCACGTCGTACCCGTCCTCGGCCAGCCGCAGCGCCACCGCGCGGCCGATGCCGCGCGAGCCGCCGGTGACCAGCGCGGTGCGCTGCTCCATCAGGTCCTCCTAGCGGTCCGCGCCGGCGCCGTCGGCGGCCATCGCGGCGATCAGGGTCTTCGGGCGCATGTCGGTCCACTCGCGCTCGACGTAGTCGAGGCAGGCCTGCCGGCTGTCGTCGCCGAAGGCGGTGTGCCAGCCCTCGGGCACCGGCACGAACGACGGCCACAGCGAGTGCTGTCCCTCGTCGTTGACCAGCACCACGTACCGGCCCTCGTCGTTCTCGAACGGGTTGCTGCTCATCGCGGTTCTTCCTTTCGCTCGGTGTCGGTCGCGCCCAGCCGCTCGGCCAGCACCCGGCCGATGGCGGCCAGTGGTTCCGGCTGGGTCATGTCGTTGTGCTGGCAGTCGACGTCGTGCGTCTGCACCGTGCCGGACAGGTGTGGCCGCCAGGCCGCCACCGGGTCGGTGTCGGGCGTCCGGTCCCGGGTGGCGACGAACAGCAGCGCGTCGAGGTCGACGTGCCCCGGCCGGTGCTGCCGGGCCAGCCGGGAGTTGTTGGCGAACACCTCGTACAGGGCGGTGACGTGTCGGGCCTCCAGCCGGCCGAGGACGCCCTCGTTGCGGCTGAGCAGTTCGGCGACCCGCTCCTCGTCAACCGGCTGGGCCTTCTCGTCGACCGGCTGGGCGTCGGCGGCGTCGGCCGGGTAGCCGGCCAGTTGCAGCATGCCGGCCAGGAACTCGGTGCGGTTGAGGATGGCTGGTTCGGCGCGTTCCGCCTCGGACTTCGGGAACGAGTCCAGCAGCGCCAGCAGCGCCACCTCTTCGCCGTCGGCGCGCAGCCGGGCGGCGATCTCGTGGGCAATCAGCCCGCCGAACGACCAGCCCAGCAGGTGGTACGGGCCGACCGGCTGGATCGCCCGGATCCGGGCCAGGTAGTCCTCGGCGATCTGCCCGACGTCGCCGGGCAGCTCGTCGCGCTCGGCCAGACCCCGCGACTGGAGGCCGTAGATGGGCCGGTCGGTGAGGTGCCCCATCAGGCCCGAGTAGGACCAGCTGAAGCCGCTGGCCGGGTGGACGCAGAACAGCGGCGGCCGGGAGCCGTGCCGGCGCAGCGGCAGCAGCACCTCGAACGCGCCCCGACCGTCGTCGGCGGTGTCGAGCCGGTCGGCCAGCTCGGCCACCGTCGGCGCCTCGAACAGGGTACGGATCGCCAGGTCCACCTCGAAGGTGGCGCGGACCCGGCTGATCAGCCGGGTGGCCAGCAGGGAGTGCCCGCCGAGGTCGAAGAAGCCGTCGTCGATGCCCACCTCGGGCACCCCGAGCACCTCGGCGAACAGGCCGCACAGCACCCGCTCCCGGTGGCTGCGCGGGGCCCGCCGCTGCGTGCCGGCCCCGGTGGCGGCGGCGTCGGGCACCGGCAGGGCGCCCCGGTTCAGCTTGCCGTTGGGAGTCAGCGGCAGGTCGTCGAGGACCACCACAGCCGCCGGCACCATGTACTCGGGCATCGCCGCGGCCACCGCGGCCCGCAGTTGCGCCGGCTGCGGGGCCCGGCCGGGCGCCGGTACGACGTAGCCGACGAGCCGCTGGTCGCCGGGGCGGTCCTCGCGGACGATCACCGTGCAGCGCGCCACGTCCTCGTGGCCGGCCAGCACCGCCTCGATCTCGCCCAGCTCGATCCGGAAGCCGCGCAGCTTGACCTGGTCGTCGACCCGGCGCAGGAACATCAGCTCGCCGGTGTCGGTCCAGCGCACGATGTCGCCGGTGCGGTACATCCGGGTGCCGGGTGCGCCGAACGGGTCGGCCACGAACTTCCCGGCGGTCTGGCCCGGCCGGGTCAGGTAGCCGCGGGCCAGGCCACCGCCGGCGACGTACAGCTCGCCGGGCACGCCGGGCGGCACCGGCCGCAGCCGGGGGTCGAGCACGTACAGCCGGGTGTTGGCCAGCGGGCCGCCGATCGGCAGCGGGCCCGGCGGGATCGCCGCGCCCGGTTCGATCCGGTGTTCGGTGCAGTTGACCGTGGTCTCGGTCGGGCCGTACATGTTGTACACGGCCACGCCCGGGTGCTCGCGGCGCCACTCGTCGACCACCTCGCCGAGCAGCAGCTCCCCGCCGAGCAGCAGTTCGGCGGTCGGGGCGTAGTCGTCCGGCAACGCGGCCAGCAGCGGCAGGTGGCTGGGGGTGGCCTTGAGGAAGGTGCAGGCGTGCCGGGTCAGCCGGTCCCGGGTGGCCGGGTCGTCGTCGAGGCCGGCGACGTGCACGGTGCCGCCGACGGTCAGCGGCACCCACATGCCGGTGACGCTCAGGTCGAACGACACCGACGAGTGCAGCAGCGCACTGCCGCGTACGCCCTGGTAGTCGCCGCCGGCGAAGGTGAGGTAGTCGGTGAACGAACGGTGTTCGATCACCACTCCCTTGGGTCGGCCGGTGGAGCCGGAGGTGTAGATGACGTACGCCGGGTTATTGAGTCGCAGCGGGGCGGCCCGGTCGGTGTCGGTGACCGGTGCGGCGGCGAAGCCGTCCGGGTCGCACCCGTCGACCAGCAGCCTCGGCAGCTCGACCGCCGGCAGTTCGGCGGCGGTGGCCGTGTCGCTGAGCAGCAGCGCCGGCGCGGTGTCGGCGAGCATGAAGGCGATCCGGTCGGCCGGGTAGCCCGGGTCGACCGGCACGTACGCGCCGCCGGCCTTGAGGACCGCGAGCAGCCAGCAGACCAGCCGGGCCGAGCGGGGCAACGCCACCGCGACGAACCGCTCCGGGCCGACGCCGCGTTCGACGAGCAGCCGGGCCAGCCGGTTGGTGTACGCGTCCAGCTCGGCGTAGGTCAGCTCGGTGCCGGCGTCGACCAGGGCCGGCGCGTCCGGGGTGCGGGCGACCTGCGCGGCGAACAGTTCCGGCAGGGTGGCCGCCGGCACCGGGGCGAAGGTGTCGTTCCAGGTGACCAGCACCCGCTCGCGTTCGGCCTCGGTGAGCAGGTCCACCGAGCCGATCGGCTGGTCCGGGTCGGCGGCGAGGGCGGTGAGCATGGTGAGCAGCCGGTCGGCGATCCGCTCGACGGTGTGGTGGTCGAACAGGTCGGTGCTGTATTCGATCCGGCCGGCCAGCCCGGCGGGGTCGCCCCCGTCGTCCCGCCGTTCGGCGAGGCTGACGTTGAGGTCGAACTTGGCCCCGCCGGTGCCTGCCGGCAGCCCGGACATGGTCAGGCCGGGCAGTTCCACGTCGAGGCGGGCGTGGTTGTGCACCGCCAGCACGACCTGGAACAGCGGGTGCCGGGCCACCGACCGGGCCGGGTTGAGCACCTCGACCAGCCGTTCGAACGGCACGTCCGCGTGGGCGTACGCGGCCAGGTCGGTGGCGCGGACCCGGTCGAGCAGCTGGCCGAAGGTGGGGTCGCCGGTGGTGTCGGTGCGCAGCACCAGGGTGTTGACGAAGAAGCCGATCAGGCCGTCGACGGCCTCGTCGACGCGGCCGGCGATCGGGGTGCCCAGCGGGATGTCCTCGCCGGCGCCGAGGCGGGTGAGCAGGGCGGCCAGGGCGGCCTGGGCCACCATGAACAGGCTCGCCTGCCGCTGGCGGGCCAGGCCGGTCAGCCGGGCGTGCAGCTCGGCGGGCACGTCGAAGGTGACGCTGCCGCCGCGCCGGCTGGACACCGCCGGGCGGGGCCGGTCGAAGGGCAGTTCCAGCTGCTCGGGCAGCCCGGCGAGGGTCTGCGCCCAGTAGCCGGTCTGCCGGCTGGCCAGGCTGTCCGGGTCGGCCTCGTCGCCGAGCACCGCGCGCTGCCAGAGCGCGAAGTCGGCGTACTGGACGGGCAGGGCGGGCAGGTCCGGCGCGCGGCCGGCCCGCCGGGCGGTGTACGCGGCGGCCAGGTCGGTCGAGAGCGGCCCGGCCGACTGCCCGTCGCTGGCGATGTGGTGCATGAGCAGCAGCAGGACGTGCTCGTCGTCGGCGAGGCGGAACAGGTCGGCGCGCAGCGGCGGTTCGCCGGCCAGGTCGAACCGGTGCCCGATCGCGGCGGCCAGCGCGGCCGGCAGTTCCGCCTCGGTGACGGCGTGCTCGACCAGCACCGGCACGGCCGCCGCCGGGGCGAGGACCCGCTGGTACGGCTCGCCGTCGACCTCGCCGAAGACGGTGCGCAGCGTCTCGTGCCGGGCCGTCACGTCGGCCAGCGCGGCGTGCAGCGCGGCCCGGTCCACGTCGCCGTGCAGCCGCAGCGCCAGCGGCACGTTGTAGCTGATGTCGGAGTCGTCGAAGCGGTTGAGGAACCACAGCCGGCGTTGGGCGTAGGAGACGGGCACCAGCTGCGGGCGGGGGCCGGGACGCAGCGGCGGGCGGCTGTCGTCGCCGGCCAGCAGCCGGGCGGCCAGCCCGGCGACGGTCGGGGTCTCGAAGACCGCCCGGATCGGCAGTTCCACGCCGAAGACCGCGCGGATCCGGTTGACGATGCGGGTGGCCAGCAGCGAGTGGCCGCCGAGGGCGAAGAAGTCGTCGTCCGCGCCGACCCGTTCGACGCCGAGCACGTCGGCGAAGACGCCGCAGAGCAGTTCCTCCTGCGGGGTGCGGGCGGCCCGGCCGCCGCCTGCGCCGAAGTCCACGGCGGGTAGCGCCTTGCGGTCGACCTTGCCGTTCTTGCTCAACGGCAGGGCGTCCAGCCGGACCACCACCGCAGGCACCATGGCGTCCGGCAGCCGGGCGGCGACGTGGTCGCGGACCGCCTCCGGGTCGGCGTCGCCGACGACGTACCCGACGAGGCGGTTGGTGCCGGCCGGGTCGGTGTTGACCGCCACGGCGGCGGCGGTGACCCCGGCCGCGGCGCGCAGCGCCGCCTCGACCTCGCCCAGCTCGATCCGCTGGCCGCGGATCTTGACCTGGTCGTCGTTGCGGCCGAGGAACTCCAGTTGGCCGTCGGGGCGGTAGCGGACCCGGTCGCCGGTGCGGTAGAGGCGGGCGCCGGGCCGTTCGGCGTACGGGTCGGCGACGAAGACGGTGGCGGTGCGCCGTGGGTCGCCCAGGTAGCCGAAGCCGACGCCGACGCCGCCCACGCACAGCTCGCCGGGCACCCCGGGCGGCACGGGTTGCAGATTGGCGTCCAGGACGTACAGCTGGGTGTTGCGGATGGCCCGGCCGATCGGCACCCGGTCACCGTCGGCGTCGGCGGGGGTGGCGATGATCGCGTGCGTGACGTCGTCGGAGCACTCGGTCGGGCCGTACGCGTTCATCAGCGGGATCCGCGGGTACCGGGCCAGCCAGCGGTCGCAGAGCTGCGGTGGCAGCGCCTCGCCGGTGACCATCAGCCAGCGCAGCCGCGCCAGCTCGGGCACGGGCGCGCCGGCGTCCCAGGCGTCCAGGGCGGTACGCAGCAGCGACGGCACCACCTCGAGGATGGTCACCCCGTGGCGTTCCACCCGGCCGAACAGGGCGGCCGGGTCCAGCGCGGTGTCGTCGTCGACCACGTCGACGCTGCCGCCGGTGACCAGCGAGGAGAGCATCTGCCAGACCGAGACGTCGAAGGTGAGCGCGGCGTTCTGCACCACCACGTCCGCGTCGGTGAGGTCCAGGTCCTCCACCTTGGCCAGCAGGTGGTTGAGCATCCCCCGCCGGTGCACCATCGCGCCCTTGGGCCGGCCGGTGGAACCGGAGGTGAAGATGACGTACGCCAGGTCGGCCAGGCCGGCGACCAGCGGCGCCGGGGTGGCCGGCAGGCCGGCCGAGGTCAGCGGCAGGACGGTGACCGGGACGCCGGCGGCGGCGACCACCTCGGCGGCCAACGCCTCGTGCGCCTGGTCGACCAGCAGCCAGCGGGTGCCGCTGTCGACCAGCAGGTCGGCGTTGCGGGCCACCGGCGAGCGCGGGTCCAACGGCAGGTACGCGCCGTCGGTGCTGAGCGCGGCCAGCACCCCGGTGATCGCGTCGGCGCCCCGGTCGGTGAGCAGCGCGGCCAGGGAGCCCCGCCCGAAACCGGCGGCCCGCAGCCGGGCAGCCAGTTCGTCGGACCGGCCCGTCAGCGTGGCGTAGGTAAGGGTCTGCCGTGGGTCGGTCACCGCGACCGCGTCGGGCCGTTGCGCGGCCACCGCCCGAATCAGGGTCACCGGGTCCTCGTCGGGCAGCGGCCGGCCGGTGGCGTTCCAGTCGTGCAGCATCCGCCGCCGGTCCGCCCGGCCGACCACGTCGACCGCGCCGATCGGGGCGTCGGGGGTGGCGACAGCGGCCTCCAGCATCCGGACGAACCCGGCGAGGATCCGCTCGGCGGTGTCCTCGTCGAACAGGTCCCGGCTGTAGTCGAGCCGCCCGTCGATGCCGGTGGCGCCGGCCGAGCCCGGTTCGCCGGCCGCCGGCCGTTCGGTGAGGTCGATGGACAGGTCGAACTGGGCGGCGTGCGCGCCGACGTTGTCGACGGCGACCCGCAGGCCGGGCAGGTCCAGGTCGACCGTGGCGTTGTTCTGCAGCACCAGCATGACCTGGAACAGCGGGTTGCGGGCCATCGACCGGGGCGGGTTGAGCACCTCGACCAGCCGTTCGAACGGGGTGTCCTGGTGCGAGTACGCAGTCAGGTCGGCCTCGCGGACCCGGTCCAGCAGCTGCCGGAAGGTCGGATTGCCGGCGGTGTCGGTGCGCAGCACCAGGGTGTTGACGAACATGCCGACCAGTTCGTCGAGCGCGTCGTCGGTGCGTCCGGCAATCGGGCTGCCGATCGGCACGTCGGTGCCGACGCCGAGCCGGGTGAGCAGGGCGGCCAGCGCCGCCTGGCACACCATGAACAGGCTGGCCCCGGTGGCGTGCACCAGCGCGTTGAGCCGCTCGTGCAGGGCCGGTTCGATGGCGAAGCTCAGCATGCCGCCCTGGTGGCTGGCGACGGGCGGGCGGGGCCGGTCGGCCGGCAGGGTCAGCTCGTCCGGGGCGCCGGCCAGCGCGTCCCGCCAGAACCGCACCTGCTGGGCGATCTCGCTGTCCGGGTCGGACTCGTCGCCGAGCACCGCACGCTGCCAGAGGGCGTAGTCGGCGTACTGCACGGGCAGCGGGGTGAACGCCGGCGCCCGCCCGGCGACCCGGGCGGCGTACGCGGTGGAGAAGTCCCGGCCCAGCGGGGCCATCGACCAGCCGTCACCGGCGATGTGGTGCAGCACGAGCAGCAGGAAGTACTCGCCGGCCGGCTGGTCGGCGGCGGTGAGGGCGAACAGCCGGGCCCGCAGCGGCGGGTCGACGGCCAGGTCGAACCCGCGCCGGGTCTCGGCGAGCATCAGCTCACGGACCTGCGCCGGCTCGACGGTCTCCACGGTGATCGGCGGGCAGGCCGCCTCGGCGTCCAGGATCACCTGGTACGGGTCGCCGTCGGCGTCCGGGTAGATCGTGCGCAGGCTCTCGTGGCGGTCGAGCACGTCCCGCAGCGCGGCGCGCAGCGCGGCCACGTCCAGCTCGCCGGTCAGCCGCAGCAGGATCGGGATCTTGTACGGCGAGTCGGCGCCGGAGAGCCGGTTGATGAACCAGAGCCGGTTCTGCGCGTACGACAGCGGGATCCGCTCCGGGCGGGGCATCGGCTCCAACGCCCGGCGGGCCTGCTTCGCGCCGCCGAGCCGGGCGGCGAGCCCCGCCACGGTGGGCGACTCGAACAGGTCCCGGATGGCCAGTTCGGCGTTCAGCGCGGTGCGGATCCGGCTGACCAGGCGGGTGGCGAGCAGGGAGTGGCCGCCGAGGGCGAAGAAGCTGTCCTCGATGCCGACCTCGGGCAGGCCGAGCACGTCGGCGAAGAGCGCGCAGAGCGTCTCCTCGGTCGGGGTGCGCGGTGCCCGGCGGGTGGAGCCGGCCGCGTAGTCGGGGGCCGGCAGGGCCCGCCGGTCGACCTTGCCGTTGCCGGTCAGCGGCAGGGTGTCCAGCACCATCACCGCGGCGGGGACCATGTACTCGGGCAGTACCTGCGCGGCGTGTGCGCGCAGCGCGGCCGGGTCGGGCGCCGCCGCGTCGGTGGCCGGTACGACGTAGGCGACGAGGCGTTTGTCGCCGGGCCGGTCCTCGCGGACCACCACGGCGACCTGGCCGAGGCCGGGGTCGCGGGCCAGCACCGCCTCGATCTCGCCGAGTTCGATGCGGAACCCGCGGATCTTCACCTGCTCGTCGGCACGGCCGACGAATTCGAGCGTGCCGTCGGGCCGCCAGCGAACCACGTCACCGGTGCGGTACATCCGGGAGCCGGCGGCGAACGGGTCGGCGACGAACCGCTCGGCGGTCAGCCGGGGCCGGTTCAGGTAGCCACGGGACAGGCCGGCGCCGGCGATGTACAGCTCACCGGCCACCCCGGGCGGGGTGGGGCGCAGGTAGTCGTCCAGCACGTACAGCCGCATGTTGTCCAGCGGCCGGCCGATCGGCACCGAGTCGGGCACTTCGGCCACGGTGTGCATCAGGTGGTGGGAGGCGAAGGTGGTGGTCTCGGTGGGGCCGTAGCCGTCGCCGACCACGAGGCCGGGGCAGGCGGCCAGCACCCGGCGCACCATCGGCGCGGGCACCACGTCGCCGCCGGTCCAGACCTCCCGGATCCGGGCGAACGCCTCCGGGGTCTCCTCGGCCAGCAGCCGGAACAGGCCGGCGGTCAGCCACAGCGCGGTGACCTGACCGCCGGTGAGGACGGTGCGCAGGTCGTCCATGCTCAGCTCGCCGGGCGGGGCCACGACGAGTTCGCCGCCGCCGAGCAGTGGCACCCACAGCTCGTACGTGGAGGCGTCGAAGGCCAGCGGCGAGTGCAGCAGCACCCGGCGCTGCCGGTCGGTGCGCCAGGCCCGGTCGGCGGCGAGGCTGAGCACGTCGTGGTGGGTGACCATGACGCCCTTGGGGGTGCCGGTCGACCCGGAGGTGTACATGACGTAGGCGAGCTGTGGGGGGTGGGCGGGCCGGGCCGGGTCGGCGTCCGGTCCGGCGGCGATCTCGGCGGCGGCGTCGCCGTCGACGGTCACCACCGTCAGGTCGTGGTCGAACCGCAGGTGGGTCATGGCCCGGTCGGTGAGCAGGACCGAGCTGGCGGTGTCGGTGGCGATGTGGGTCAGCCGGTGCGCCGGGTAGCGCGGGTCCAGCGGGACGTACGCGGCGCCGGCCTTGAGGATCGCAAGTACCGACACCACCTGGTCGATGGAGCGTTCCTGCAGCAGGGCGACCCGGTCCTCGACGGCGACGCCGAGCGCCACCAGGTGCTGGGCCAGCCGGTTGGCGCGGACGTCGAGTTCCCGGTAGGTCAACGCGGCGCCGTCGACGGCGCGTACGGCGATCTGGTTGGGGGTGCGGGCGGCCTGCGCGGCGAACCGGGCGGCCACCCCGCCGGCCAGCGCCGGCTCGGGCTGGGCGGTGTCGTTCCAGTCGGCCAGCACCAGCCGGCGTTCGGCCGGGTCGAGGACGTCCAGCCGTCCGACCGGGGTGTTCAGGTCGGCGGCGACGCTGTCGAGCAGCCGCAGCAGCCGGTCGGCGAGGCGCTGCGCCGCGTCGGCCGGGAACAGGTCGGCGCGGTGGTCGAGTTGCAGCCGCAGCCGCTCGCCGGGGATGGCGGTGACGGTGAGCGGGTAGTGGGTGGCGTCCCGCCCGGACACCCCGGTCAGCCGCAGGCCGGTGCCGGGCAGGCTGAGCAGCTTCGGGTCGAGGGGGTAGTTCTCGAACACCACCAGGGTGTCGAAGAGGTCACCGTGCCCGGCGAGCTGCTGCACCTCGGTCAGCGGCAGGTGCTGGTGGGCCATCAGCGCGGACTGCTGGTCCTGCAGGCGCGACAGCAGCCGGGCGACCGGCTCGGCCGGGTCCAGCCGCAGCCGGACCGGCAGGGTGTTGATGAACAACCCGACCATGGTCTCCACCGCGGCGATCTCCGGCGGGCGGCCGGAGACGGTGCCGCCGAAGACCACGTCACCGCGGCCGGTCAGCGCGCCGAGCAGCACGCCCCAGGCACCCTGCAGAATGGTGTTGAGGGTGACGCCGTGCCGGCGTGCCTGCGCCTGCAGCGCGGCGGTCAGGTCGGCCGGCAGGTCGACGGTGATCCGCTCGGGCAGCTCCGGGGCGCGCGCCGGGTCGGCCGGGGCGAGCAGGGTCGGCTCGGCCAGGCCGGCGAGCGCATCGGCCCAGGCCCGCTGTGCGGTCGCCCGGTCCTGGGCGCCGAGCCAGGCCAGGTAGTCGCGGTAGGGCGCCACCCGGGGCAGCTGCCGGTCGTCGCCGCCGGCCGCATACAGGGCCAGCAGCTCGCGCATCAGCGTCGGCACCGACCAGCCGTCCAGCAGGATGTGGTGGTTGGTGAGCACCAGCCGGTGTGCGGTGTCGGCCAGGCGAAGCAGGGTGAACCGCAGCAGCGGCGGGCGGGTCAGGTCGAAGCCTTCGGCCCGGTCGGCGGCGAGCAGCTCGCGGACCCGGTCGGCCTGCGTGGCGTCGGCCAGCTTCCGCAGGTCGTGCTCCCGCCAGCCGGCGCGCAGCCCGTCCACCACCACCTGCACCGACTCGCCGGACGGGCGCTGGCGGAACGCGGCCCGCAGGTTGGCGTGCCGGGCCAGCAGGGCGTCGGCGGCGGCGCGCAGGGCCACCGCGTCCAGCTCGCCGGCCAGGTCGAAGCAGAGCTGCACGGTGTAGACGTCGCGGTCCGGCCCGTCGTACAGGGCGTGGAACAGCAGCCCCTCCTGCAGGGTGGAGAGCGGCAGCAGGTCACTCGCGGCCGGCTGGGCGGCCTCGATCGCCTCGATCTCCTCCTGCGACAGGCGCAGCAGCAGGTCGGACGGGGTGTGCCCGCCGGCGTCGGGGGCCGCGGTGTGCTCGACCAGGGCGTCCAGCGCGTCCAGCCAGTCGTCGGCCAGCTCGCGTACGTCGGCCTCGCCGAGGAGGCTCTGCGGCCAGGAGAAGGTCGCCGACAGGCGGGGGCCGTCGGCGTGGTCCCGGGTGACCGCGTTGACCTCGATGGCGTGGGGCACCGGCAGGGCGCCGTCCGCGCCGCCGCCGAGGGCCTGGGTGTCGGCGGCGACCGCCCAGTCGGTGTCGGCGCCGTCGGCGGTGGCGAACCGGCCGAGGTAGTTGAAGCCGATCTGCGCGGCGGGCCGGTCGGCCAGCCGGCGGGCGGTGTCGGCGTTCAGGTAGCGCAGCAGGCCGTACCCGATGCCGTTGTCCGGCACCGCGCGCAGCTGTTCCTTGACCCGCTTGACCGCGCGGCCGGCGGCGGCGCCCCCGGCGAACGCCTCGGTCAGGTCGAGCCGGCCGACGTCGAGCCGGACCGGGTACATGGTGGTGAACCAGCCGACGGTGCGGGACAGGTCCAGGCCAGCGGCCAGTTCCTCCCGGCCGTGGCCTTCCAGGTCGACCAGCAGGCCGGTGGCGTCCTGCTCGCCGCGCCGGTGCCGCCACCGGGTGACCGCGAGGGTGAGCGCGGTGAGCAGCACGTCGTTGACCCGGCCGTGGAAGGCGGCCGGCACCCGGGTCAGCAGCGGCGCGGTGAGCTCCGCGGGCAGGGTGACGGTCAGCGTCCGGCCGGTGTCCACGGTGTCCCGCGCCGGGTCGAGGGGCCGTCCCGCGAGCGGGGCCTCGGTTGCGGCGAGGCGGTCCAGCCAGCCGGCCAGTTCGGCGGTGCGTTCCGGACTTGCCGCCTCGGCGACCAGGTGTCCGGCGAAGCGGCGCAGCGAGGTCCGCACCGGTTCCAGTTCGGGGGTACGTCCGGCGGCGACGGCCCGCGCGGCGGCGGCCAGGTCGGGCAGCAGGATCCGCCACGACACCCCGTCGACGACCAGGTGGTGCAGGGCCAGCAGCAGCCGGCCCGGGCGGTCGGGCCCGGCGTCGAACCACATCGCCCGCAGCATCCGCCCGTCGCCCGGGGCCAGCCGGGCCTGGACGGCCTTGGCCTGCTCCTCGACGAGCCCGCGCAGTTCGTCGGCGTCCAGGCCGGTCGCGTCGAGGCGGGTCACCAGCTCGGCGGCGGCCACACTGCCGCGCTCGCCGATCACCTGCCGCCAGCCGCCCGGCTCGTCGCGGACCAGCCGCAGCCGCAGCGCGTCGTGGTGGTCGACCAGCGCCTGCACGGCGGCGACGAGGTGGTCCGGGCGCAGCCCGGCGGGGGTGTTCACCAGCATCGACTGGTGGAAGCCTTCGATCGGGCCGCCCCGCTCGCGCAGCCAGTGCACGATCGGGGTCAGCGGCACCTCACCCGTGCCGTCGTCGACCGCCACCGGCGCGACGTCGTCGGTGGCCGCGGCGGCGAGGGCGGCCACCGTGCGGTGCATGAAGACGTCCCGCGGGTTGAACGACAGTCCCGCCTTGCGGGCCCGGCTGACCAGTTGGATCGACACGATGCTGTCGCCACCGAGGTCGAAGAAGCTCTCGTCGACGCCCACCGCGTCCAGCCCGAGGACCTCGGCGAACAGCCCGGCGAGCAGCGTCTCGCGTTCGTTGGCCGGGGCCCGGCCACCGCCCGCGCCGGTGAACCCGAGGGCCGGCAGCGCCCGCCGGTCCAGCTTGCCGCTGGGGGTCAGCGGCAGCTCCGGGAGGCCCACGATGGCCGCCGGCACCATGTACTCGGGCAGGCTGGCGCCGACGTGCGCCCGCAGCGCGGCCGGATCGACCAGCGCGCCGGTGACCGGCACGACGTACCCGACGAGGCGCTTCACGCCCGGCTGGTCCTCCCGGGCCAGGACCGCGACCTGCGCGACGGCCGGGTGGCGGGACAGCACGGCCTCGATCTCGCCCGGCTCGACCCGGAACCCGCGGATCTTCACCTGGGCGTCGGCCCGGCCGACGAACTCCAGCGTCCCGTCGGCGCGCCAGCGAACCAGGTCGCCGGTGCGGTACATCCGCGCGCCGGGCTCGACACCGAACGGGTCCGCGACGAACCGCTCGGCGGTCAGCGCCGGCCGGTCCAGGTAGCCGCGGGCCAGCCCGGTTCCGGCGACGTACAGCTCCCCCGGCACGCCGGGCGGCACCGGGCGCAGGAACCGGTCGAGGACGTAGGCGCGGGCGCCCACGACCGGGGTGCCGATCGGCGGGGCGCCGGCGCCGGGCACCAGCGGCCGGCTGAGCGTCGCGGCCACGGTGATCTCGGTCGGCCCGTACGCGTTGACCATGCGCCGGCCGGGCGCGAACCGGGCGACGAGGTCCGCACCGCAGGCGTCGCCGCCGACGATCAGGGTGCGCAGCACCGGCGGCGCCACGTCGGGCAGGCCGGCGAGGGCGGCCGGCGGGATGAGCGCGTGGGTCACCTGCTGGCTGGTGAGCACGGCGGCCAGGTCGTCGCCGACCAGCGGGCCGGGCGGCGGCACGACCAGCGCCGCCCCGGCGCCGAAGGCGGCGCAGAGTTCCAGGACCGACGCGTCGAAGCTGGGCGAGGAGAACTGCAGCACCCGGCTGGTGGGGTTGACGTCGAAGCCGGCCACGATCGCGGCGGTGAAGCTGGCCAGGCCGGCGTGGGTGACCACGACGCCCTTCGGCCGGCCGGTGGAGCCGGAGGTGTAGATGAGGTACGCGGGGTGCTCGGGCCGCAACGGGGCGACGCGTTCGGCGTCAGTGACCGGGCCGGCGGGCCGGGCCGCCCACGCCGCGACGGTGGACGGCTCGTCGAGCAGCAGCCGGGGCACGTCGGTGTCGGGCAGGTCGATCCCGGTCAGCGTGGCCAGCAGCACCGGCCGGGCGTCGGTGAGCATGAACGCGATGCGGTCGGCCGGATAGTCGGGGTCGACCGGCAGCCAGGCGCCGCCGGCCTTGCTGACCGCGAGCGCGGCGGTGACCAGTTCCGGGCTGCGCGGCAGGGCGAGGGCGACCACCTGTTCGGGGCCGACGCCGTGTGCGACGAGCAGCCGGGCCAGCCGGTCGGCGGCGGCGTCCAGCTCGGCGTACGACATGGTGTCGTCGTCGCCGATGAGGGCCGGCGCCTGCGGCCGGGCCGCGGCCTGGGCGGCGAACGCCTCGGGGAAGGTGCGCGCCGGCACGGGCGGCGGTCCGGCCGCCCAGGTGTGGAGGACGGCGGCGCGTTCGGCGTCGTCGAGCACGTCGAGCGCGGCGACCGGGGTCTGTGGCGCGTCGGCGACGGTGGTGAGCAGGCGGACCAGGCGGTCGGCGACGCGTCGGGCGGCCGGCCCGTCCAGCAGGTCCGGTCGGTGGTCCAGCCGCAGGGTGAGCCGCTCGCCGGGCAGCACGGCCAGGGTGAGCGGGTAGTGGGTGGCGTCGTGGCCGGTGACGGCGGTGACCCGCAGGCCGGTGCCGGGCAGGTCCAGCGCGGCCGGGTCGAGGGGGTAGTTCTCGAAGACGGTCAGCGTGTCGAACAGGTCGCCGTCGCCGGTGCCGGCCAGCCGGCGGATTTCGGCGAGGCCGAGGTGCTGGTGGGCCATCAGCGCCGCCTGCTCGTCCTGCACCCGGGTCAGCAGGGCGGCCAGGGGCTCGGCCGGGTCGAGGCGGATGCGCACCGGCACCGTGTTGATGAACAGCCCGAGCATCGACTCGACGCCGGGCAGTTCCGGCGGCCGGCCGGCGACGGTGGCGCCGAAGACCAGGTCGTCGTCGCCGGTGAGGGTGCCCAGCAGCAGCGCCCAGGCGCCCTGCATCACGGTGTTGAGGGTGACGCCGAGCTTGCGGGCCGTGGCGGTGAGCCCGGCGGTCAGCGGCGCGGGCAGGGCCACGGCGAGCTGTTCGGGGGCGGCCGGGGGTCGCGCCGGGTCGGCGGGTACGAGCAGGGTCGGCCCGGCCAGCCCGCGCAGCGCGCCGCGCCAGGCGTCCTCGGCGGCGGCCCGGTCCTGCCGGTCGAGCCAGCCGAGGTAGGCGCGGTACGGGGTGACCGGCGGCAGCGTGTGGTCGTGGCCGCCGGCGACGTAGTGCGCGAACAACTCCTTGGCCAGCAGCGGCATCGACCAGCCGTCGAGCAGCACGTGGTGGTTGGTGAGCACCAGCTTCGCCCGCTCCGGTCCGGTCCGGATCAACGCGGCACGCAGCAGGGGCGGGCGGGCCAGGTCGAAGCCGGCGGCGCGGTCGGTGGCGAGCAGTCGGGCCACCTCGGCGTCGCGGCCCGGATGGCCGGTCAGGTCGTGTTCCTGCCAGGCCGGGGCGACCTCGCGCGGCACCACCGCGACCGATTCGCCGGTCTTACGTTGCCGGATGCCGACCCGCAGGTTGGCGTGCCGGGTCAGGATCGCGCCGAGGGCGCGGCGCATCCGGTCGCCGTCGACCGGGCCGGTCAGGTCCAGCGCGAACTGGACGGTGTAGAGGTCCGACGCCGTTCCGTCGTACAGCGCGTGGAACAGCAGTCCCTGCTGCAACGGTGACAGCGGCAGGATGTCCTCGACGCGTGACTGCTTCACCACGTTTACCCCCACTCCGCTTCCAGTTCGTCCTCGAACTCGTCGATCTCGTCCTGGGACAGCGAGGCCAGCGTCAGGTCGGACGGGGTGTGCCCGCCGGTGCCGCCGGCCGCCGCGTACGCCACGATGCCGTCCAGGGCGGTCCGCCAGTCGTCGGCGAGCTGACGGACGTCGGTGTCGTCGAGCAGCCCGCCGGGCCAGCGCCACACCGCGGTGAGCCGCGGCCCGTCGGCGGTGTCGGTGGTCCAGCTCGTGACCTCGATCGGGTACGCCACCGGCTGCGCCGGGTCCGCACCGCCGCCGAACTGCCCGGCGGTGCCGCCCAGCCGGCCGAGGTGGTTGAACATGATCTGCGGCTCGGCCAGTTCCGCCAGCACGTGCGCGGTCTCGCTGTTCAGATGTCGAAGCAGGCCGTAGCCGAGGCCGTCGTCGGGCGCGGCCCGCAACTGCTCCTTGACCCGCTTGAGTGCGCTTCCGACGGCAGCGTCGCCGTCGCGCACCTGGTCCCACTCCACCGTCCCCGGATCGAGGCGGACTGGAGCCAGGCTCGTGAACCAGCCGACGGTGCGGGACAGGTCGATTCCCGGTACGTCGTCGGCGCGGCCGTGCCGCTCCAGGTCCACCAGCACCGCCGGGTCGGCGCCCAGGCCGCGCCGCTGCCGCCGGTGCGCCACCGCGAGGGCCAGCGCCGCCAGCAGCGCATCGTCGACCCGGGCGTGGAACAGCGCCGGCACGACGGTCAGCAACGACTCCGTCTGCGGGGCGGGCAGCTCCACGTGCAGTTGCGCGAGGGTGGCGACCGTGTCCCGGGCCGGGTCCAGCGGGCGCCGGGCCAACGCCGGCTCCGCCTGGTCGAGCAGTTTGGTCCACAGTGGCAGCTCGGCGAGCCGGGCCGGGCCGTGCGCGTCCCGGACCAGGTGTTGCGCCCATTCGCGCAGCGACGTGCCGACCGGGGTGAGCCGGGGCGCCGTGCCGGGCGCGGCGTCGAGGGCGGTGGTCAGGTCGGGCAGCAGAATCCGCCACGAGACGCCGTCGACGACCAGGTGGTGGGCCAGGATCAGCAGCTGTCCCGGCTCGCCGCCGCCGTCGCACCAGACGACCCGCAGCATCCGACCGGCGAGCGGGTCCAGGTCGGCGCGGGCCGCGTCGGCCAGCGCGGCCAGGTCGGGACCATCCCCGGTGGCGGGTACGTGGGTGATCAGGTCGGCGGCGGCCACGCTGCCGCGCGGGCCGATCACCAGCCGGCGCTGTCCGGCCGGGCCGGCCAGTCGTATCCGCAGCGCGTCGTGGTGGTCGAGCAGCGCCTGCACCGCGTCGCGCAGCCGGTCGGCGGTCAGCCCGGCCGGCGCGGGCGCCACCACCGACTGGTGGAACCCGCCCAGCGGGCCGGCCCGGTCCAGCCACCAGTGGGCGATCGGGGTCAGCGGCAGCTCGCCGATGCCGGCATCGGGATCGGTCGCGGCGGTGCCGGTCGCCTCCCGGGCCACCGCAGCCAGCGCGGCGACAGTCTTGTGGGTGAACACCTCGCGCGGGGTGAGTTCCAGCCCGGCCTGCCGGGCCCGGCTGACCAGCTGGATGGAGACGATGCTGTCGCCGCCGAGGTCGAAGAAGCTGTCGTCGACGCCGATCCGGGGCAGCCCGAGCACCTCGGCGACGAGACCGGCGAGCAGTTCCTCACGCGGGGTCGACGCCGCCCGCCCGCCGGTGGTGGCCTCGGCGAAGTCGGGGGCCGGCAGCGCGGCCCGGTCGAGCTTGCCGTTGGCGGTCACCGGCAGGGCGTCGAGGGCCACCACCGCCGCCGGGACCATGTACTCCGGCAGCCGTTCGGCGACGTGCGCGCGCAGGACGGCCGCGTCGACCTGCCGCCCGGCGGCCGGTACGGCGTACGCGACGAGGCGTTTCACGCCCGGCTGGTCCTCCCGGGCGAGGACCACGCACTGCCCCACCGACGGGTGCTCGGCGATGGTCGCCTCGATCTCGCCCAGTTCGATCCGGAACCCGCGGATCTTGACCTGGTGGTCGGTCCGACCGACGTATTCCAGCACCCCATCGGGGCGCCAGCGCACCACGTCCCCGGTCCGGTACATCCGCTCGCCGGGTGTGACGGACGGGTCGGTGGCGGCCAGCGTGGCGGCGAACGGGTCGGCGACGAACCGCTGCGCGGTGAGCCCGGCCCGGCCCTGGTAGCCGCGGGCCAGTTGCACGCCGGCCAGGTAAAGCTCGCCGGCCACGCCGGGCGGCACCGGCCGGAGGAACCCGTCCAGCACGTACAGCCGGGTGTTCCAGACCGGCGCGCCGATCGGCACGGTCCGCTCCCCCGGCCGGCACGCCCAGTACGTCACGTCGACCGACGCCTCGGTCGGGCCGTACAGGTTGTGCAGGCCGACGCCGTGCGCGCCGGCCGGGTCGAGGGTGGCGAAGAACCGCTCGGCCAGGTCGGCGGGGAGCGCCTCGCCGCTGCAGATCACCCGCCGCAGGCCCGTGCAGTCAGCGGCGGTCGGCTCGGCCAGGAACGCGGCCAGCATGGACGGAACGAAGTGGAGGGTGGTGACCCGTTCGGCGCGGATCAGCCCGGCCAGGTACGCCGGATCCTTGTGCCCCTCGGGTCGGGCCACCACCAGGGTCGCGCCGACGATGGTGGCCCAGAAGAACTCCCAGACCGACACGTCGAAGCCGGACGGGGTCTTCTGCAGCACCCGGTCGGCCGGGGTGAGCCGGTACTCGTGCTGCATCCAGGCCAGCCGGTTGACGATGCCCGCGTGCGGCACCACCACGCCCTTGGGGCGGCCGGTCGAGCCGGAGGTGTAGATCATGTACGCCGGGTTGGCCGGGCGCAGCGGCCCGGACCGGTCGGCGTCGGTCAGCGCCGCCGGGGGGCGGTCCGCCACGGTCTGGCGTACCTCGTCGCTGTCGAGGACCAGGCCGGCGCCCAGCGCGGCGGTGGCCCGGGTGGTGAGCAGCAGCGCCGGGCGCGCGTCATCGAGCAGGTACGCGATCCGGTCGGCCGGGTAGTCCGGGTCGACCGGCAGGTACGCCCCACCGGCCTTGAGCACCGCCCACAGCGCGACGACCAGGTCGAGCGAGCGGGGCACCGCCACGGCGACGAACCGTTCCGGTCCGACGCCGTGGCCGATCAGCAGCCGGGCCAGCCGGTTGCTCGCCTCGTCCAGCTCACGGAAGCTCAGGCCGGTGCCCTCGAAGAGCACCGCGACGGCGTCCGGGGTGGCGGCGGCCTGCCGGGCCAGCAGGTCGGGCAGGGTGGCCGCCGCGACCGGGTGCTGGGTGCCGTTCCACTCGGCGAGGACCCGGTGGCGTTCGGCCGGGGTGGTCGGGTCGAGCCGACCCACCGGGGCGGACGGCTCGGCGGCGATGTCGGCCAGCAGCCGGTGCATCCGATCCAGCAGCGCCCCGGCGGCGGTCTCGTCGATCAGGTCCGGCCGGTACTCCAGCCGCAGCCCCAGCCGGTCGCCGGGGACCAGCACCAGGGTGAGCGGGTAGTGGGTGGCGTCGAGCCCGTGCACCCCGCGTACGGCCAGCCCGGTGCCGGCCAGGTCGAGCACGGACGGGTCGACCGGATAGTTCTCGAAGACCACCAGGGTGTCGAAGAGTTCGCCGTGCCCGGCCAGCCGCTGGATGTCGGGCAGGCCGAGGTGCTGGTGCGGTTGCAGCGCGGTCTGCCGCTCCTGCAACCCGGCCAGCACGGTGGTGACCGGTTCGGCCGGGTCCAGGCGGACCCGTACCGGCACGGTGTTGATGAACAGGCCGACCATGGTCTCCACCCCGGGCAGCTCGGCCGGGCGGCCGGCGACGGTGGCGCCGAAGACCACGTCGTCGCGGCCGGTGAGGCTGCCGACGAGTACCGCCCAGGCGCCCTGCACGACGGTGTTGAGGGTGACCCCGGCCGCCCGTGCCGCGCCGGTCAGGGCCTCGGTGAGCGACGCCGGCACCTCGCGCAGCAGCTTGGCCGGCGGCACCGGACCGCGCTCGGCGGCGGCCGGCGCCACCAGGGTCGGCTCGGTCAGGCCGGCCAGCGCCGTGCGCCACGCCGCCTCGGCCGCGGGCACGTCCTGGCGGGCCCGCCAGGCGGGGTACGCCCGCGCGTCGGCGACCGGCGGCAGCGCGTCGGTACGGCCGGCCGTGCGGTACAGCGCGAAGAGTTCCCCGGCGAGCACCGGCATCGACCAGCCGTCGAGCAGGATGTGGTGGTTGGTCAGCACCAGCCGGTGCCGTCCGCCGGGCAGCCGGATCAGGGTGAAGCGCAGCAGCGGCGGGCGGGTCAGGTCGAAGCGTTCCGCTCGGTCGGCGGCGAGCAGTTCGGCGAGCCGGGTGTCCACGTCGGCCGGGGCGACCCCGGTCAGGTCCGGGTCGCGCCAGTCCACCTCGACCGTTTCCGGTACCACCTGCACCGGGCGGCGCAGGTCGTGGTGGGTGAAGCCGGCGCGCAGTCCGGGGTGCCGGTCGAGCAGCGCCTGGGCCGCGCCGCGCAGCCGCGCGCCGTCCAGCTCGCCGTCGAGGTCGAAGACGAACTGCACGGTGTAGATGTCCGGGGCCTGCTCGTCGTAGGCGGACAGGAACAGCAGCCCCTCCTGCAGCGGGCCGAGCGGCAGCGCGTCGGCCAGCGTCGGGTAGGTCTGTTCCAGCCGTTCCACCTCGTCCTGGTCCAGCTCGACCAGGGGCAGGTCGGAGGGGGTACGACCGCCGGCGCCGGGTCGGGTCGCGTACCGCGTGATCGCCTCGATAGTGGCGAGCCAGCCGTCGGCGAGGTCCCACACGTCGCTGTCGGTGAGCACCCCGTCCGGCCAGCTCCACTCGGCGGTGAGCCGGGGCCCGTCCGGCCCGTCCACCAGCATCGCGTTGATGTCGAGGGGATGGGCCGCCGGGAGCGCGCTCGCCCCACCGGTGGCGACCTCGCCGTCGACGGTGAGCAGCGACCAGTCGGCGCCGTCGTCGGCGGTCAGCCGGCCCAGGTAGTTGAAGCCGATCTGCGCGGCCGGGGACCCGGCGACGGTGGTGGCCCGCAGCTGTTCCTTGATCCGCTTCACCGCCCGGTCGACGGCCGGGCCGCCCGCGAGGGCCTCGGTCGGGTCGAGGTCGCCGAGGTCGAGCCGCTCCGCGGCCAGCCGGGTGAACCAGCCGACCGTCCGGGACAGGTCGAGCCCGTCCAGGCCGTCGCGGCCGTGTCTCTCGACGTCGACCAGCAGGCTGCTGCCGGCAGCGGGGGCGCGGCGGCGTCGCCAGTCGGCCACGCTGACCGCCAGCGCGGCCAGGAGCAGGTCGTCGACGCCGGCGTGCCACCGTGGGGCGGTGCGCAGCAGCGCCTCGGTGCGGGCCGCCGGCAGCGCCACGGTCCGGCGGCGGGCCGCCGCCTCGGTGTCGTCCGGGCCGACCGGGCGCCGCCCGAGTGGCGGGTCCACGACGGACCCGGCCGGCTCGGTCGCCGCCGCCGGAGCGGTGACCCGGCGGGCCCAGGTGCGGTACGAGGTGGGCACCGGCGCCAGGCGGGGCGGCTCCCCGGCCGCGCTGGCCGCCACCGCGGCGGCCAGGTCGGCGAGCAGGATCCGCCAGGACACGCCGTCCACGGCGAGGTGGTGGACGGCGAGCACCAGCCAGCCGGGGTGCTCCGCCCCGGCGTCGCCCCACACCGCCCGCACCAGCCGCCCGTCGCCCGGCCGCAGGCCCGCCACGGCGTCCGCCCGGGCGGCGTCGATCGCCGCGCCCGAACCGGCGGCGCTCGGCCCGCCGGATGTCACGGCGGTCGGCCCGGCGGCGACCCGGCGCAGGCAGTCGGCGGCGGACACCGCGCCCCGGGGTGGCACCGTCAGCCGCCACGCCGAGCCCTCGCGATGCAGGGTCAGTCGCAGGGCGTCGTGGTGGTCCAGCAGCGCCTGCAACCCGGCCACCAGGTCCGCCTCCCGCAGCCCGGCCGGGGTACGCACGACGACGCTCTGCGCGACGTCGTCGACCGAATGGGTGGTGCCCGCCCGGGCGCGCAGCCAGTCGACGATCGGCGGCAGCGGCACGTCCCCGAGCGCGGCGTCCGGGTCCTCGGCCTCGGCCGAGGAGAGTTCGCCGGCCACCCGGGCCAGGGCGGCCACCGTGCGGTGCGTGAACACGTCGCGCGGGGTGAGACGCAGCCCGGCCTGCCGGGCCCGGCTGACCAACTGGATGGAGACGATGCTGTCCCCGCCCAGGTCGAAGAAGCTGTCCTCGGCGCCGACGCCGGGCAGCCCCAGCACCTCGGCGAAGAGCCGGGCCAGCAGTTCCTCGCGCGGGTCGGCCGCCGCCCGTCCGGCGCCGGCCGCCGCCGCGAAGTCCGGTGCGGGCAGGGCCCGGCGGTCCAGCTTGCCGGTGGGGTTCAGCGGCAACGCGTCCAGCAGCACGAACGCCGCCGGCACCATGTACTCCGGCAGCGCCGCGGCGACGTGCTCGCGCAGTTGGGCCGGGGTCGGCGCGGTCGCGGCGTCGGCCGGCACCAGGTATCCGACGAGCTGGGCGGTGACCCCGCCATCGGCGCGGGCGACCACCGCGGCCTGGGCCACGTCCGGGTGCGCCAGCAGCACCGACTCGATCTCGCCCAGCTCGATCCGGTAGCCGCGCACCTTGACCTGGTGGTCGATCCGGCCGAGGTAGTCGAGGTGACCGTCCGCCCGCCAGCGGACCAGGTCGCCGGTGCGGTACATGCGGGCGCCGGGCGGGCCGAACGGGTCGGCGACGAAACGTTCGGCGGACAGCCGTGGCCGGTGGAGATAGCCACGGGCCAGGCCGGCGCCGGCCAGGTACAGCTCCCCGACGGTGCCGGGCGGCACCGGGCGCAGCGCGCTGTCCAGCACGTACACGCGGGTGTTGGTGGTGGGCGCACCGATCGGCGGGGCGACGCCGTCGGCCAGGTCCCCGCCGTACCAGGCGGTGGAGTAGACGGTGGCCTCGGTCGGGCCGTAGATGTTCGCCACTTGCGCACCCGGCAACGCGGCGTCGATGTCCTGCACCGCCTGGGCCGACAGCGCCTCACCGGCGAGCACCACCAGGTCGGCGCGGGCCTCAACCGCGCCCCCGGCCAGCAGTTGGGCGAAGGCCGAGGGGACCGCGCTGATCAGGCTGCCGGACCAGCCGTCAGCCCGCTCGGCGAGCGCGAGCAGGTCGTCGACCACCTCGATCTCGCCGCCGCAGGCGAGCGGGCCGAACATCTCGAAGACCGACACGTCGAAGTTGAGCGAGGTGCTGGCCAGCACCCGCGACAGCGCGGCCGGGCCGATCTCCGCGACCGCCCAGCAGGCCAGGTCGACCGCGTTGTCGTGGCTGACCACCACGCCCTTGGGTCGGCCGGTGGAGCCGGAGGTGTAGATGACGTACGCCGGGTGGGCGCCGCGCAGCGGGCGCCGCCGGTCGATGTCGGTCAGGTCGGTGTCGTCCTGCCCGGCGAGCAGGGCGGCGACGACGGGCTCGTCGAGTCGCAGCAGCCGGTCCGGGTCGCCGACCGGCAGGGCGTCACCGGCGTCGCCGACGGTGAGCACCAGCCGAGGGTCGGCGTCGGCCAGCATGAACTCGATCCGGTCCGCCGGGTAGCGCAGGTCGACCGGCAGGTAGCCGGCGCCGGCCTTGAGGACGGCGAGCAGGGCGACCATCATCTGCGCCGACCGGGGCAGCGCCAGCGCGACCAGCCGTTCCGGGCCGGCGCCCCGGGCGACCAGCAGCCGGGCCAGCCGGTTGGCTGCGGCGTTGAGCTGGGCGTAGGTCAGCGTGGTGGGGCCGCAGGTCACCGCCGGGGCGTCCGGGGTTCGGGCCACCTGCTGCTCGATCAGCGCGGGCAGCCGCACGTCCGGCACCGGCCGGGCCGTGTCGTTCCACTCGCGCAGCACCCGCCGGCGCTCGGCGGCGCCGGCCAGGTCGAGTCGGCCGACCGGGGTGTCCGGCGCGTCGGCGGCGGCGTGGGCGAACGTGTCGAGGAAGGCGGCGAGCCGCGCGGCGTGCCCGCCGACCTGCTCGTCGGCGTAGAGGTCGGCGTTGGCGTCCAGGTCCAGCCGGACGTCGGCGTCGCCGCGTCGGGCGTCGAGCACCACGGCCAGGTCGTCGACCGGGCCGCCGGCGAGGTTGTGGTCGGTGCCGGTGGCGGTGCCGAACGTGGTGCCGGCCCCGCCGGGACCGGCGTCGAGCAGGAGGTTGACGTGCGGGCCGAGCACGGACGCGCCGCCGGTCAGGCCCAGGTCGCGGTGCAGGTCCTCGAACCGGTAGCGCTGATGGCGCAGCACGTCGTGCAGTTCCCGGGAGACGCCGGCGACCAGCGCGTCGAGGGGGGCCTCGGCGCGTACCGCGAGGCGCAGGGGCGCGATCGTCGAGACCATGCCGGGGGTGCTGCGGGCCGCGGCGTCCCGCCGGGCGGTCAGCGGCAGCGCGAGCACCACGTCCGCGTTGCCGGTCAGCCCGTGGTAGTAGGCCGCCACCGCGGCCACCACGATCGCCGGCACGGCGACGCCGTGTGCCCGGGCCGCCGCCCGCAGTCGGCCCATCGTCGCCGGATCCAGCCCGGCGGTACGCCGGATCAGCCGGCGCGGGGTGGCCGGCCGCCGGTCGGCGAGGCTGGCCGGGGTGGGCTGGTCGGCGTACCGCTCGGTCCAGTACCGACGGTCGCGGTCGAACCGTTCACCGGCCCGGTAGTCGGCCTCCGCGTCGGCCAGTGCCCGCAGCGGCCCGAACGGGGGCGGGCCGGGCTCGTCGCCGCCGCACAGTGCGGTGTAGACCTCGGCCACCCGCCGGGCCACCAGCACCATGCCGTACCCGTCGAGGGCCAGGTGGTGGTAGCACTGGTACCACAGGGTCCGGTCGTCGGCCAGGCGCAACAGCGCGTACCGGAACAGCGGCGCCTGCCCCGGGTCGACGGGCCGGGCGGCGTCGGAGCGCATCCAGTCCAGCGCGGCGGCGTACGGGTCGGCCTCGGCGCGCAGGTCGAGTACGGGCAGCGTCCAGTCGAGCGACGGTGACACCGACAGCACGGGCTGCCCCTCGACGGGTTCCTCGACCCGAATCCGCAGTGCCTCGGTGTCGGCGACGGTGCGGCGCAGCGCCGCCTCGAACGCCGCGCGGTCGAGCGGGCCGGTCAGGTCGGCGTACTCGGCCAGGTTGTAGATCGGGTTGTCCGGGTCGAGTCGCTGGGCCAGCCAGACCCCGAACTGCGCGGTGGTCAGCGGGCAGTGAACAGGCTCGTGGTCGGGCACAGCAGTCCTCCGGAGCTACGGACGCGGCGTGTTCGCGGGTGGCTGGATGCTCGGGTGGTGCGCGGACGGGGGCCGCCCGGCCGGACCGGCGCGGGCGGCTTCCTCGTCTGGACAGGGTCAGCGGCCCCGGGCGGCGGCCCGGTAGGTGCGGGTGGCCAGCGTCGCGCTGACCACCAGCAGTACGCCGGTCAGCAGCAGCGAGGCGGCGACCGGGTGCCGCATCGGTAGCGCGTCACCGGCCGAGCCCGGGTTGCCGAACAGGTCCCGGCAGGCGGCGACGACGGCGGACAGCGGGTTCCACTCGCACACCGCGCGCAGCCAGCCCGGCAGCCCGTGCAACGGGATGAACGCGTTGGACAGGAACGTCATCGGCATGACGACGAGGAAGGCGACGGCGCTGACCGCCTCGGAGGAGCGCAGCTTCAGCCCGAGGAGGACCCCGAGCCAGGAGGCGGCGAAGCCGAGCAGCAGCAGCAGCCCGAAGGCCGCGAGCACCGATCCCGCCCCGGCGTGCGTACGCCAGCCCATCGCGAAGCCCACCACCGCCATGGCGACGCAGGCGACCACCACCCGGGTGAGGTCGGCCACGGCCCGGGCCAGTGGTACGGCGAGCCCGGCGATGGGCAGCGAGCGGAACCGGTCGTCGATGCCGTTGCCCAGGTCGTCAACGACACCCAGCCCGGTGTGCTGCAGGTTCGTGAGCATCATCTGGGCGAAGATGCCGGCCATCAGGAACTCCCGGTAGCCGCCGCCCCGCACCTCGATGACGCTGCCGAAGAGGTAACCGAAGATCACCACGTACGCGACCGGCATCACGGTCACGCCGAGCAGCCGCATCGGCACCCGGGACAGGTGACGCAGGTGGCGGCCCACCAGGGCCGAAGTCTCGACAGCCAGGGTGGTCATGCCGTTACCTCCGGCTTGTCGGTGGTGCTTCGTCCGGTGAGGGAGAGGAAGACGTCGTCCAGGGTGGGCGCGCAGCTGGCGAAGGACTCGACGTCGATCCGGGCGGCGTCGAGCGCCGTCGCCACGGCCGCGATGCCGGTCAGCCCGTCGGTCAACGGCAGCCGCAGGCTCGCCCCGTCGTCGTCGAGCACCGGTTGATGCGTGGTGACGGCGGTGAGGGCGGCCACCGCGTCGGCGCGCTGCCCGCCGTCGCGCAGCCGGATCTGCAGCTGCTCGTCGCCGACCTTGCGCTTCAGCTCGTCGGGCGTGCCCTCGGCGATCACCTTCCCGCCGTCGAGGACCAGGATCCGGTCGGCGAGCTGGTCGGCCTCCTCCAGGTACTGCGTGGTGAGCAGCACCGTCGAGCCGGCGGCCACCTGCTCGCGGACCATCGTCCACAGGGTTCGGCGGTTGGTGAGGTCCAGCCCGGTGGTGGGCTCGTCGAGCACCAGCACCGGCGGGTCGGCGACCAGGCTCGCGGCCAGGTCGAGCCGGCGCCGCATGCCACCGGAGTAGGTGCGGGCGGCCCGACCGGCGGCGTCGGTGAGCTGGAACCGCTCCAGCAGTTCGTCGGCCCGGGCGCGGGCCGCCCGGCGGCCGAGGTGGTGCAGGACGCCGATCAGGACGAGGTTCTCCCGGCCGGTGAGCAGCTCGTCCACGGCCGCGTACTGGCCGGTGAGGCCGACCCGTCGGCGTACCTCGCGCGGTTGGCGGACCACGTCGTGCCCGCAGACCCGGGCGGTGCCGCCGTCCGGCGCGAGCAGGGTCGACAGGATCCGCACCATGGTGGTCTTGCCGGCGCCGTTCGGGCCGAGCAGGCCGAGCACGGTGCCGGCCGGCACGGCGAGGTCCACCCCGGCCAGGGCGGTGTGCTTGCCGTAGCTCTTGCGAAGCCCCTCGGCCTCGATCGTCAGGTCCACGTGCCAGCCCTCCAGAGTCAGTTCGCCGGCGGGAAGAAGTCGGCGATCGGCCGGCCGCCGCCGGCGGCGCGTACCCGGTCGAAGGCCCACGCCCCGACGGCGAGGTCGAGCACCCCGAGGCCGAAGGGCGCGAAGATCGCGGCCCGGTCGGGGTCCCGGCGGACCCGGCCGCGCAGCACGTCGGCGAGGGTGCCGGCGACGAAGTCGCGGTGCCCGACCTGCTGTTCGGCCAGGTGCAGCGAGGTCCGTTCACGGACCGCGTGCTCGACGTCGTCGGTGATGTTCTGGCCGGCGAGCACGATCTCCGGCGACAGGTCGCGCAGGGACAGGTGCAGCACCACCGGTCGGTGGGCGAGCAGCGCCGGGTCGTGCAGGTGCGGCTCGCCGGCCACGGTGGCCAGCACCACGAGGTCGGCGCCGAACGCGTCGGCCGCCTCGGGGACCACCTTGACCGCGCCGACCCCGTCGGCGTGCAGGGTCGCGGCGAACCGCTCGGCCGCCGCCGGGTCGAGGTCGAACAGCCGGTACTCGCCGACCTCCCAGTCCAGGTCGCGCAGGAAGCGGCGGACGTGCTCGGCGATCAGGCCGGTGCCGAGGAAACCGACGCTGGCGACCCGCCGGCCGCCGACCAGTTCCTGCGCGCCGAGCACCGCGGACGCCGCGGTGCGGGTCGCGGAGATCAGCGAGGACTCCAGGCAGGCGTACGGGTAGCCGGTGGCCAGGTCGTTGAGCAGCAGCACCGCCGACGCCCGCGGAATGCCGTGCGCGGTGTTGCCGGGGAAGCTGGCGATCCACTTGATACCGGCCACGTCGAAGTCGCCGCCGAGGTACGCGGGCAGGGCGATGATCCGGTCCCGGGGCAGCTGCGGGAAGCGCAGGAAGCTGCTGTGCGGTAGGGCGGTGGCTTCCTCGTCGTGGGTGAGGTAGGCGCGGCGTACCGCGTCCACGCAGGCGGCCCGGTCGGCCTCGATGGCCGTGGCCACCTCGGCCGCGGTCACCACCGTGAACGGCGGGACGGTCGGCGGCTGGGTCTCGGTCATGCTGTTCCTCTCACACCAGCGCCACGGACTGGCCGCGGTCGCGTTGGGCGATGAAGCGGGCGACCCACTCCGGGTCGTACACGGTGTCGGCGTATCCGTGGCCTCGGTCGGCGCACAGGAAGGCGACGGTCGGTCGGGGTCCCCGGTGGTCGGCGAAGTACCGCTCGATGGCGCTGTAGACGCTGCCGGTCGACCCGCCGGCGTACAGTCCGTGCCGCTCGAACAGCTCGTGGCAGCCGCGTACGGCGTCCGCCTCGGGCACGAGCATCACGTCGTCGACGCTGGCCTTGCCGACCAGCGGCGGCACGATGCTGGAGCCGAGCCCGGGCAGGCGCCGCTTGGCCGCCGGGCCGCCGAAGATGACCGAGCCCTCGGCGTCGACGGCGACCACCCAGGCGTCCGGGTGCAGCCGCTTGAGCCGGGTGGACAGCCCGGCGATGGTGCCGCCGGTGCTCACCCCGACGAACAGGTAGTCGATGCGGGGCAGGTCCCGGCAGAGTTCGGCGCCGGTGAGCAGGTCGTGCGCCTCCAGGGCGTCCGGGTTGGCGTACTGGTTGGGCCAGTAGACCGAGGGCAGTTCCGCCCGCAGCTCCTCCACCCGACGCAGCCGCGTGGAGAGGTAACCACCCGCCGTGTCCGGTTCGGTGACCTTCTCCACCCGGTCGCACAGCCGGCGCAGGTACGCCTCGGTGCTGGCGTTGACGTTCGGGTCGATCACCGGGATGAAGGTCAGCCCGATCCAACGGCAGAACGAGGCGAGCGAGATGGCGAAGTTGCCCGACGAGGACTCCACGATGGTGGTCTGCTCGGTGATGTCTCCACGCTCGACCGCCCGCTTCAGGATCCAGTAGGCCGAGCGGTCCTTGGAGCTGCCGTTCGGGTTGACGTACTCCAACTTGGCGTACAGGTTCAGCCGGTCGTGACGCAACTGCACCAGCGGGGTACGCGGCATCGCCCGCCCGACCATGGCCAGGCTGCCCAGCAGCGCCTCACGGCTCACGGCTATCACTTCCGCACTGGAACATCACTCGTACTCCCCCGGCTCGGAAGAAGGCCCGGCGGCTCACGTCGGGCGACGCGGCGGGCGGATGGGACGCCCGCTCACGGTCGATCACCCACCTCGGGGTGTGCTCGCATCGGGATCGGGGACAACTAGCAGGCGGCTCGAGCCGCCGGCCCGGGCATAGGATCGCTCGATGACTGACGCCGCCGTAGAGCCTGATCTTGACTACATCGCGGGCGTGACGCGGGTGCGGGCTGCAGCGGGTGTGCTGTTGCTGGACGAGGCTGGTCGTGTGCTCGTGGTGCACCCCACTTACAAGGACATTTGGGAAGTTCCGGGTGGAATGTTGGAGCCCGACGAGTCGCCGTTGCAGGCGTGCGAGCGGGAGATCCAGGAGGAACTCGGCTTGGCCCTACCCGTTGGTGACCTGTTGTGCGTCGACTGGGTACCGCCCAGCCCGCCCTGGGATGGCGGGCTGATGTTCCTGTTCGACGGTGGGGTGCTCAGCGGCGAGCAAATCGCCGCGATGCGACTGCGCCTGGAAGAACTGGACAGGTTCGAGTTCGTCGAACCTCCAGCCCTCGGGCAGGTGTTGATCCCTCGTCTGGCTCGAAGGGTCACCGAAGCGTTGGGCGCGCGGCGTGACGCGCGAGGGGTGTACCTCGAGGACGGCGTCCAGCTTGCCCGGTGTTCGACGCCGTGAGGTAGTTCGTCCCTGCCGCAGTGGCGGGGCGCGGCTGGACCATGCCGGCCAGCGCGCCCGGCAGGGCCGGGGCCGCCGGTGCCGCCAGAAACTCCGCCGTCGAGCTGCGGTCGATCGCGGTTCGAGGACGACCGGGCAGACTCGTTTCCGTGCGACACCGGCGGCCGTCACGAGAGGCCACCCGGGCCGGGACCCGACCGGAGGCCGGCCAGGTGCGCACCGCGGCGAGGCGTGGCCCGCGGACCAGGGGTCGACGATCTCGGCCCGGGTCCTCGCCAACTCCCCGGAACCCGGGAAGTTTGGCGCGGCCCGCCTCGCCGCCCCCCGCGATCTCGCATTTCCTGCCGCCGTGCGACGGGCGGGAAAGCTCGCCTCTTGGCGACCAAAGTGCAAGATCACGGGGGTCCGGGCGCCTCACGGGCAGTGGATCACCTGGCCGGCGTAGGTCAGTCCGCCGCCGAAGCCCAGCAGCAGCACCGGGGCGCCGCTGGGCACCTCCCGCCGCTCCACCAGCTTGGCCAGGGCGATCGGGGTGCTCGCCGACGAGGTGTTGCCGGACGAGACGATGTCCCGGGCGATCACGGCCTGCTCGACCCCGAGGTCCCGGGCGACCGCGTTGATGATGCGCAGGTTCGCCTGGTGCGGCACGAACCCGGCCAGCTCCGCCGGCTTGATGCCGGCCCGCAGACAGGCCTCCTCGGCGAGCGGCGCGAGCGCGGTGGTGGCCCAGTGGAACACGGTCTGACCGTCCTGCGCGATCCGCGCCTCACGGCCCTCGATACGGATCGCCGGCCCGCGTTGGGCTGACCCGCCCCACACCACCGGGCCGACGCCCGGCTCGTCGGCGCCGACCAGCACCGCGGCCCCCGCACCGTCGCCGAAGAGGATGCAGGTGCTGCGGTCCTGCCAGTCGATGAAGTCGGTCAGCCGTTCCGCGCCGATCACCAGCGCGGTGCCGGCGGCGCCGGCCCGGATGGCGTGGTCGGCGGTGGCGAGCGCGTACGAGAAGCCGGAGCAGGCGGTGTTGATGTCGTACGCGGCCTGCCCGGCCATGTCCAGGCTCGCGGCGACCCGGCTCGCCACGTTGGGCACCCGGTCGATGGACGTGCAGGTGGCGACCACCACCAGGTCCACCTCCGCGGGCTGCACGCCGGCCGCGCCGAGCGCCTTGCCGGCGGCGGCGGTCGCCATGTCCGCCACCGACTGGTCCTCGGCGACGTGCCGTTGCTGGATGCCGACCCGGCTGCGGATCCACGCGTCGTCGGTGTCGACCAGTTGGGAGAGCTGCTCGTTGGTGAGTACCCGCGGCGGTTGGTAGTACCCGAGCCCGGCGATGCGGGATCCCTGCCAGGTGCGCACTGTCGTCTCCTTCCCTACCGGCTAGCCGCAGCCGCCGGTCTCGTCGTGGTCGAATGAGCCGACCGTGGCCAGCGCCGCCACCGGCAGGCTGTCCAGCAGATCGGGTGACCCGCTCCCCGGGTCGGTGCCGCGCGGCGCCCGCACCGCCGCCTCGACGTCGGCGACCCGGTCCACGCCCCAGTAGCGCTGCCGGTCGACGATGAACAGCGGGATGCCGAACACCTCGTCGTGGTGCGCGCTGACCAGCGCCGACACGCCCATGTCCCGGATCCGGTCGTCGTCGACGGCGGCCATCAGCTCGGCGCCGGGCAGCCCGGCGGCGTCGCATGCGGCCCGCAGCACCGCCGGGTCGCTGATGTTGTCGCCCCGATCCCAGCGGGCCTCGGTGACGACCCGGTAGAACTGCCGTTCGCAGCCCAGTTCGCGGGCGCGCAGCCAGCCCAGCGCGGACGGCTCCCACCAGGGCGCCACATCCACCGGCCAGACCAGGCGGTAGCCGAAGCCGGCGGCGAGCCGCTTGGTGTCGTGCAGGATGTACAGGTGCTTGGCCTTGCTCATCACGGTGTAGTGGAAGTCCGCGCCCTGGGCCTCGAGGCCGGCCCGGGTCCGGGCGTCGGGGTCCCAGAACGGCACGTACTCGAACCGGTCCGCGAAGTCCGGTACGCGTTCCTCGAGCTGGCGTAGCGCCATCCAGCTGAACGGGCTCTGGAACGAGAAGTACACCCGGGGTCGACCGGTCACGACGCGCTCCACAGCAGCGCGGCCTGCGTCTGCGCGTCCATGACGGCGACCTGGCCGGCGTCCGGGCCGCTGGCCACCCCGTACCCGTGGGTGATCGAGCCGGTGGCGGTGTGCACGATCCGGCCGTCGCGCACCACGTAGCAGTCCATCCGGCCGGTGAACATGACGTCCTTGACGATGTCGTCGACGGTGAAGACGGTGTGCAGTTCCTCCTCCAGGTACGCGTCGGCGAGCAGCCGCACCTGGGACCGGGTCACGGCCGGGATCCAGTTGCGTTCGGTGAGCATCCGCCGGATCGAGATGCCGCGGTCGGCGAGGTACCGGTGCACCACCTCCTCCAGGTCGCGTACGTAGCCGGAGTGCTGCATCCGGTCGGAGAACTGGCAGTGCGGGTACGGGATGGTCTCGCTCCAGCGGAAGCCCGGCCGGAACGCGGCGGGCGCCTCGGCCGGGGGGCGCAGGGCGGCGGGGTCTGCCACCACCCGGCCGGCGACCTCGGCCGGTGGCGCGTCGAGGGTCCCGGCGGGCGCGACGAACGCGACCCGGACCTTCCCCTTCAGCACCGGCACCGGCTGCCCGTCCCGCTCGACGGTTAGCGTGACGGCGAAGGTGTCCTCGGCGTCGTTGCCGCCCGGCGCGGGCGTCGCCTCGGCGTGTACCTCGTCGTCGACGAAGACCGGGCCGGGCAGCCGCACCGAGTGCTCCACGATGGACAGCTGGACGCCGGAGTCGTGGAACAGCCGGCCGGGGCCGGTTCCTCGGTCGCGGTAGTACTGCAGCACCGCGTCCTCGGCCAGGTACACGAACTGTTTGAAGCCGACCCAGGTGCCGATGTTGGCACCCTCGTATCGCGGCCGCCCGCGGTAGCTGGCCGGTCGGGCGTCGAGGGCAACGGTCATGCGACAACCTCCAGGGTGGGACCGGTCGGCGACGGTGCCGGCACGACGCGGTCGAGGAACTCGGCACACTCGGCGGCCACCTCGGCCGCCTCGGTGATGTGACAGAAGTGGCCGTAGTGCGGGTGGATGCTGACCTCCACCGCCGGCATCACGGTGAGCGAGTTGGCCCGTACCCCGGCCAGTCGCTGGTCACCCCGGCCGGCTAGGACGAGGGCCGGGGTGTTGACCTGCCCCAGCGCGGGCCGTGGCGTCGCGAGCAGCCGGTCGAGGACCAGCTCGGTGGCGCCGTCGGGCACCCGCGCGACGGCCTTGTCCACCATCGCGGCGAGCACGTCGTCGGCGACGTGGGCGGCGCGCGGGCCGAGCCGGGCCCGCAGCCCGTCGGCCACCACCTGCCGGATCGCCGCCCGGGTGCGGGCGACCAGCACCGGGTGGGGGGCCTGTTCGGCGGGGCGGACCAGCGGCGCGAGCAGCACGGCGGCGCGGACCTCCGGCGCCGGCCGGGTGGCCAGGTGGTCCAGTACGGCGTTGGCGCCGAAGGAGTGGCCGACGAGGATGTCGACGGGTTCCGGCAGGTCCGCCAGAGCTTGCCGCAGCCACTCGGCGGGCCTGGCGCCGTCCGTCAGGGATCGGCCCGGGTCACCGCTCCACGGGGCGTCCACGGTGTACCACCGGTAGCCGGCGCCGAGCAGCGCGGCCAGGTCCTGCCAGGTGGTCCCGTTGTCGGCCAGTCCGTGCACCGCCGCCACCACCCGCGCGTGCCCGGGTGCCGGGTCGGCCCTGGGCGCGGCGAGCAGCCGCCAGGTCATGTTCCGTTCCCGTCGCGGTACAGCCGCGCGGTGGCGAATCCGTCGCCGGCCGAGCCGCAGGTCAGCACCGCCTCGCTGCCGTCGTCGACGCCGGCCGGGCGGGTGGCCGGGTCGGTCAGCCACCGGGTGGCGAGCGCGGTCTGCAGCACCCCGGCCGCGCCGTAGCCGGCGTCGATCAGGGCGGCCAGGTCGTCGGCGGCGCCGCTGCGCGACGCGTCGCCGCAGGCCAGCCGGATGGTCGGCGGCTCGCCCGCCGGGATCGGCTCCGGTGCCCGGTGTCGGCGTACCGAGTGCAACCGCACCCCGCCGGGCCGTTCGGCCGGGGCGAGCACCACGCAGGCGGCGATCCCGTGTGGCGGGCCGGGCGGCAGGCCGGCGGCGACACGCAGCGTGGTGGCGATCTCGTCGGCCGGTTCGGCACCCACCACGATGACGCGGGGTGCCCGGCCGCTGCGCACCAGCAGGGCGCCGAGTCGTAGCGCGTCGAGTCCGCCGGTCGAACCGGAGCAGACCATCAGGTTGGGGCCGGTGAAGCCGTACCGGATGGCGATGCTGCTCGCGATGATGTTGCTGGACGCGTTCGGCGCCTGCATCGGGCTCACCCCGCGCAGGCCGCCCGCGCGCACCTGGTCGACGATGTCGCAGACGGTGGCGACGTTGCCGAGGTTGGAGCTGACCACCACGGCCGTGCCGGCGGCGCCGGGCACCGGCGCGGTCGGCCGGCCGGGAGGCAGTCCCAGAGCCCGGTGTACGGCGCACAGCGCGATCCGCACCGCCGGTTCCTTGAACAGCAGCCCCTTGCGGCCGAGCAGGGTGTGCGCCTCGTCGGGGCCGCAGTCCGGCTCGGTGGCCGAGGCGATCAGCCGGTCCGGGGCGAAACCCGGCACGTGTACGGTCGCGGCCTCGACCGCCACCCGGTCACCGCTCACGCCGCACCTCCACCAGGCAGACGGCGTTGACGCCGCCGAATCCGAACGCGTTGATCTGGGCCACCCGGGCGTCGGTGCCGGCCGGCTCGCCGACGACCAGGTTCAGCGGGGCCGCCTCGGGGATCGGCGTGCGCAGCCCGACCACCGGCGGCACCTGGCCGTGGCGCAGCGTCTCGACGGCGACGAGCAGGCTCATCAGCCCGGCGCTGCCGGAGGTGTGCCCGATCGCGCCCTTGATCCCGGTGACCAGCGGCCCGGGGTGGGCGTCGGCGAAGAGCCCGGCCAGCACCCCGGCCTCGGTCGGGTCGTTCAGCGCGGTGCCGGTGCCGTGGGCCAGCACCAGGCCGACGTCGGCCGGGTGCAGCCCGGCCCGCTGGTAGGCGTCGGTCATCGCGGCGCGCAGGCCGTCCGGGTCGGGCGCGGTCTCGTGGTACGCGTCGCAGGACATGCCCACCCCGCGCAGCTCGACGGCGGCCCCGGAGTCCGGGGCGCGCTGCACGACCACGGCCACCGCGCCGTCGCCGAGCAGCACCCCCTTCCGGTCGGCGTCGAACGGCCGTACCGCGTCGCTGGACTCGTCACCGACCCGCCCGATCATGGCGAGCATGCTCTCGGCCATCGCGTCCGCGCCGCAGGCCAGCACCGCGTCCGCCTCGTCGAGCTCGATCAGGTCGGCGGCCAGGGCGAGCGCGTGCGACGAGGCCGCGCAGGCGTTGGAGACGGTGACGACGTCCTCGATCCCGGGCAGCGCCCCGCGTACGGCCGCGCCGAAGTGCAGTGCGTCCGGGTCCACCGGCTGCCCGTCGGCCCGCCACCGCTCGACGGCGCGCAGCTCGCGCAGCCCGGTGCCGACCACGGCGACGACGCGCTGCCGGGCGCAGTCGAGCCCGGCCTCCCGGGCCGCCGCCGCCACGCACTCGGCCAGCCACGCGCTGGCCCGGTACGGCCGTTCCGGGCCGGCCGCGTCGACGTGGTAGCCGTGGCGGACGTTGACCCCCTCCGGGGCGACGTACCGCAGCGGCTGCCGGCCGGATTCCCCGGCCAGCAACGCCTGGTACGTCTCGGCGGTGTCGCCGAGGCTGGTGCGCATCGCGCTACCGGTGATCGCGAGCGGCACGCGCGTTTCCCTTCAGCAGGGCGGCGCCGACGGAACCGTCGGCGGTGCTGGCGACGATCAGCGAGAGGCAGTCGTCGTGCTCCGGCTCACCCCGGTGGTGCGCCAGCACGGCGGCCACCTGCAGCGCCCCGGCCGCGGTCGGGCAGTTGCCGACCAGATCGGTGATCGCCACGCGGCTCGCGTCCGGGCCGACGGCCGCGTCGAGCGCGTCGTGCTCGGCGGCGGCCCCGGTGGTGACCACGGTGGCAAGCTCCTCGGGGGCGACGCCGGTCTGGTCCAGCACCCGGCGCACCCGGTCGGCGAGCGCCGTGGCGAGGTCGGTCCGCCCGCCGGTGTGACCGAGGTCGACCGCGATGATCTCCACGACCGGGTCCCGGCCGGCGGCCCGCATGGCGGCGGCGTCCTCGACCAGGAAGACCGCGCCGCCTTCGCCCCCGACGGTCGTCGGCGCGTCGCCGGCCCGGTGGTCGGCCCAGGCCATGTGCGGGGTGTACTCCTCCATCGCCCCGACCAGCAGCGCGTCCGCCCGGCCGCGCCCGAGCACGGTCATCGCGTAGCGGAGGGCGGCGAGGGTCGCCATCGGGCCGCCGGCGAGGGTGGCGTTGACACCGCGCAGCCCGTGCCGGATCGCCGCTTGGCCGGCCGCGCAGTTGAGCACGGTGTTGGGGAACAGGATCGGGTTGACCAGGTAGGGCTTCTCCTGCACCAGCGTGTCGCGGCTGTAGTCGCTGGTCGACTGGAGGCTTCCGACGCCGGTGCCGAGCACCACGCCGATCCGGTCCCGGTTGTCGTCGCCGACGACGAGGTCACTGTCGGCCAGCGCCTGCCCGCAGGCCAGCATCGCGAAGGCGGTCCGTCGGTCGAGGAAACTGGTGCCCTTGCGGCCCAGATGGTCGCGGGCCCGGAACCCGGCCAGGGCGTACGCCCGCGGGTCCGGGACCGGATCGTCGGTCAGCTTCGCCGCCTCGACCGTGCCGTCCCGCCCGGCACGCAGCCCGGCGGTGAACTCGTCGGCACCCAGCCCGTATGGGGAGAGGACACCCCAGCCGGAGACGCCGAGCGCAAGGGTCGCGGTACGCGGTTCGGTGGTCACGGTCATGCGGGCCGTCCAAGGATCGTGATGGCGTTGTTGCCGCCGAAGGCGAACCCGTTGACCTGGACGACGCGCGGCTGCGCGGGGCGTGCCTCGTTCGGCACGACGTCCAGGCCGGGCATCGCCGGGTCGGTGGTCACGTGGTTGATGGTCGGCGCGAGGAAGCCGGCCGAGATGGCCAGCGCCCCGGCGAGGGCACTGAACCCGCTCGCCGCGCCCATCGTGTGGCCGAGGATCGACTTGACCGAACTCATCGGCGGCATCCGGTCGCCGAAGACCTCGCGCACCGCCTCGTACTCGGCGATGTCGTTTGCGGGGGTGGCGGTGCCGTGGGCGCAGATGAAGTCGACCTCATCGGGCTTGATGCCGGCGTCCCGATGGGCCAGCCGCATGCAGCGGGCCACGCTCGCCGCGTCCGGGGCGGTCGGATGCTTGGCGTCGCAGGTGAGCCCGTAGCCGAGCACCTCACAGTAGACGCGGGCGCCGCGGGCCCGCGCCGAGTCCAGGCTCTCCAGGAACAGCGCGACGCCGCCCTCGGCGGTGATCACCCCGGCGCGGTCCCGGTCGAACGGCGCGCATCGTTCGGCGGCGAGCGCGCCCAGCCGGTAGAAGCCGGCGTGCGCCCACCGGCACACCGAGTCGGCGCCACCGACCATCATGTAGTCCTGTTCGCCGGTGGCGATGGCGTCGAAGGCGTACCCGAGGGCGTAGTTGCTCGCCGAGCAGGCGGTCGAGACGGTCAGCGTCGTACCCCGCAGGCCGAGTTCGCGGCTGACCGCCTCGGCGACCCGTCCGGCGGGCAGTTGGCGGGCCAGCGCATCCGGCGTGCTCGGGTAGCCGTGGGCCAGCCAGTGCTCGGTGAGCCGCTCCACCACCTGGGATTCGCCGCTGGTCGTACCCATGCAGACGCCGAACCGGTCGGACCGGTCCGGTATGTCGGTGGCCTGCGCGTCGCCGAGCGCGAGCCGGGCCGCGGCGGCGGCGAATAGGCTGCTGCGGCCCCATTCCGCCGGGTCGAGCCGGCGGAGCATCCGACGCGGCTCGAAGTCGTGCACCTCGCCGGCCCGATCGGTGAGGAAACCGGTGGTGTCGAAGCTGGCGATCGGCGTGATCCCGGTGCGCCCGGCGCGCAGCGCCGTCGTGAAGGCATCGATGCCGGTGCCGATGCTCGACACCGGACCGAGCCCGGTTACCACAACCCGTCGGTTCATCACCAGGAGTCCTTTGTGAGTCCTTGGGCCGCGTCCGGCGGCGAGCGCCGCGCGCCGCCCCGTCATCCGCAGCGTGGTCGGGCTTTCACCGTCGGGGCAGCGGCTTGTGGCGGCCTCGCGGCGGCCTCGATGTCGCCTCGAACACACCGACCTCGGGTCGAGCGAAGGTAGAGGGCACTTCGAGGGGGCCGGGCAAGTGTGGCGGGCCCGGCGCACGCGACCGGACCGACGTCCACCGATACCATCCCGGCTGACCCGACGAACCCGACCAAACGGGAGGACCCGTTGACCCGCAGTACCGCAGCGAGTACCCATGGCCGGCGCGACGGCGGCACGGCCGCCCCGGTGGGGCGAGGCGATGTCCGGCCGGGCGCCTGGGCCGGATACGGGGCCTGTGTCTGGTCGTTGTTGTTCGCCGCGCTCAGCTTCTACTGGGCGGCCGGGGGGCTGGTCGGCGCGGCCACCATCGGCCCGGCCGTCGCGGGCCCGGCGTTGGCCCGGGAGCCGGCGTTCGTGGCCCTGTTGTGGGCCACCGCGGTCCTCAAGCTGATCGCCGCGGCCCTCGCCTTAGCGCTGGTCCGGCAACTGCCGCGCTGGGCGCCACGCTGGCTGTTGCTGCTTCCTGGCTGGGGCGCCGCCACCCTGCTGTCCGTGTACGCTCTGGCCAACCTGGCGCAACATCTGCTGATCGTGGCCGGGGTGGTCGACGTCCCCGCCGGGCTGGGCCGCGCGGCGCTACCGTGGCACCTGCTGCTCTGGGATCCGATTTGGCTCGCCGGTGGCCTACTGTTCACCTTCACGGCAATCCGCTACTCACGGCTCACCAGACGGACAACGAAACAACACAAATTGGTGAACTAGTTGATTCATGTACCAGCGGATCTTGCACGCCAGCCGGGAAGCCATGGAAACTTGCCTGTCGGGGGGATGGCTCGGCGGAAGGTAAGAGACTCATGGATCAAAGCGCGCTCGCTACGGGAATCGCTATCGCGAGCGCGTTCGAGGCCCGTCACGAAAGCGTTCTGGACACTTTCCGTAAGCGTCTGATCGGGATTTGCGGCCCGCTGGGACTGGAAGAAGCCCTCCTCAGCCAGGCGATCGCCCAGGCACGCCAGGTATTGGTCGACGTCACCGACAGTGTCCGAACCGGACAGATTCAGGTCGACGAGACGGCGATCGCCTTTCTCTGGCAGACCGGGGCGGCGGGGGTCCAGAGCAACCAGCACCCGGTCGAGTCCCTGCGAGCCGCCAACGAACTGTTCGAACCGGTGATCGACGCGGTGATCGAAACCGCGGCCGGCCAGCCGGACGCCACCTGCATCATCCGGACGGCCACCCAGGCCCTGCAGCGCAGCATCATGACCCGGATCCGTTGGGCCTCCGAGATGTACGTCGCGTTCCTGCTCGACCGCGTCCAGGAGGCCCAGCTCGCCGAGCGGCGCCGGATCGCCCGCGAACTGCACGACCGGGTCGGCGGATCCGCCAGCGTCGTCAGCCGCAACCTCGAACTGGCCAGTGCCTACGCGGAAGCCGATCCCGACCGGAGCAGGAGCAAGATGGACGTGGCCTACCGGGCCAGCCTGCACACCTTGGAGGCGGTCCGGGGCGTGGCCACCGACCTGCGGCTGGAGTCCAAGTTCGACAACCTTGAGCAGGCCCTGCGCGGCTTCCTCGACGTGATGGGCGAGGGCAACGCGACGGTCGACCTCGCCGTCCGCGGCGATGAGGCGTGGGTGCCTCCCGAGGTGCTGGCCGAGGTGTTCCTGGTGGTCCGGGAAGCACTGCGCAACGCCTTCCGCCACTCGTCGGCCAACACCATCCTGAGCCACGTGGACATCGCGCCGCACGAGATCCGGGCCTGGGTCAGCGACGACGGCATCGGCTTCGATCCGGACGCCGGCACGGCCAGCGGCGGAGGCGGGCTGGCTTCGATGCGGGAACGAGTCGAGTTGCTCGGCGGCAAGCTCGCCCTGCACAGTGCACCGAGGCACGGCACCATGATCGAAGCGTTCATCCCACTGGCCGGAGCCGCGAAATGACACTGTCCACCGCGCCGACCAGGATCCTGCTCGTCGACGACCACGCGCTGTTCCGACACGGCCTTCGCGAGTTGCTGTCGATGGAACCGGACCTGACCGTGATCGGCGAGGCCGGCACCGGTGCCGAGGCGGTGGCGTTCGTCGCCGCGCACCGGCCGGACGTGATGCTGCTCGACGTCGGCATTCCCGGCGACCACGCCGCCACCACCATCATCCGGACCCTCGCCGCGGTGCCGGCCACCCGCATCATCATCCTGAGCATGTTCGACGAGCCGACCGTGGTGCGGGAACTGCTCAGTGCCGGCGCCCGGGCGTACCTGCTGAAGAGCGTGACCCGGGACGATCTCGTCGCGACGCTGCGGAGCGTACGGGCCGACCCCGACCGCATCATGTTGTCGATCTCCCGGGAGAGCTTCGAGCAGGTCAGTGACACCGGCGCGAGGATTCTGTCCGACCGCGAGGTGGAGATCGTCGGTCTGGTGGCGCAGGCGTACAGCAACTCGCAGATCGCCCGGCGGCTGGACATCACCGAGGGCACGGTCAAGCGGCACCTGCGCAACGTGTTCGCCAAGCTGGGCGCGGTGTCCCGGATCGACGCGGTGAACAAGGCCATGGCGATGAACCTGGTCAGCCCGGAGAAGCCGGGGGCCCAGCGACTGCGCGGGTAACCACATTCGACGGCCGGCCGTGACCGGGTCGCTGTCGCTGTCGCTGAGAATGCTGGCCCGAACCGGCCGACGCCCCCGCTCCACGGCATCCGCTCGCACGGGTCGGGAGTCGGGGGCGCTGGCCTGCGGTCAACTGACGGTCGCGAGCAGCCGCACGGGGGTGCCGTTGAGCACCTGCCGCTGGAGTTCCTGCAGCTCCGGCGTCGGTTCCAGGCCCAGTTCCTCGGAAAGGGTCTGCCGGAGGTTCCGGTACGCGTGCAGCGCCTCGGCCCGCCGGCCGCACCGGTTCAACGCGGTGATCAGCTGGGCGTGGAACCATTCGTTGAACGGATGCGCCGCGACCAGGCCACGCAGCTCGGTGACGAGTTCCCGGTAGCGGCCCAGCCGGGCGTCCGCCTCGATGCGCAGCTCCAGCGCCCGCATCCGCAGTTCGGCGAGGTGCGCGATGTCGGCGGCCATCGAGTCCTCGACGCGGACGTCGGCGAGCACCGGCCCCCGCCACAGGGACAGCGCCTGCCGCAGTCGTTGGGCGGCCTCGGCCGGCTGATCGCTGTCCAGCAACGCGCTGCCCTCCGCACAGAGGCGGGCGAAGACGGTCGCGTCGAGCTGTTCCTCGCCGAGCGACAGCAGGTAGCCGGTCGGTCGGGTGATCAAGAGCTGGTCGGCGGAGCCGGCGACGCCCACCCGCTCGAACAGCGCGCGGAGCTGGTAGACGTACGTCTGGGTGGTGGTGGCAGCACTTCGTGGTGGCCGGTCCCCCCACAGCCAGTCGAAAATGGCGTCCTGGCTCACCGTTTGGTTCGCCCGCAGCAGCAGCAACGCGAGAACGGCACGGACCTTGGGCGCGGTCGGCGTGCAGTCAACGGCGTGCTGCCGGACTTCCAGGCTGCCGAGAATGTTGAAGCGGAGCATTTTGTGACCCTCTTCTCTCTGCATCTGGCCTAGACGCTAACCGTTCGCCGGCCAGCATCAATACCTCTGCGTCCAAGGAGAGCGCCGTCGACTCAATAGGTGTCCGTCGATACAACTTTAGAGGTACGGCACCGCGCCCCAGGGCGGCACCCATCCGGCGTATCGCATACGCCGAAATGAATGCGCGGGCCGCTGCCAGCGCGCCTCACTCCGTACGCGCGGTAGCTTCGGCGAGCGCCTTGATGGTGAGCAGCTGCTTGCGGCCCATGAGCGCATCACCGACCGCCAACGCGGCCCGGCGGGCCTGCTCGAAGACGGTCGTGGCGCCGACGTCGAGTCGCCCGACCAGTCGGGTGCCGCCCGCACCCGGCGTCACCCGGTAGGTCACCGCCACCTCGCCGTAGCTGCGCCGGTGCCGCTGCGCGATCAGGCCGGTGAGATGCTCGTCGCGGACGAAGTCGACCACCTCGAAGATGAGGAACTTCTGGCCCAGCGTCAGCTCCTCGGCACCCGGGGTGAGGGCTCGGGGGCTGCGCCGCCCCAGGTTGTCGACCAGGTCGTAGCTGTACGGCGCGACCTTGAGTTGGCACAGCCACCGGTACACCACAGGGACCGGCGCGGCCACGTCGACGGCCCGAACGAACGAGCGGAACGGCACAGTCAGGTGGCGGTCGCACGGATAGTCGGCCGCCACCTCTTCCGGAGTCGCGTTCCAGACCCGAGGATTCCATCGCCGGAGTGTCTCTCGCAGCACAGCTGACCGCCTCTGCTCCGCCGGCCTGGCCAACGCCAGCGCCGGTCGCCTGATCCGTACCCGGGGCTTCCGCCCGTCACCGACGTCACCACGGACGGGTCGAGGCGACATCGATGACAGGTCGAAGGCAGTCCGCACCGCTGGCCGGACCACTGACCGGCAGGCGAACGCCGACGGTCACGGTCGGTAGTCGTCGTGGAGGGCGACGCGGGAGAACTCGTACCCGTCGCGGGTATGCCAGTAGTGCAACCGGCGTGCGGAGGCCGCCTCTCGCTGAAGCGCCACCCGCCAGCAGGTCGCACCGTCAGATCGACGAACGTTGGGACTACCGGCGGCACCCGTACGCAGTGGGTGCAGGTCACGGCCCGCGAGGTGCTGGACCTGACCGGTCAGCACCTCAACCACCACGGCTACGACCTTTGCCCGGCTGATGCCTTCAAGCCGTTCAACGGAATCAAGGAAGTCGGGAGACAGCACGTACCTGGCGAGGGGCTTGTCGTCCTTCTCCGCGGCGGGAATGCGCTGCGCCCACTCACAGGTGACCTCGTAGCGGAACTGTTCCTCGGGATCGAGGAACAGCTGGCCAGCCACGCGGGCCGGCTGGTCGGCGCGGCCCTGCGCGCTCTTGAGCTGCCTGGCCAGACGCTGCCGAGCCAGGTCGGCGCCCCGGTAACGGGTCTGCAGCTGCTCGATGGAGAGGGTCGCCTGGGCAAGCTGGGCCTCAAGTTCGGCGGCTCGATCCCGGAGACCGCTCAGCTCATCGGCGAGGGCCTTGCGGGTGGCCCGCTCGGCCACCAACTCATTGCTCAGTTGCGACACGTGCGCCTGGTCCACCCCCGCCGGGGTAGCTCGCGCCATCGCGGGTCGTTGCGGCGTGGGAAGGCGCCGGGCCAGGTCCAACGGCGTCGGCTGGCGAGGTGTCACGCTCGGCTCGACGAGTGGCCGCGGGGCCACCGACGGCGCGGACGCCGCCGCAGCCGACGGCTGCGCTTCTGGCTCGGGCGGGCGCAGCCACGGCGGCCCACCCGGCAGCAGACTCGGTGCCGGCCTCGGCACCTCCTCGTCGTCGACGTCGTCCAATCGCAACCGCAGCGGTTCGGCCGCGACGCGGCGGCAGGCGACGATCTCGCCGACGCTGAAGAGGTTGCCCAGTGTGTCCTTATGGTTGCTGGTGACCGCCTCCCTGCCGACCTCGACCTCAAGGCCGGGCAGTAGCCGTACGGTTACCGCGTCGTCGGCCACGGCCGCTACCTCAGCGAGAATGACATCGCCGACACCGTAGGCCTGGTCGATGCCGGCCCCGGCGGCAGCGGCATCGGTGAACCGCAGCGCGGCGCGGAGATCCAGCCGCCGCGACTCAGGGTCGTAGCGGCCCGAAACCGTCTGCCCCTTGACCAGCACCCGATCCAACGCGACGCCGGGAAGGGTCAGTTCCTCCCACACCGTGGCCAGGGACATGTCGTCCAACGTGACCAGCGCGCGCGACCCGATGACGCCCTGCACCCGACCGGACCGCTCCTGCATCCCGGAACGAGTCCGCGGTTCGACCAGTCCGGCCGCCAGGGCCGCCTGCAGCGCATCGCTGATCAACTGGTCGGTGATGCGTTTGCGGTCATGCGACGAGTACGCGAACCGCAACCGGCTGCGCCCGGGATCAGAAACCCAGGCGTGGTCGACCGGGTAAACCCGGCCCGCGCCGCCGTACACCTGAGTCAGGGACGGCATCGCTCTTGAGAACGCCCACGAGATGTCGCTCGTGGGCATCAGCACCACCTCAGCCAGGTCGCCGACCGCCTCCTTGATCTCTTCCGGATCCCCGAACGGCTCGTCGTGCTCCCCCGGGATCGTCAGCACCACGACCGGCCACCGCCGCCCGGGCATCAACAACCGGTACGCAAGCTCGCCGGCCTCAGCCTCCGAGTCGATGCGCCGCACCCCGGACGGGGCGGCCCCGACCATCTGACCGATGCCCGATTGCCCCATCAAGCCCGACTCCCCTCCGGCAGCGACTCGTTCCGGAACAGCCAACATCCATGGTGACCGCGCCCTACCAGGCATCCGGCGGTCGGGAGGCGGTGTGCAGAACACCTCCGAGGCACGTCACAGCAAGCAATCCCGGTCAGCGTAAGTGCGCCGGCGGCGTCCCGGCTATCAGCCGTAGGTCCGCGCCGGTGACGCCGGCGGGTTGCTGCCTCGGTGGCCTCCTGTGTGGAGAACGCGGCAAACCTTAAGTTCTCATAAAGGTCTGTTGCCTGCTATGCCCGGCACTGGTAGAAACCCACCGGACGCCCGACCGACCGCCTGCGCGACGGGACGCTCGACACCGCGGCGACCGCCGGGGACAACGGCGCAGCGCGTCGCGATATCGGAGGTGACATGGACGGTGCGAGGACGACCCGGTCGCCGCTCCGCACCACTGGCCTGGCCGCCCGGCCCACCCGCCGCAGCGACGCCCGGCGACTCGCCGTCGGCGTGGCCGTGGTCGCGGTCGCCGCGGCGGCTTTCACACCGTTCGGCAGGGTCGCCATCGCCAGCTCCTTCTCGTTTCTGGAATTCTTCACCGGCGTGTTCAGCCTGGTCGGCCTCTCGATCACGGTGATGATCGGGTTGGTCGCGACCGACCGCCTGCTCCTGCTGATCCGCCACCGGATCCTGCTCCAGATCGTGCACCGGGCCACCGCGGCCACCGCCATGGTCTGCCTGGCGATTCACGTCGCGACGAAGCTCATCGAGGGACACGCCCACCTGTGGGATCCGGCGGTCCCGTTCCTCGCCAGTCACCGGCCCGTTGAGGTCGGGCTCGGCACGCTGGCCGGTTACCTGATGATCGTGGCGACCTGGACCGGTGTCACCCGTGCCTCGTACGCCGGGAGCGCACGGCCGGGCCGCTGGCGGGTTACAGCATCTGCATCGGTCTCGTCACCCTGGCCCTGCTGGTACGCCTCTTCGTGGTGCTGAGCCGCCGCACACACCTGGCCACGGCGCAGAGCATCCGCCGTAGGCGCCCGGCAGCTCGGCCGGAGACGGTCGCCGCCACACCACTGGCCACGAACGTTCTCATCCCCAACCTGGGCGGAACCGAGTAGGCCGACGTGGAACCGGACGAGACGGCCAAGGCCGAGCCCAGCGTGGCCGCGTCCCGATCCAGCCGGGCGAGCGGCTACCGGCCGTACCGGCCACTCCGCGAGGAACGGCCGGTGTCCCCGCCGCACAGCCCAGCCCCGGCGGTCGCTCAGCACGCCGAGCCGGTGGGCCCGGAGCCCACAGTCCGCCCGGAGCCGCCGCGCCAACCCGCCCTAGCGCGCCAGCTCGATGAGAGCGCCGAGATCATCGACGAGGAGTTCTGGGCGTACATCCGCAACGAGGTCGGCCGGTGACCGTACCCGTCATCCGGCACCTCGGCCCGCCACGCCTTACCGCCGGCCTAGACCGGGCCGAACGCCTGGACCACCGGGCGCACCTGGCCGTACAGCGACTCGGTACTCGCGGCCGTCGCCGAGCGCCGGATGCCGGCCAGCACCCGGCTCGTCACCATGCCACACCGGTTCATCTCGGGTGAAAGCGGCGCGCTGATCCGTGGCATGCACGGGGACGCGCCCGGACGCAAGAGCGTCTCAGATCAACTAAGCGATCCTGAGCCGGAGTAAGTTGTCGGGCGGATTCCAGGGAAAATGGATCAGCGCGACCGCGGCCGCCCGCGCGGTGGTGTCCTGGGCCGGCCTCACCGAGGTCGGCGGCGCGCTCGGGGCGGGCATCATGCTGCCCCTCGGCGACGGCACCTGCCCGCTCGGCGAGGCCGTCCGGGTGTTGCGTTACCTCGCCGGCCAGTCCGCCGGCCAGTGCGGACCGTGTCAGCTGGGGCTGCCCGACCTGGCCCGGGCGATGAGCGCGCTCAGCGACGGCAGCGGCGGTGCCGCCGCGCTGGAGCGCATCCGCGCGGCGGCCGGCGGCGTCCGCGGGCGGGGCGCGTGCAGCCACCCGGACGGCACCGCCCGATTCGCGCTTTCCGCGATCGACACGTTCATCGAGGACATCGCGACGCACCTGGCCCGTGGCGGTTGCGACGCGCCGGTGCGGGGTGTGCTGCCGCTGCCGGACGGCGAGGAATCGACAGCCGGCCGGCTCATGGTGGACTGGTCCCGGTGCGACGGACACGGGCTGTGCGCCCAGCTCGCACCCGAACTGATCACTCTGGACCCGAACGGCTATCCGTCCCTGCCGGAGTCGCCCGTCCCACCATGGCTGGGCAGCAGTGCGCGCAAGGCGATCGCCATGTGCCCGGCCCTCGCCCTGCGTCAGGAAGCGCCGCTGCCCGCCAAGTGATCCGGGGTCGGGTCAGGGCATCGAGGCGCGTCGGGCACAGAACCTGCCGGCGGCGGGCCGCGTCTTGGGGGGCATGATGACGCAACTACCGCACCAAGGAGCGGATCGGCGGCGGGCCACCGGGTCCCGCCGGCGAGCCGGAGCAAGGGTGCAGCCGTGACGCGGGTGGGCCGGCGTAGCGCGGAGGAGGAGTTCGCGGAGTTCGTGGCGGCCAACCACGGCCGGTTGCTGCATCTCGCGGATCTCCTCATCGGCGACCGTGGCCGGGCGGAGGATCTCCTCCAGACCGTCCTGATCCGCACCTACCTGCGTTGGTCGAGGGTTCGCCAGAACAACCCGCTCGGGTACGTCCGCACCGCGCTCAGCAACGCGCGCACCGACTGGTGGCGCCGGGGCGGCGGACGGGAGCGGCCTACGGAGACCCCGCCCGACGCCGTCACACCCGACCACGCCGCCGAAGTCGTCGGCCGCGACGCCGTCCAACGGTCGCTCGCGGCCCTCACCACCCGCGAGCGCGCGGTCGTGGTCCTGCGCTTCTACGAAGACCTCAGTGAAGCCGACATCGCCCACACGCTCGGTATCGCACCGGGCACCGTCAAGAGCACGTGCGCGCGGGCGCTGGGCAAGCTCCGAATCTCGCCGGAGCTGTCCGCCCCCGCACTCGTGTCGACAGGAGAGCAGCTGTGAACACCGTTGACGACCTGCGGACGGCGCTCCGCTACCCAGCACAGTCCGCTACCCCGGACGCGGCTGGGATGATTTCCAAAGGCCGGCGCAGGCGGGCCGCCAGACGTGCCGTGGCGGGTGCTGCGGTGGTCGCCGTCGCGACCGGAGCCGGGATGGTCGGGGTGCTCCAGCCGCAGAGCGGACCGGACCGGACGGCTGCCCCACCGATCGTCGGTGCCCCACCGATCGCCGGTGCCGCACCGATCACCGGTGTCGCGCCCGACGCGGTCCTCGTCGCGGCGACCGCGCCACTGGCCACCGAGGCGCCCCGCCGGTTCGATCCCCTGCGCCGTACGCTGAACGTCGGCTGGATTCCGTCCGGCCTCAACGGCCAAGGGGCCGAGATCACCCCGTGGCAGCAGACGTTCGGTAGTCAAGACGCGGCCTGGGTCAACGGTGGCCCGGACATCGGCCTCGTCGTGACCGTGCTGGCGAAGGGGCGGCCGGTCACCGACTTCACCAGCGGTGCGCTCGGCCTGCCGCGCGAGCCGGTGGCCAAGCCCACCGAACCCATCAACGGGGGGGCCGCCGAATGCCTCACCGACCCGGCCGTACCCGGCTCCTGCTCGGCCATCCGCTGGCGCTACGCGCCGGACGCGTGGGCCCGGGTGTCCTACGCGGGCAGTGCGGGCGCCACCCCCGAGCAGGCGGCGGCGGTCGCCCGCCGGGTCGCGGAGTCGGTGACGCTGACGGACGGCGAGGTGGTTCGGATGCCGTTCCGCCTCAAGGGAAACCTAGCGGACATGACGGTGGCCCAAACGCTCGTCTCGATCAACGACACGCCCGGCGGCATGTACGGCGAAGCGTGGTCGGCCACCGTCGACCTCGTCCCGGCGGGCACGACGCTGGTCCAGCAGTACGGGTACCAGGGCCTGGTCGTGGACGCCATGTTCGTTCCTGGTGATCCGTCCGGCCGCATCGAACGCGACCAGAAGCCCAACACCACCGTCAACGGCCACCCGGCCTGGCTGCAGGCCGACCGCGCGGCCGTGGTCGTCTGGGGTGCCGGTGACACCCGCTCCATGGCCGAGTACTCGAATCGTGACGGCGACGCGTTGGCGGCCTACGCCAACGTCGAACTGCTGCCCGATCCGGCTGACCCGGCCAACTGGCCGCCCGTGCACCAGTAACACCTCGTCGCGTACGGCGAATCCCATGACCCGCCGTCGCCGCGTTCTGCGCGGCGACGGCGGCGATCAGCCGTACGCCCCCGCGGGTGCCTTGACGATGTTGCCGGTCGGCTTCTTTACCGACACCCGCTTGCCGAAGTCTGAGGCGGCGAAGGTGTAGGTGGAGTCTTTGCCGTCGGTGTCCACGTTGGGCAGCGTCAGCAAACACTGGACGATGCGGCCCTGTGCGTCCACCTTCGCGGTGAACACGATTTCGGCTGCCGGCGCACCGATGCGTTGCGCCAGGATTGAGCCGAGGTGCGCGGAGGCCGGGTTCGCCGACGGGGTCTTGGTCAGGTCGAGCACGCCGCGATACTCGTCGGCGCCGGGCATGGTGACGTCGCGGGCCGTGGTCAGGAAGTCCAGCGCCGCGACCGGCGCGCCGAGGACCACCAGGCCCTGGTCCTTGGTGAATTTGGTGACCGTGTAGTGCAGATAGGTTTTTGGCTCGACCTGGACCCACAGATCGTTGCCGATCGCCACCATCTCGTCGGTGTCGCTCGGGTCGGGTGAGCGCAACCGCGTGCCCTTGGTGGCCGCGTCGTATTCTCCCGGCAGGCTGTCGCTGCCGGAGGTGAGGCTGAAGGAGAAGCTCTGCGATCTCGTCGCGGCCACCGCCTTGGCCAGCGCCGGCCCTGCGTCCGGTAGCGGCGACGGGCTCGGCGACGCCGACGGCGGGGCCGCCGATGCGGTCGTGCTCTCTGGAGCGACGGTGGCATCGGACGAATCGCTGCCACACGCGGTCAGGGTGAGGGCGAGGGCCAGTACTGCGACAGCCGGCACCTTGACGTTCATGATCGCCTCCCGAGGTGAACGGCAAGTATGCCCCAGCCGTGAGGTCGGCGGGGGGCCGACGCGGTCAACGCCGCCGCCGACCGGCGATCATCAGGGTCGCCGCCATGACCGCGCCGCCGAGGTTGAGGACGGCGAGGATCACGACCAGCGGGTTAACGTACGCCGGGACCAGGTCGTAGCTGGCGTTGCACCGATTGTGCAGGGGAAACCACTGGCTCGTCTCTTGCCAGTGGTCGTCCTGGTAGGCGGAGTCGTAGTCCTGGCCCACCCGGACGCACGTCTCGCCGATGTCGTAGGCGGCGGCGCTGAACAGCCCGTAGCCGTAAATCAGCAGGGTGCAGGCGGCAGCGACCAGGGCGAGCCGGACCCAACCGCCGGGCGACCGCCACGCCCATACGACCCTCTGGCCACCCCATCCCAGAGCGGCAAGCACGGAGACCAGCAACAGCAACCGCATCATGGCAGGTCGGCCAGGCGGGTGATCGTGGCGATCGACCGGTCCACGTCTGCCTCGGTGGTGGTGGCGTTCGACACCGAGATCCGCATCAGTCGCCGTCCCCGCCAGGTCGTACCGCCGGCCCAGCAGGTGCCGTCCGCCTGCACCGCCGCTATCACCCGGTCGGTGCGCGCGTCGTCGCCGCAGCCGATCAGCACCTGGTTGAGGACCACCTCGTTCGCCACCTCGAACCCGGCCGCGGACAAGCCCTCGGCGAACCGGCGGGCCAGCGCGCAGCAGCGGTCGACCAGAGCGGCGACCCCGTCGCGGCCCAGCTCCCGCAGCCCGGCCCACACGGCGAACCCGCGGGCCCGGCGCGAGGACTCGGCGGTGAGGTCCGCTCCCGCTGGCAGACCGCCGGAACCGACCAGATACGCGGCGGTGTAGGACATCGCGGCCGCCTGCACCTCCGGGCGGGAACAGAACGCGAAGGCCGAGTCGTACGGAAGGTTCAGCCACTTGTGGCCGTCACAGGCCCACGAGTCCGCCAGCTCCAGCCCGTCGACCAGGTGCCGGGTCGCGGGGCTCGCCCCGGCCCACAACCCGAACGCCCCGTCCACGTGCACCCACCCACCGTGCCGGTGGACCAGTTCGCACGCTTTCCGAAGTTCGTCGCAGGCGCCGGTGTTCACGTTGCCGGCCTGCAGGCACACAATGGTGGGCCCGGCGGGGCCGGCCCGCAGCACCTCCCGCAACGACCCGAGGTCGATAGCCCCGTTCGGCCCGGCGGACACCGGCTCCACCACATCCACCCCGAGGCCAAGCAGACGCAGCGACCGGTCGATGGTCGCGTGCCGTTCCTCGCCGGCGATCACCCGGATCGGCGGCGCCCCCAGCAGCCCGCGCCGTTCCACGTCCCAGCCCACGTCCGCCAGCACCTGGTGCCGGGCGGCGGCGAGCCCTGCCGTGTTCGCCGCCTGGCCGCCGGTGACGAAACCGACCGACGCCGACGCCGGGATCCCCAGCAGCTCCTTCAGCCAGGTGCCGGCGGCAGCCTCGGCCGCGATGGCGGCCGGCGACATGACGGCGTTGAACGCGACCTGGTCCCAACCCGCGGCCAGGATGTCGGCCGCGGTTGCCGCCGGCAACGCACCACCCACGACGAACCCGAAGTACCGCGGCCCAGCGCTCGCGACCAGGCCCGGCTCGGCCGCCGCGACCAGATCCGCCAGCACCTGCTCCGGTGGGGACGGCGCGGCAGGCAACGGGCCGGAGAACGCCTTGGCCAACGTGGCCTGGTCGATCGGCACCCCTACCGGCCGGTCCGGCAACGACCGCCGGTAGTCGGCGGCGTGGTCAGCGGCCAAATGAAACAGTCGGCTCAGTTCCTCCACCGGCGCACCCTATCGCCAGGGCTTTCATCGCCCCCGGCTACCGCAGCCACCGCAGTGCGGCATCGGCGCAGTCCTCGGGGCTGCTGTTGAAGGCGATGGCCGCGCCGGGCGCATGCTGCCGGACCAGGTTGACCACCTTCTCGAAGAGTTCGAGCAACGGCTCGTGCTTGCGGATACCGCCCCCGATCACTACGCAGGCGTAGTCCTTTCCGGTCAGCGCCTCCACGATCGCTCCTTCGGCGTTTTCGTCGGGTGCTACCAAGCACAAGTCGGCCTCGATACCGTGATCGCCGAAACGGGCCTGACCGCGTGTTATCGCCGCCACGACCGGCTCAGGATCCCAGCCTGGAATCCTGACGGGGTCGAGACCGACCACCAGTACCCGTCCCAGCGCCATGCGTTCTTCCTTCCCACGAAGGTCTGGCCCCGGCAGCGTGGCCCGCGCAGCCCCGAGTCACCAAACATGCCGATTTCACCCGTCACACGATCCTGATGCTGCCACAGATGGCATCGGACGTAACGCTGCGTGGCCCGCGGATTCGGTGACCGGCGCCTTCAGTCCACCCCGTCCATGCTGGGATCCTCTTCATCGTCAGATGCGGCTATCACCTGGTCCCAGGCGTTGACGATCACTGCGGCCTGCCGCTCGCTGAAGGCCAAGCCGCTCAGGAGGACGTTAGTCGAAGATCTTGAAAACCCATCGATCGAGCGAGGGACAGTATTCCGATGTAGCCCAGAAGTGCCCCGTCAGGTCGGTGGGGAACTCCTCTCCCTTGGCCAACTGGCGGAGTTGACTGGTCATGCCGGCAAGTATGCGCACCTTCCGCGATCTGCCCGTGCGGGCATGCCTGTTGATTTCCAGTAGGCGTTGAGCAAGCCACGAGCCGCCTCCGGCGGTCGCGAGGCGGTCGACTCGAAGGTTGACAGCGCCGCCGATCTGTCGACGCGGGTTGGGATTATCGAGCGGCGGAAGCTGAGCCGATGGTGACCACCCGCGCCCACCCGGGCGGTGAGTCCGGCACGTAGCGGGGATCGTTCTCGTCGCACCGGCCGGGTTGGGGAAACAGTCCCACGACGGTTCGGGCGGGCGGTCGTGAGGTCGGCCAGGGCGTCTGGCCGTCGGTCAGCACGACGATGACGTCCGGGCGTGGTCTGTCTCGCAGTGCTCGGGCGAAACCGGCGCGCAGGTCCGTGCCCCCACCACCGATCAGTGGGATGTCCTCGGCTCGGCACAGTGGGCGTACGACCTGGGCTGCCGCGTCGCACGGCAGCACGGTGACCAGGTCGCGGCGGCCGCCCACGGCCCGGGAGATCGCGGCGACCTCGAGCAGGGCGCTGCCGAGTTCGGCGTCGCTGACCGAGCCGGAGGTGTCGATGATGACGCAGACCCGTGGGGGCCGGCGCCGCAGCGCCGGCAGGACGATGCCGGGTGTGCCGGCGGAGCGGCGCGACGGCCGGCCGTAGGTGTAGTCCTCGCCCACGCCGGGCGCGGATACCGCCGAACGGACTGCCGCTCCCAGGAGTTCCCGCCACGGCTGCGGTGGGTGGAACGCCTGCTCCGCCCACCGCCGCCAGCCCTGTGGGACGTTTCCCGGTCGGCCGGAGATGCCCTCGGCCACCCGGAAGCGCACCGCGTCTCGTTCCTGTGGGCTGAGGGCGTGCGCACCGTCCGGTCCGACGTCCCACTCCCGCTGCAGCCCGTCGGCGCCGCTGCCGCAGTCCAGCCAGGCCAGCTGCTGGGTACGCGGCCCGAGCCGGAACTGTCGCAGGTAGTCCTCCATCAGCTGCCCCTCGGGCAGCAGCAGGGAGTTCGGCTCGACGGCTCCTGCCGGGCGGGCCAACCCGTCGCCGAAGACGTCGTCGTTGATCTCGCAGTCCGCGGCGATGTTCATTCGCAGGCGCTCCCCCGGCCCGGTCAGCCCCCGTTCCCGCGCGACCCGGTCGCCGCGCCCGTGGTGGTCACGCAGCAGGTGCGAGACCTCGTGCACCCACACTCCGGCGAGTTCCTCCACGGGTGTCCGGTCCACGAACACCGGTGAGACGTAGCATCGCCAGTGCGGGTCCACCGCCATCGTCGGCACCCGCAGCGACTCCACCACGTGCAGGGCGAACAGCGCCGTCGCCAGGTAGGGCCGGACTCGGGCGGCGTGCAGTCGGGCGGTGAAGAGCTTGTCCCGATCCAGTGTCCCGGCGGGATCGGCGCTCATCGGCGGGTCCCCGCGACCGCCGCGACCCGGGCCGCCGTCTCGTCGGCCCGCCGGGACAGGGAGACTGCCCCGGCGAGCTGCTCGATCGAGGCGGGCACGTCCCAGTCCTCTTGGCGCAGCCGAGCGAGGGTGGACGCGGGGACGACCACCAGGTCCGGGGCGCCGGTCTCCAGCGCCCGGACCAACAGCGCCCAGGCCGCGTCCCAGCGGGGTCGCTCCGGACGGCGGCGTACCGCCTCCACCACACCGTCCAGGACGGCCTGGCGTAGGTCGCCCCGCTCGGGCAGGACGGCGGCGGCCGGGTCGGCGAGCAGCGCCTCGGGGTCGGGAAGGTCCATCCGGTCCAGGCTGGCCAGCAGCTCCAGTCCCGGCCCGTCGCCTACGGTGCCTCTGACCAGCATCGACAGGACCTCCCGGGAGGCGTCGGCCGCGGTGGCGAAAGCGATCAGGCGCAGGGTCATCTCCCAGCTGCGGGGCGACGGCCACGGCCCGCTGCGGCCGGCCTCGCCGGTGGGCAGTCGGTGCACGAGCCCCGGGCGCGCCGACAGGAGCCCGCACACCGCGCGACGGGCGAGGGCGACGGCCTCCGGCAGCCGCTGCGGATCGAGCCGGGGCAGCGTCGCCCGGGGCCAGGTTCCGCCCAGGCCGCGTACGACGACTTCCTGATCGTGGGTCCACTGTAGGTGGACGAAGCGGTTGGCCAGTGGCGGGCTCAGCTCCCAGCCGTCGGCGGCGGAGGATCGTGGGTTGGCGGCGGCCACGATGCGGACCCCGGCCGGCAGGTGCAGATTGCCGATCCGCCGTTCGAGCACGAGGCGGAGCAGGGCGGCCTGCACGGCCGGTGGGGCGGTCGAGAGTTCGTCCAGGAACAGTAGTCCGCGACCGACGCGTACCAGGCGCACGGCCCAGTCGGGCGGCGCCATCGGGACGCCCTGGGTCGCCGGGTCGTCGCCGACGACCGGCAGCCCTGAGAAGTCGGACGGCTCGTGGACGCTGGCGATCACCGTCGTGAGCGGCAGGTCCAGCGAGGCAGCGAGCTGTGTCAGCGCGGCGGTCTTGCCGATTCCCGGCTCGCCCCACAGCAGGACCGGCAGGTCGGCCGCCACGGTCAGGGTCAGTGCTTCCAGCTGCGGGTCGGGTCGGGCCTCGGTGGTGGTGTCGGACAGCAGCGCGAGCAGCTCGGCGGCGACGTCGAGCTGGGGCGTCGGGAGGGTGTTGATCGAGGTACGGGTGGTAGGCATATGAGATCACCTGTGTGGTCGTGGGGGCTGGGCGAGGGGTAGGGGTTCCCGCTGGTCAGGGGGCGATCGCGTGACGTGGGTGGGAGCGGCCGTCACGCTTGGACTGCCGGTCCCGGGAGCAGGGAGCAGGTCCGTGTCCGGTCAGCCCGGCTCGGAACAGCCCGTACGAGACCCGCCGCAGCGCGGCGTTCTCCAGTTCCTCCCGCAGGTTCCCGCTGCGCAGGAGCGCATCGGGTCCGAGCAGGGCCTCGACGACGGCCAGGGCGCCGGCGGTGTCACCGTGGTCCAGGCGGGCGCGGATGTCGGGAAGGCACTCCGGACGGCGGTGCGCCTCGCGGATCGCCCGCAGGCAGGGCAGCGGGGTGCCGGTCAGCGCGGCCAGCAGTTCCTCCCGGCGGATTTCCGCCGGGTCGTGGTCCATTGGTGTCAGCGCACCGTTCACCAGGCCGATGCGGTGCCAGACTCCCCGGCAGGCCACGAGACGTGGCGCTGCCGCCGGGTGCGGGGATGCCGGGGTGGCGGCCACCGGATGACCGGGCGCGAGCGCGGCGGCCACCAACGGGTGAAGCCGGTCGATCTCGATCAGCCCACGACGCAGCAACTCCAGGTCAGGCACCATCCAGGTCGCCGCGTCGGGCAACGCCGGCAGCCCGGCGACACGACCAGCCCGCGACGCTCCGGCGATCCGCGCCGCAGGCCGCAGGTCCGTTCCGGCCGCCGCGATGTCCAGGACCAGACGACGTCGAGGCCCGAGCCGCACCACCACGGCACCGCTGGTCCGGCCCTCGGCTTGGAGCAGCAGCATTGCTTCGGCCGCCCACCGGTGCGCCGCGTAGCCGCGTTCCCGCAGCGCGTCCCACGGCGGATCAGGGTGCATCGGAGCGGCGTCGTCGGAGGTCAACTCCGGTGCGCCCGACCGGCTTCGGAGCTCGTCGGTTCTCCGGGTGTCCCACAGGTGGCGGTGCAGGTCGAGGCGGAACCGACGATCGGGATGCGGGTGCGGGCAGCCGCCCTCGTCGCGGGAGCCGGCCCACAACGCCAGGCTGATCCGCTGCCCCGCGTCCGCCCAAGCCGGTGGCGTCCGGGCAACGAGGTGCACCAGCTCGGCACAGCCGTGGTCCGCCGGGTCGTACCGGGCCAGCGAGAGGGTCAGGCCCGGACGCAGCAGCCCGTCGGGAGCGATCCTCGGCATGTGCCAGCGCAGCAGGTCTGGCGCGAGGTGCCGGAGATCGGCCCGCAGCCGGGCGGTCAGGTCCCGGCCGTGACAACGAGCCACGGCGCGCAGGTCCAAGTCGACGTCAACGCGAGCGGCGGCACACGCGCCGGCCCAGTCACCGACGCGACGACGAGCGGTCGCGGCTTCGATCATGGAGGGCGGCACGGCGTACGCGCGCACGTGCTGCCAGAGGGAAAGGCGGGAATCCGCATTCGCGGTCGGGGAGCGCATCAGCACTCACCTTGCGCGAACCGGGCCCCCAATCTGAGAGAAGGTTTCATCGCGGCGGAGCGTAGCGCCCCGTTGTGCGCTCCGCCAAGGGCATTAACCGGTGCTGTCCACGCGGGCTGCGCGCACGGTCTCCCGCGCCGCACGGGCGCGCTTCTCGTCGTGCGGCCGGCCCAGCTCGCGCGCGACCTCGATGGTCCGGTCGAGCAGCGCCAGCGCCTCGTCGTAGCGGCCCGTCGCGCGGCACGTCTCGGCGTAGGTGTGCCGGAAGTCGATCTCCAGCTGCACCTCGGCCAGCGGTTCCAGCAGCTCGAAGGCGCGTCGGTGGTGTTCGAGCGCCTCCTCGGGTGAACCCATGATCCGCAGCGCGACGCCGAGATAGTTGTGGCACCACGCCTGGTTGTGTTGCAGATTGTTCTGCTCGGACAGCCGCAACGCGTCCTGCAGCGTTCGCAGCGACTCCGCTGGGTCGTGCGATGCCAGTGCGACACCGAGGGTGACCAGCCCGGTGATCTGGGCAGGCCCGTTGGCCAGGGCGACGGATGCCCGGGCGAGTTCGACGGCTTCGCCGTGCTGCCCGAGGTGAAGTGCCACCCATCCGTCGAAGGCCAGCGCCTGTGCTTGCCCGGCGTGGTTTCCGATCTTCTCGAACAGCTCGCGTGCCCGCCGGAACTGCGTCTGCGCCGCTTTCAGGTCGCCGAGATCCCGGCGGGCGAGACCAATGCGCAGGGCCAGAGCAGCTGCGAGGCCATCGTCATCCGGCCCGGCCTGCTCGGCCAGTTCGTAGGCGGACAGCGCCTCGGTGACGCGTCCGGCGGCGGCACGGGCGTAGCCGAGGTCCGCGAGCAGCGAAGCGCGCTGCTGGTCGCGGCCGAGACGTGCCGCGGCGGCCGCGGCGGCTTCGAGCAGGCGTGCCTGGTCGTCGGTGCCGCGGTGCCGGAAGAACCAGACCCGCATGGCCTGCGGCAGTTCGGCTACCACCTCGTCCATGCCGAGCCGCACGGCGGCGTCGAAGCCGGCGACCAGGTTGACGTACTCGTGGTCGAACCAGGCCATGGCCTTCGCCGGATCTCCCGGGGCGGGTTCCTTACGGTGCGGTGAGGGCAGCGTCTGATCGTGGGCGACGGCCTGCGCCAGGTAGTGCCTCAGGACCCGACGCAGGGCGGCTTCAGCCTGTGGTTCCTCGTCGGCGGCGAGGTCCGCCGCGTACTGCCGGATCAGGTCGTGCGTCCGGTACCGCCCGGGCGAGGGCTCCTGGACCAGGTGGGCGTCGACCAGCTCCTCCAGCGCCGTGCCGACCTGGTCGGCTGGCATGTCGGTGAGCGCGCCCGCCACCGCCGCGTCGAAATCGGCGCCCGGCAGGACGCCCAGCAGCCGGAACATGCGGCGCTGGACCGCGTCGAGCTGCCGGAGCGACATGCCGAACGCGGAGTCGAATCGGTTGGGGGTGGCGCCCAGCCGCTCGGCCAGCACCGCCACGGTCCATCCTGGGCGGTGGCGAAGCCGTGCGCCCGCCATGCGTAGCGCGAGCGGGAGCCCGCCGCACTGCCGCAGCACCTGGCCGACCGCTTCCTCGTCGGTGGGCGCGAGCCCGGCCGCCCGGCCGAACAGGTGCGCCGCGTCGGCGTCGGCCAGTGGCTCCAGGGAGACCGGTGGCACCCCGTCCAGGCTGACCAGCCGGTGGCGGCTGGTCAGCAGGACCGCGGACTTGCCCGCGCCGGGGAGTAGCGGGCGCACCTGATCCGCGTCGACCGCGTTGTCGAGCACGACGAGCGCCCGCCGGCGGGACAGCTCCGACCGCCAGAGCGCTGCGCGTTCGGCGCCGCCGGCCGGGGGGTGCGTGACGTCCAACGCGCCCAGTAGCCGGCCCAGCGCGGCGTGCGGTGGCAGCGGCTCCTGGCCCGGGGTGAAGCCGTGCAGGTCGAGGTAGAGCCCGCCGTCCGGATATGTCGGGGCGAGCCGATGGGCGACGCGCACGGCGAGGCTGGTCTTGCCCACGCCGGCCATGCCGTCGATGGCGACCGCGCCAGCGGTGCCCAACAGCTCTTCGACCAGCGCGGACTCCGCTTCCCGGCCGGTGAAGTCGAACAGGTCGGCCGGCAGATCGTTGCGGCGCGGGGCGGGTGCCGCGCCGGCTTTGGCCGCCTCGGCCCACGCCGCCCGCAGTGGCCGAGGGTCACGGCCCACAGCCCGGCTCAGCGCCACGACGGCCTCCCACGGCGGCACGAGCTGACCGGTCAGGTACCGCGACAGCGACGAGCTGCTCAGACCCGCCTCGCGGGCGAGGGCGCGCAGGCTCAGCCCGCTCAGCTCCTTGATCCGGGCGAGCTGAGCCACCAGTCGCTCCTGGGGGCTGGACACGTGCAACACCGTACCCGTCCCGGCCCGCGGAAACGGATCGGCGACGCGTTTGCGCTGCTCAGCCGGGCTCTTCGTGTCCCACGGTGTCCCACGGAACGCGCGGTCCCCGGTGCGCCGATGGTCGGATGACTCCTGTCAGAAACACCCGCGACCAAGGAGAAGCGATGTCGACCGAGCGCATGCCGAACCCGGCGGTTCTGATCCCCGAGGCGATGGAGGCGCTGATGGCCGTCAACCGGGCCATCGCGGGCGCCGGGGTGGACGGCAAGCTGCTGGCGTTGAGCCACCTGCGGGTCAGCCAGATCAACGGCTGCGGCCCGTGTGTGGCCGGGGGCGCACACCAGGCCCGCCAGCACGGCGCGACCGCGGACCAGGTGCACGCCGTCGCCGCGTGGCGGGAGACGCCGTGGTTCAGCGACGAGGAGCGCGCCGCGCTGGCCCTGACCGAGGCCGTGACTCGGCTCGCCGACCAGCCGGACCCGGTGCCGGATCAGGTGTGGGACGTGGCCGCCAAGCACTTCGACCAGAAGGAGCTCGCCGCGCTGCTGCTCAACATCGCGATCGTCAACGCGTTCAACCGGCTCAACGCGCCGACCCGCCAGCAGGCCGGCAAGTGGTGACCTCAGCTCCACCGACCGGTACCGCCCGTAGCCACCCGTCTCAGAAAGAGGAAGTCCTCATGTCGACCACCACCAAGACCACCGCCGCGAACAGCGAGAAGTACGACGGTTTCACCGAGGAGGAGCGCGATGCGATGAAGGAGCGCGCCAAGGAGCTGAAGACGCGCGCTCGGCGGAGCGCCAAGACCGACCCGGAGAGTGACGTGCTCGCGAAGATCGCCGAGATGTCGGATTCGGACCGGGTGATCGCCGAGCGGCTGCACGCGGTGATCAAGGCCAACGCGCCGGTCCTCGCCCCGAAGCTGTGGTACGGCATGCCCGCGTATGCCCGTAACGGCAAGGTGGTCTGCTTCTTCCAGAGTGCGGCGAAGTTCAAGACGCGGTACGCGACGCTGGGCTTCAGTGACGAGGCGAACCTCGACGAGGGCACCATGTGGCCGAGCTCGTACGCCCTGGCCGAGCTGACCGCCGACGACGAGGCGAGGATCGGCGCGCTCGTGCGGCAGGCGGTGAGCTGAGGACGGGACGTACGGCTGGTCAGCCGGCATCGATCGGGCCGGCTGACCAGTTGGGGTCAGCGTTTCGGGCGGAGGGTGTTCACCCGCGCGACGGACTGGTCGATGTGGTTCTCGGTGAGGCCGCCGGCGTGCACGAGATTGACGACCGTGTCGATGGTCTGGTCGACGACCTGCGGGTCGTACACCTGCTGGTTGCCGAAGACGAGCAGGTCGAGGCCGGCCTGGAAGGCCAGGGTGACCGCGTCCGCGGCGGAGTAGCGTTGGGTGATCGCAACGGCCTGCATGTCGTCGCTGACCACTGGGCCCTTCCAGCCGAGCCGGCCGCGCAGCAGGTCCGTCACGGTCGCGGTCGACAGCGACGCCGGGTAGGTCGGGTCGAGCTTGCGGTTGAGGATGTGGGTGACCATGACCGAGTCGGCGAGGCCGGCCTGGATCAGCCGCTGGAAGGGTTCGAGTTCGACTTCCTGCCAGGTGTCGGTGACGTCGACGACCTCGAAGTCGGTGTTTCCGGCGGCGCTACCGAGGCCGGGGAAGTGCTTCAGGTTGGTTTTCACGCCAGCCGCGCGGAAGGCCTGGATCTCCTCGGTGGCGTTGCTGACCACCACGTTCGGGTCGGCGGAGAAGCTGCGGCCGAGTTTTCCGATGGCCCTGCTCTCTGGGTTGATGTTCAGGTCGACGACCGGGGTGTAGTCGAAGTTGACTCCGATGCGCGTCAGGTCGGCGACCAGCCCGCGGGCCCAGTCGCGGGTTGCCGACGGGGAGTTCTCCGCGCCGATCTCGGCCTGGGATTTGGAAGCCGGGAAGCCGTTGCTCGGGTTGAGCCGGGTGGTGCTTCCGCCCTCCTGGTCGATGGAGACGATGAGCGGCCCGGGGGCGGCATCTTTCAGGCTCTTCACCAGTGCGGTCACCTGTTGCGGTGACTGGATGTTGCGCACCGACTTGGTTTCCAGGTCCTGGTCGAACAGGATGACACCGCCCAGGCCACCCTTGATCGCCTTCACGATCCAGTCGTCGTTGGTGACCTGGGTGCCGCGGAACCCGGCCACCAACAGGCTGGCGATCTTGCGCCGCAGCGCGGCTTCACCGGCGGGTGATGGACTTGACGGCCGCGGGGTGGTGGTCCGCGTCGCGGATGTCGCACGGGGCGACTCGCAGGAGGTCACGGCCGCCACGGCGGCTGAGCCGATGCCGGCTAGGAACGCTCGGCGGGGCAGATGCAGGCTGTCCACCCCCGCACGCTATGGCCCATGCCCTCTCCCCTGGACGCGGACCGGCGCGACGTCATCCGTCGGTGGAACCCGCACCTTTACGACGCCGACCGGCCGGAGGCGGGACCGGCCGCGGCCGGCGAGGTACCGGCTGGGGCGCGGGGATGATCTTCGATGCTATCCGAGGCGGGCGAGCGTCGTCTTCAGCAATGTCTTGACCTTCTCGTCGGAGTCGGCACGCTGGCCGACGGCCTTGATCTGCGCGTAGCCGACGTAGAGGACGGCGTTCGCCTTGTGCACCACGACGGTGACCAGATCGTCGTAGGTGTCCGGGTTCACGTCCGGGGGCGAGGTGTGCACGAGATGCTGGGCAAACCCTTTCCATCCGCCTATCTCGATCGGCCGGCTGCCGACCGTGTATTCGCCCAAGACCGACGGCGGTCCGCCGAGCACGCTGAACGTTGCCGGACACTTGGCGGACTCGGCCACGACGGTGTTCATCGTGCTGTCCGCGAGCGAGGAGCTTTGGAAGACCACCGCGCCCTGCGTGACGACCGGGAGCGACGACGGCCCCAAGAGCTCTGGTGCGACGATGATTCGTCCGGTCGGGTTCCCACCGACCGGCTCGACCGCTGGTTGCACATCGGCCCCGACGTCCTCCGAGCGCTGGCTGTAGGGACAGGTCGGGATGCTGTTCGGGGGCGTGTAGACGACGTGCGAGGAGTGGCCGTTGTCCTTGATCTCGGTCGCGCCGTCGCCCAGGTCGCCGGCGCGGACGAGGCCGAGCCGGATGGAGTCCACGGTGTAGGGCGGCTTGGTCAGGGGTTCCGGAGTCCCGCTGGAGCAGCCCGTCAGGACGCCGAGGGCAAGCATGCCGGCGGCGGCTGCGGTCGATCGGCTCCGGGACGCCTTGCGGTCAGCGCCTCGCATGTGTGTCAACCAGCCTTTCAACGTGCCGTGAAGGGGACACGCACGGGTGTCTCGTCGAAGTCGGAAACTCGGATGTCCAGCCGCAGCACCCACGACCCGGGGAACGGGACGGACATCGAGTACGCCACGTAATGGCCGGGTTCGGCGGCGGAAATCTTGACGGGCAGGGCCGTGACGGTGCGATCGGGCGACTGGAGTTCGCCGAAGATCTCGGGCACCGCGACCAGTGAACCGTCCTGCCCGGTGAGGTAGATGTCGGCCACGTTGCTACCCGACCTCGCCGGCTCGATCGTCACCTCGACCGAGCCACCCCGCAGCCCGACGCCCGCACCGTCCCCGTCCCCGTCCCCGGCGGGAACCGGAACGGTGACGTGCACCGGCGGCGCGTAGCTGGTCCGGGCCGGAACGGTGTTGACCAGCACCGCCGTGATCGACACGACGACCACCCCGAGCACGACCTCACCCACCACCGACCGGCGCAACCGACGCACCGCCACCGACGGCCGCGCATCCAGCGACCCACCACCACGCCGCCGCACAAACCGCCGCGCACCCGAGGCCAAACCCACCACAACAAGCACCACAGCAAGCTTGCCCAGCAACAACCACCCAAAAACGGTCGCGCCCAACGCCGCCCACGACCCCACCTGCCGCCACGCCAGATACCCACCCGTCACCGCGATCACCGCGAAACAGATCTCCGCAAGCCGGGAAAACCTCGGCAGCACCGGCTCCAAAGAGACAACGCTCCCCCCACCCGGGACCAGCACACACGCCACCAGCAGAACCAGACCACCCAGCCACAACGCCATCGCCAACAGATGCAAACCCGCCGCCGGCACCGCCAACCACGTCTGCACACCGGTCTGCGCGTGATCCGCCAACGTCCACGTCAACATCAAGCCAACAACGCCAACCGCGGCGACCGCGGACAACACCATCCGCCCCACACGGCCGACCCCATCGGAAGGACGTACGGCGATCCCGAAGACCACACCCAGGGCCAACACGATCACCAGCCGCGCCACCAACGCATGACCCAACCGCGTCGACAACGTGGTGCCGAGCAGGTCAGGATCGAACACCCCGGCCAACGACGTGCCGGCGGCGTACGGCCCCTGCACGAGCAGCACCACCAGAGTGCCGGCGGTCAGCGCGCCGAATCCCGACCACACGACACGCCGGCCACGCCGGCTACCGCGCCCGGCAGGCCAGAGCACCACCACGAACAGCGCACCACCGACAGCCAGCGCCACACCCAGGAAGGCCACCGCCCGGCCGACCCCGTCCACCACCGGGACAACAGGGCTGACGTCCTGCCGCACCGGAGCCGCCACCGCGCTCGCATGGCCCACGCTGAAGCTGAACGCACCCGCCACCACGTGCGAATCCGCAGACGTCACCCGCCACGCCAGGACGTAGGTGCCCTCGGCCAGATCCGCGGGCAGACTCACCCGCGCCGTGTTGGCCTTCCCCTCCACATGACCAGGCGTACCGA
>NZ_JBEZFI010000021.1:0-108494 GCF_040649295.1 Micromonospora sp. NPDC048999 | reverse complement strand
ACTCGACGTCCAGGAACCCGGAGTGCTCACCGGTTGGCGGCTACCTACCCACCAGGAGTTTGCCGGATGGCTCACTCCCAGAACTCATTAGGAACTGTCGTGCCCTCGACCCCGACAACACCCCGGCCGAAGGTGGTGGTGTTCGGCCTCGGCGGCACGATCGCCATGACCAGCCGCGCCGGCGAAGGCGTCACCCCCACCCTGTCCGCAGACGACCTGGTAAACGCCGTACCAGGGCTGGCCTCGACTGGAATCGACATCGAGGTAGTGGACTTCCGCCGCCGCCCCGGGGCGTCCCTCACGTTCGCCGACGTCGCCGCGCTCGCCACCACTGCGGCCCGCGAACTCGCCGCAGGCGCGTCCGGAGTGGTTGTCACCCAGGGCACCGACACGATCGAGGAAACGGCGTACCTGCTCGACCTGCTACACCAGCGGCCCGAACCCGTGGTCGTCACCGGCGCGATGCGTAACCCCACCATGGCCGGCGCCGACGGACCCGCCAACCTCCTCGCCGCCATCCAGACCGCTGCCTCACCCGCCGCCCACGACCAAGGTTGCCTCGTCGTCGTCGCCGACGAGATTCACGCCGCCCGACGGGTCACCAAGACCCACTCCACCAGCGTCGCCACCTTCCGCTCCCCTGACACCGGCCCCATCGGCTACATGACGGAAGGTGCCGTAACACTGCTGACCCGCGTGCCATGCCGGCTCACTATCCCCACCCCGAGCCATGCCGAACACGCCCGCGTCGGCCTCTACACCGTCAGCCTCGACGACGACACCACCCTCCTCAACGCCATCGGCCAGCACTGCGACGGCCTCGTCGTCGCCGGATTCGGAGTCGGCCACGTACCCGAACCCCTCGTCCAGCCCCTCACCACCCTCGCCGCACGGATCCCCGTCGTCCTCACCTCCCGCACCCCGGCCGGCCCGACCCTCACCCGCACCTACGGCTTCCCCGGCTCCGAACGCGACCTCCTCACCCGCGGACTCATCCCCGCAGGCTGGCTCCACCCCTATAAAGCCCGCATCCTGCTCCGCACGCTCCTCGCCGCCCAAGCCAAGCCGCAGGACATCGCCCCAGCATTCGCCGTCGCAGGCAACCTCGATGAACCTTCCTCCTGGCCCTGGCCGAAACCAACCCTGACCGGCGATCGAACGGAAGAAACCGCAGCACATGCGTAGCCACGACCTGACCCCAGGACGGACGATCGGTGTCGTCTTCGACCACGGCGACGACTTCTTCACCGCCCTCACCGACGCCTGCCGCGCCCACGACATCAAACAGGGCTACATCCCCATGTTCATCGCCGGGCTCTCCACCGCCAAGATCGTCGGCACATGCCAACGCCTCGACAACCCCGACGCCCCCGTCTGGACGCACGTCGACCTAACCAACGTCGAAGCCCTCGGCGGCGGCACCATCGCCTGGGACGACACCAACCAGAAGATCCTCCCCCACATCCACCTCACCGCCGGACTCAAGGAACACAGCGCCACCGCACACACCAGTCACCTACTGGACGCCACCGTCCAATTCCTCACCGAAATGCTGATCATCGAGATCAACTCGCCGACCATGCGCCGGCTACCGGACACCGACCTGTACGACGTACCGCAACTACACCTCGGCTAACCAGTACGCCAGGACGTCATGCGCGATCTCCACTGCACCGTTGAGCGTTCGGAGGGTGGCCTCGGGTATTGCGCGGGCTCCTAGGCCGGCTGCGGCCACGATGTGGGCGAGGGCTTGCTTTTGTGGCTCCTTGATCTGCAGGGCGGTGCGGTGGCCGAGGATTTCGCGGGCTGCGTATCCGTCGGGTGTTTTGAGCGCCTCGGTCACCACGTGGTGGAGCAGGTGTTGGGCCGTGGCTTCGTGGTGTCCGCTGGACAGCGTGGCGGCCGTGAGGCCCCATCGGGCTCGGTATACGGCGTATCCGGCGACGGGTTCGTGTGCGAGGAATTGATCGACCATGGCGGACATCTGGTGGCTGACCGTTTCTGGTGCTGCGCACATGGCGGTGAGGCATGAGCCGACCTGTTGTTCCCACGGTTGGGTGATGGTGCTGTCGTCGAGGATGGCGCGGGCGGCTTGGGTGTTTTCGTGCATGAGGTGGGCGATGATCGTGGCTTGTCGTCCTTCCATGAGGTGCAGTCCGATGCCGTTGAGGGTGTTGGCGTGCTCGACGGCGTCGTCCCATCGGCCGGCGAGGGCGAGGATGCGGATGCCTTCGCTGAGGTGTTGTAGCCAGGTCCACTGGCGGAGCTTGCCGAGTTCATCGCGGGTGCCGGTCAGGTTGGTCAGTGGCAGTGTGCGCCCGTCGACGAGCAGGTTGGTTCCTGCGGTGACGGCCTGGTGCATAGCCTTAAGCAGTTGCAGTGCGGGCTGACCGTCGTGGGCGCGGATCTGCAGGCGGGCGAGGTTGAGGACGGGTTCGAGCAGGTAGCTGGCTTGCAAGGCGGTGAGCGAGTCCCGTTGCCGGTAGATGTTGATGTGCTGCCAGCACCATTGGCGGGCCAGGTCCGGCATACCGCAGTCGCTGGCGATCAGCGCGGCTTTGTTCAGGGCGTGTGCCGCTTCGGCCGTGCCGTTGTCGTTCTGTGCGGCTGCGTTGGCGGCGATCTCGGCGACCTCGGTGACGCGGTCAGTCAGGGCGGGGCACGCGGGTCGAGGCCGGCCGAGGAGTGGGAAGCGGCGGACGGCGGCGCGGATGGTGGTGGGGATGACGGCGGTGTGCATGGTCAGCTCCGGGGCAGGAACGCTTCGAGCGCGGCGCGGGCGAGGATGCCTTGGGTGTGGGCGGGCAGCCCGAGCCGGTTCCAGTGGAAGATCACGATGTGGCTGACGACAGCTCGTAGACCTCGGTTGAGGGTGCCGGCCGTCGCGGCGGCTGCGAGTGCGCTGCCGGTGGCCGTGTATGCGGTGTGCCATGGCGCGGCGAAGGAAACCGCACCGCCGGCTGCGAACAGGGAGTTGTCGGTGTCGGGCGCTACAGCGAGCAGCCCGCGCACGCTGGCGGTGAGCGCGTCGAGTCGGCTGTTGGCGATGTCGTCGAGAGGGCGCATTTGGGCGACCCGCGCGAACACGTCGCCGCGTTCGAACCAGTCCAGTCCGGCGGCCTGTAGAAGGCCGCCGAGCAGGAGGAGGGACAGTTCGCGGCGCCCGAGGGCTGGCTGCGGTTGGCGTAGGTAGTTGAGGACGCCGCGGCTGTCGGCGCAGAACAGGTCGTGCACGAGCTGGATGCCGGTTGTGCCGCCGAAGGCGGCGGTCTCCGGCTCGTACAGGCTGGGCCACCACCTGGTGAGTTCACCGGCTGCGGTGAGCTCGTTGAGGACCTGGTTCACGGCGTCGACCTGTGCGTGGGCTAGCCGGATGCGCCAGCAGGGATGTTTGCGCAGGTACCACCAGCCGCCGCATGCGCCCACGTTCGTGAGGTGGTCGAGCCGGGGTCCGAGCGAGGTGACCGCGGTCGTCTCCGCGGTGTTCCAGTCGGGAAATTCGACGCGTACCTGGTACCAGTCGCCGTCGGTATGGTCTTGGACCGCGGCGTGGCCGGCAAGGTGGTAGGCCTCGACGGCGTCGGCGAGGTCGGCTGGGGCGATTGCCGCGGTCGCCGCGGCTGTCTCCAGCGGGGTGCCGGCGAGAACGTTGAGCACGCTGGCGGCCAGTGGTGTGGTGGTCACGTGATCAGGAGGCATGTGTCCCATCCAGTGCGGGTGGTGCCGTGCCGCGCGGTTTCGGCTGCCAGGTGGACGCCGGCGTGTCCGGTCAGCAGCCCGGCATTGCCGTCCTGGTCGTGGTTTTGGGCGGCCGTCTGTATGGCTGTGGCCAAGGGGGGTAGCTGTTGTTTGAGGGCTGGGCTCTGGGCGTCGGCAGCGGCCTGGTGTGCGGTTGCGTAGAGGCCGGCGAGTCCGTGGCAGAGGCCGAGGTCGGTGAGCCGGTTGAGGTGGCGGTCGGTGAGGCAGGCGGCGAGCGCGTGTTCGGCATCGGCGCGGCGGGCCGGGTCGTCGGTGGCGGTCGCGGCGAGTTGGAGTGCGCGGGCGATGCCGGGGGTGCCGTAGCACCAGGACGGCCGGCCGGGTGCGGGCTGGCTTACGCGACCGGTTCGTAGGTCGTCGAGGGTGAGCCACTGCGGCCACCAGGTGCTGCCGTCGGCGTCGTGCTGGCGCCACCGGTCAAACCAGCGGGTGAGCTGGTCGATGGCCTCGGCATGGTGGTCCACAACGTGGCCGTGGCGCATCGTGAGGGCAAGCAGGGCGAGGATGCCCGCCGCTCCGTGCGCCATACCGAGGTTGGCGTGTCCACCCGGGGTGGGCAGGGTCGGGTCCGGGTCGTGGGCGGCCCACCAGCCGGGCAGTCGTAGGCCGTCGTGCTCACGCGGGCGGACCAGCACAGTCAGGTATCGCAGCAGGTCGGCGAAGGTGTCGCTGCTGGGCATGCGGAGCATCAGCAGTGCGCCGATGCCGGTGAGGCCGTAGAACAGGTCGTATTCGTCGAGTGAGGCCGCGCCGCCGTGCTGTATTCGCGCGGTGGCGGCGGTGAGGCGACGACGGGTGAGCCGGGCGAGGTGTTGGTCGAGGGCCGCTGCGGCTGTTTCGTAGCGGTCGTCGGCCTTGGCGGCGCAGTGCAGGAGAAACGCGACGGCTGGGGTGCCGTAGTACAGGCCGGTGTGCTGGCCGCCGTCGAGCGGCCCGGTGGCCGCTGCCCGGGTCTGCGCATGCGCGTCTGGCCAGGATCCGGTCCCAGTGAGGGCGCGTTCGAGGTATAGCAGGGCGATCCCTGCCGTGCCGGTGGCCAGCGACTGGCGAACGGCATCCGGGCCGTCCATCATCGGTGGTTCGGCGCCGGCACTGGTTGTGATGCTGGTCGCTGGCCTGTTCATCGCTGGCCGATCCGGGCTAGGGCGCGCAGCGCGGCGGCGCGAGCCAGGCGGTTGGTGCTCTGTTCGAAGGTGGGATCGACGCCGAGTGCACGGATGTGGTGGTCGCGCAGCAGGGTCGGCAGGACACCGGCCGGGTCGCGTTGAGCGGCGAGGGTGGGAAAGTAGCGGCGTAGGGCGGTGTCGCGAGCCAGCCACCCGTCGATGAGCGCCTCCTCGGCGGTGCGCGGCTGTGGCTGCCGTGCGTCGATGGAGAGGTCGACCAGTCGTAGCGTTTGCTCGCACAGCGCGCGGTCCAACGCCCCGGTCTGCTGCGGTAGGCACCGCAGCAGGGCCTGATATCCCGAGCTCTCGTCGGTGGCGAACGCGGCGGAGATCCGGGCCATGGACGCGGCGGCCAGCGCCTGCGCCGCAATGCCCAGGCCGTCGGCGGCTGCCATCTGGGCGATGACGCAGGTGGTGTCGGTGCCGAACACGTCCTCGGCGGCGGCGAGCGCCTCGTCGTGGCCGTAGCGGCCGGGATGGTCCTGGTACGGCACGAGCGATAACTGGCCAGGCAGGCCACGGGCTGTGAGCTCGGTGGCAAACGCGGCCAGGGCTGCGGTGACGGTGGCGTGGTGCTCGGGTGCGGTCAGCCGGAGCACGAGGATGAGGTGCTGGTCGGCGTCCATCCGGACCAGGTCGCGCTGTCGCCGAATCCACCACCGGTGTACCTCGCCGCGCAGTGCCGCGGTGAGCGGCGGGAGGTGCCGGATGATGTCGTCGAAGCGGGCCGGGTTGCCGGCCAGCCGCGCCTGCACCACGGCCGTGCTGCCGGGCACCTGAAGCCGACCGGGCGGCGCGAGGTGAGGCAGCGGCCGGCGCGGTGGCGCGGTCGTGACCATCGGAATCAGCAGCTCGGCGGCGCGGCCGATCCACCCATGATCCTCAGGCTGGGCATCCTCCTGCAGCTCCACTCGTCCGGCCTGTGCAAGACGACTGCGTAGCAGTGCCCGGTCGAGGCGGTGGTCGAGGTTCAGGGGCTGGCGGAGCTCTCCGTGACAGAGCACGACACGGGCAGGGACACGCCAGTGCCGCTGCCAGGCCTCCAGCGCGGGCTCCCAGCCCGGGCCGTCTTGGGACGGCAGGTGACTGGTGGTGAGCAGCCATCGTGCGGCAGCGAGGATCGTCCGGCGATACCGGACGCGTGGCAGGTACGGCAGTGTGCGGGCGGCACCGACGTCGAGCGGGCCAAACACGGCGGTGCGCGCGTCGGCGACCTCGGCGAGGAAGCGTGCCAGCGGGGGACTTTGCACGATGGTGTCGAGTGCGTGCGGGATATGCGGGATGACCCGGCGGCCGGTGGAGATCTGCACCAGGTACATCTGGTCGGCGTCGGCGGTGACGGCCAGATCGTCGAGGGTGATCGGATTGCCGGTGGGGTGCTCGGCGAGCGCGACGACGTCGGGCAGGAGCTGGGGGACCCGGGTGACGTTCTCGTTGTGCGGGCGGCGCGGCGGGAACGACAGCTGCACCGCCACCGCGTCGCCGCTCGGCGAGCCCGGGGCGCAGGCGGCAGCCAGCTGAGCCTGCTGGTGGTCGTCGAAGAGGTAGATGAAGCGTCCGGCCATGCTCGTCGGCATGCCCGGTGCCGCGGCGAAGCGCAGCCGAAAGTCGCCCTTGTCGAGGGCCTCGAGTGACGCGGCGTGGACCGCCACGCCGAGCTCGATGCGTGCCGGCGGTATCACGTCTGCCGGTTCGCCAACGGTCAGCGCCTCGACATCTGAATCGGTCAGGCTGATCTCGTCGTGTCCGTCGAGCGCGGCCCGTTGCACCAGGGCCAGGAACGCCGCGTCACGGTCGGTGATGGCCCGCCAGCTGGGATGCGCGCGGGGCGCACCGAGGTAGCCGGTGGGATAGCCGAGCCCGGAGTCGGCGATCAGAGCCCGCACCGGCACGAGCGCGCCCTGGCCATAGCGGGCCCGGAACCGGGACCGGTAATCCTGCCAGGCGGTCGACCCGAACGGCTTCGTGCTGACCCGCAGCAGCACGTTCGCGGCCTCGGCCGCTTCGTCCAACACCTGCTCGGGCAGCCGGATCTGGGCGTCGAGCCGGACGTCGACGGCCAACACATCCTGGCTGCCGGGAACGACCTCGCGCATCCGCTCCATGACCGATGCGCGGACCACGGAGGCCTGCACCGGATTGTCGATCGCGTTGTGCTGCTCGATCAGCTCCCGAACCGTCTCAAGGCCACGCAGCAGCGCGGCAACGTCATCGAACTGCTCACCGCCTGCGGCGGTCACCGTATCGATCACGTGGGCGAGGCCGTCAAGGGCCGTCATCGGTGGGCGCAGAGCACTGATGAGTGAGCCCTGCAACAGCAGATTGTCCAGGACGGTGGTGATCTGCTCGGACCGGGCCACCGGGAACCGTTCGGCCAGTTCGACGGCAAGGTCGTCATACCGGACGGGAACGGCAGCGACGGCGAGCGCGGCCCGCACCGGTGCCGTGTAGCGCACGGACGCGTCGCGCAGCGGAACCGCCTTGCCGCTGCCGCGGTCGGCACGGCGGGCAGTGATGAACCGGCCGTCACGAACGACGCCGGTGTTGTCGGCAACAACGCGCAGCTGACGTCGCAGGAGCGGATGCTCCTCCAGCCGGTCGATCACGGCCGTGAGCCACTCGCTGTCGACCCGCGCGATCACCCGGTGCCGTCGTCCCACCGCCACGCTGCCCGCTCCTTCGGCGGCGATCGTGACGCCGGCGAACACACCGAACGGCGTAGCCCGACGCTGCCACCGCAGCAGGTACCCGGCGACGGAGATGACCGCCCGGCGAACGGCCTTGACCGTCGCCGTGTCGGGGCGCTCGCTGATTCGGTCGAGCTGCGCCGCCAGCATGGGGCTCGCCAGGCTGAGCCCATCGCGGGCATCAGGGTGCGCCCACGTCTTCATCAGCCACGCCATGCCGTCATGCAGCACCCCGGCGTCGTCGGCCAGGTCCAGCTCAGAAGGCACATCGAAATCGCCGGGATCCGTCGTGGCGCGCACCATGACCACGCCGGCACGCTGGAAGACAGGCGGGACTGGCACGGCTTGGCCTCCTCAACCGCGTGGCCGCCGTCGGCGCCCGCCCCTGGGGCGCCGACGGCATCGGCAGGATGAAGCCCGGATCAGACCGGGTCGCTGGACTTGGTCGCGCAGGCACTCGTGCTGCAGCTGCTGCCGCAGCCGTCGCTCGTGCTGCACATCATGATCACCAGCGGGGTCGTGGACTCCACGACTCGCATGTCGAGTACGAAGTCGTCGTCGGTGGTTGCGGTGGCGGCGTCCGTGCGCTCGAGCTCCAGCAGCGGGGCCATTTGTCTTCACGCTCCTCGGGTTGAGAGAACAGGGGGTGGTTCACCCGGCCGAGGGCGGCTAGCTCACCGCCGGCCAGGAGATCGTGAGCAGGCCGTACGTCTTCGTCAGCACCGCTACGTGGTCCGGCACCGTGCCGGGGCTGGTACCGGCCGGCCAGTAGGCGAACGTCGGCGCCGGCCCGCGGCGGGCCCGCTGATACCAGGCCTGTATCTGCTCCGACATGGCCGCTGCGGCGTCCTTGCCGTGCGCCCCGAAGGCGCGAGCCCCGAGCTCGGCCTTCGAGCCGTCGTCGGTCGGGCGCCAGGCCAGGTAGGCGAACGAGTCACCGCGCACGACACCGAATGGAAACCAGCGACGTTCGGCAGCCAGTTCGGTACCGTCGTCCGCCGCTAGCAGGCAGAAACCGGGCAGGAACCCGGCCAGCCACAGGTGAAGATCCGCGAAGGACTCGCTGAGGCCGACCGTGGCCCCCGACCAAACCTCGGTGCGTTCGGTGTCCAGCACACCGTCCAGCTGACGGGCGTCGTCCGGGACGCCGACGTCGAAGCGCAAGCTGACGAACCGACCCTGCCGGTCGGGCAGCCGGAAGACTCGCTCGGGCCGCGCGCCGTCGCCCTGCAGGGGCACGAATCCCGCCACCTCACTCGAGGTACTGGCCAGGTGGTCGCCGTTGCGGCGGAACGCGATCGTCCGGGTCACGCCGTTCATCTGCAGCGGCACCACGATCACCCCATCCGGGGCGAGGTGATCCAGCCAGGCCGGAGAGATGTCCCACGCGCCGACCGTGACGAGGATCCGGTCGAACACCCCCTCACCGGGCACGCCGTGCACCGCGTCGGCCTGCAACACCCGCACCCGGTGGCCATAGCCGGTCTCGCGCAGCAAAACCCTGGCCCGGTCCGTGATGTCCGCATCGATGTCCACGCTGACGACGTTGCCGTCCACCCCGACCACCTCGGCCAGCAGCGCCGCGTTGTAACCGCCCGAACCGATCTCCAGGACCCGCATCCCGGGCCCGACGCCGGCCTGCTCGATCATGCGGGCCTGAATGTACGCGGCGCTGACCGAGGACAGGTGTACCCCGTTCTCATCCGTCTTGGTGATCACCGACTGGTCGACGTCGTAGACGACCTCAAGTGGTGTGCCAACGGGCACGAACGCATGCCGCGGTACCGTCCGGAACGCTGTCTCCACGGCCGGGGAGGTGATCATGCCGTCAGCGATGAGCCGGTCCACGAGGGCATCTCGGATCCCCTCGACTCGACCCGAGGAATCCGACCTGTCAGCCGTGTGCGTCACTCGCCGCTCCAATCTCTGGTTTCTCGTGCCATCTGGTCGTGACAGTGCGCCGGGTGCAGGTAACGCGCAACGCAGGGCTGATGTCTGCTCGCTTCCCGCTCCGGAAAAGGTCACGCCTCCGGTCAAATCATCACCTGCTCGTCGAGTGAAACCGGGGAAGCTAAAGCCCGGCGCCATCGCTCTGTGCGCCCAGGATCTCCCAGCTGGTGGAGGCTGGGAATGCCGACTTGTGGTCCGACCTTGCGTACCGACCTGCGGTCCGACCTGGAGCTGAACTGCGCAAACTGAAGACAAGGAGGACCGCTCCGCAGCGGCGCATCACCTCGTGGCGCCGCGCCGCCCCGTGCTCCGACGCGACCGCGGCACGCATACGGCCCGGTAACCGAGGGTGGCAAGATGGCCCACACACCGGCTGTGAGATGCGGTGCCCGCCGCGCGTACCTCAGGAGGTGCTGTGCCTCGTCATCCCGAGACCGAGACCACGCCGAACACGCGCCTTACTGAGGCACGTGAAAGCCTGCCTTCACCTCGGCGGCATGGGCAATGCATGTCCCGCAGCGAGTTGGCCGACGCGGTCAACATCGCCTTGCACCAGCTTTACCCAGGCCGGTACCTCGCCGCGCACTACGTCGACCGCCGTTGGGTGGGAAAGCTGGAACGCGGGGAGCACCGTTGGCCCAGCGACGAACGCCGCGCCGCTCTTCGGCGCGTCCTCGGCGTCGCCACCGACATCGAACTTGGCCTCTACGTCCCCCGACGCACCGGTGCCAAGCAGGTAGACGCCTCTGACTTCCGGGCAGCTTCGGCTTTCCTCGGCAACGGCTCGATGACCGTGATAACTCCGTTGAAGCGAGAGGCCGTCCGTGCCCGGCCAGTCGTAGCGCTGGAGGATGTCGTCGGCGCCCAGCGTCTCGGAGAACTAGCCAAGAAGCTCGCCCTCGAAGCGCGATTCGAAAACGTGCCTATCAATGGCGAGATCAATCTCAACCGGCCAAACCTCGTCGTCATCTGCGGGCCCAGGCTGTCCAAGCGAACTGCCGCCGTTCTCGATCAAGACCCCCACCTACGATTCGAGCTCGCGCCAGATGGGGTTTGGACCGTCCGCGACAACAACACCGGACTTGTATACCGTTCCGGCCTGGACGAAAGGCCAGCGCGCGACTGGGACGTCGCCTACTTCGGGCGCCTTCCCCGCCTTGATGGCAACGGAACACTGATAATATTCACTGGCATACATCCGCAAGGTTCTCTCGGCGTGGTCCAACTCATCACTACCACAATCCACGAACTCCATCAGGAGATTGCGAACCACTGCTTCTCGACGCTCGTCGGCACCCAGTTTCATCCAAACACAGGAGAGCCGGTGCAAGTGGAGCGGCTGACCCCAGTGTACTGGCATAAGGGAGCCTCAGCACCATGCGCGTAACGATCGCAACCGAACCGGCCCCCGGCCACGTCAACGAGGACTTCGCCGCAGCGACGGCAAACGCCGTCGTCTTGCTCGACGGGGCCGGACTGTCCGGGGTCGATGATGGTGGCTGCATCCATGGAGTTGCTTGGTACGTACGTCAGCTTGGCAGCGAACTTCTTGCACGACTGGCACACGAATCCCTGCCCAGCCTCGTGCAGATCCTAGCCGACGCTATAGCAAGGGTCGCCGCATCTCACAACAAGACATGCGATCTTGATCATCCGGGCACGCCTTCATCCACGGTAATCATGGTCGATTTCCGCGGGTCTCACTTGCGGTACCTTGTGCTTGCGGACTCGGTGCTAATCATCAACGAGCTGGGCAAGCAGCATGTCATCAGTGACGGGCGGGAGGCAGACATCGGCCGCCGCCACCGCCGCGACATGGATGCGATTCCCGCCGGCACAACCGCCCACGATGACGCCCGCCGCGCCTACGTTGAGACCCTTCGTGCTTACCGGAACCGCCCAGGCGGATTCTGGGTCGCCGCCACGAATCCTGCAGCCGCATACGAAGCACTCACGGGAAGGGTGGACAAGACACGAGTCGAATCACTCCTACTGCTCAGCGACGGCGCAAGCCGCCCCGTAGACAGATTTGGCCTATCGACCTGGGACGAGATAGCCGAGTTGGTGGCCGCCTCCGGCAGCACAACTTTGCTGCAACGGGTTCGCGATGCGGAAAACAGCGACCCTCATGGCAATCGGTGGCCGCGGGGCAAGATCCACGACGATGCCACGGTTGTCTACTGCGACTTCCCGGAGCAGAGGCGAAAGCCATTTGAGAAGTGATAGCCGGATACCAAACATCGACCTGTACGACGTACCGCAACTACACCTAGGCTAACCTCGGCCCTTCGTTAAGGGCTGTCCAAGGTGTGGGCGGAGAATGAAGAAGTGCCTTCTGATCAGGGAAAATAGGGCTTGTCGAGAGTCCCATGTTCCTGTCACGGAAGGCACTTGCTGGGTGAAGGTTACCGCAACACGTCCGAAGATCATGGTGACCGGCGACGGGCGGGGCGTCGTCGGGCACGCCGGCGTCCGACTGCTGACTGATCTGGCCGATGCGACCGGTCTGACCAGTGCGTTCAGCCAAGCCTTCGCGGGGCTGCGGCAGCGGCGGCGTGGGCACGACCCGGGCCGGATCGCGGTGGATCTCGCCGTGATGCTCGCCGACGGCGGAGAGGCCATCGCTGATCTGGCAGTACTACGGAACCAGCAGGCCCTGTTCGGGTCGGTCGCGTCCGACCCGACCGCGTGGCGGCTGTTGTCGCAGCTCGACGAAACGACGCTGGCCGAACTGCGTCGCGCCCGGGCACACGCCCGTGAGGTTGCCTGGGCCCAGCATGCCGAGGTCCGCGGCGACCTGCCGCAGCCGATGGTGGCCGGCCGGCAGGTTGACGGCCTGGTCCTGGACATCGACGCGACCATCGTGATCTGCCATTCCGAGAAGGAATCAGCGACCCGCACCTGGAAGAAGACGTTCGGGTTCCACCCGCTGCTGTGCTTCCTGGACAACACCGGTGAAGCCCTCGCCGGCCTGCTGCGCGAAGGCCGGGCCGGATCCAACACCACCACCGACCACATCACGGTCCTCGACCAGGCCCTCGCCCAGCTTCCCGACGCCCACCGGCACGGCGCCCCGATCCTGCTGCGCGCCGATTCGGCTGGTTCCAGTCACGGCTTCCTCGCTCACATCCGCGGCCTGCGCGAGCAGCACCTGGACATCCGGTTCTCCGTCGGCGCCGCGATCACCGAACCTGTGCGGGCGGCGATCCGGGCTGCGACCGGCTGGGCTCCCGCCCTCGACACCGATGGTGACCTACGTGAACATGCCGAGGTCTGCGAGATCACGGGCCTGTTCGACGCCACCGGCTGGCCGGAGGGCACCCGGTTCCTGGTCCGCCGGGAACGCCCGCACCCCGGCGCCCAGCTGTCGCTGTTCGACACCATCGAAGGCTGGCGGCATCAGGTCGTCGCCACCGACACCCCAACCGGCGGCGGCAGCGTCCAGTTCCTGGAAGCCCGGCACCGGGCTCACGCCCGCGTTGAAGACCGCATCCGCACCGGCAAGAACACCGGTTTCGGCCGATTCCCGTCCCGACACTTCGCCATCAACCAGGCCTGGCTGCAACTCGCCCTGACCGGTATCGACCTGCTCGCCTGGACTCAGAACCTGCTCCTGGACGGCGAACTGGCCACCGCCGAGCCCAAGAAGCTGCGTTACCAGCTGCTACACGTCGCAGCCCGGATCACCCGCACCGCCCGGCGGACCCGCCTCGCCATCGCCGCCAACTGGCCCTGGACCGACGCCCTGACCAGCGCATTCAACAAGCTCGCCGCACTACCCCGGCCCACCGGCTGACTTCGAGGCTCACGCTCCAACCAGCAACACGGAGGAACCCGGCCCAGCGCCGGGCCCTCAGCATGCCAACAAAGCGGCAAAAAAGCACGAATCAACTCCATCGAACAACAGCTATGGATCCACGCTCAAGTGAAAGACCGAGGTTAGAGGATCGCTATCACCGATGCCATCCTCGCTGTCTGCCGCCGACCCACACACCGTGGAGCGGGCCAGGGCCAGCGTGACAAGGTGGAGCGCCCTACCGGAACGACCTTGGCACCCTGGCCCTGGCCCGCTCGGCTTGCCTGGGTCGGTGGTAGACGGGATGGCAGCTCCCCTGACCCCCTCGATGCGAAATGGCGGCAGCAGGCCGGTGTCATTCGAGGTCGTCCGGCCTGATGGGGTCGCTTCAGGTCGAGTTCGGTGGGTGGCCGCACCGCACCGGCAGCACAGGCTTAGGGCCGACTCGGCACCCCGGGCTACCCTCCCTCTGGGCCGAAGCGGGTCAAGTTCGTCCTAGCGCTGACATCCGTAGACACGCGCCAGGTTGAGGCGGTGCGAGCCGACCACTCTCTGCCGCTCCGCGAGATGGTTGGGCACGCCGTGCTCGGTGACGAGCTCACTGCCTTATGCCGAGCCGATGTCACTCCGGCGGTGCCGAGAACCGACTTCTGGGACGGCCTCATCGACGAGCAGTGGGGTCCGATCCGTCTGTGCGGGCCGTGCAGCTCCGCTGCCTCGCCCGGTTGATCGTTCAGCTCGCCCGCTCCTGCCCTGTAGAGGGACTTGAACCCCTAAGCCGCGACGCGGCGAAAGATCCGCTGAAGGGGACCTATCAGCCCTCTGACCTGGCTCGTGATCCTCGGTGTCGCTCGACGTTTCGCATGCGCTTCCGCTCTCGGCTGTGCCGGATCTGTGCCTGTTGATCTTGGAGTGAATGCCTGTCTCGCACGAAGGGCTTTTGTCGACTTGATTCGGCTGGGACGATCCCAGGGTGGCTTCCTCCTTGAACGACGAGACGGTCCTTCGGCTGTCGCACCGTCAGATCCTGACGCTCGGAGCTGCACTCGATCACTACATGGACTACTGGGAACAGCACACCGCTGCCGACGGCGACGGCGGCCATTCGGCGGAGCAACTGGCGGAACTAAGGCAAGAGGTCGGCGAGCTGATATGGACCCTTGAAGTGGCAGCTGCCCCGCCCGGCACCCGTCTTGAACACAGCCTGCGGGCACGGCGAGCCAGAGCAGCTGACTGACCGCCCTCCGGTTCACCAACTACAGGTAAGGCATTGCCGTCGTGGCCGGTCATCAGGTCGGCCACCCACGGCAACCTGGGCAAACGCGGTCACTACGGGTTGTCGTTGGTCAGAGGCCTTCGTCGCCTGATGGACTGGATACGACTGTTGGAGGAACGGTGCACCTAGTCGAGGTACGCTGCGCCGCCCGCGGCTGCGGCAAGCTACTTGCAACCATCGAGGCCATCGCACCACGTCTTCCGGGCGACCCTGCCGGCCTCTGGGTATCAAGGCGATCAGGCAACAGGATCGAAGCGCTGGTGCCCGCTGACTTCACGGGCGACCTAGAGGTTGAGGTCTGCCCTCGGCACTTCAAACGCGTGGACGGGGACCACATGACTATTGGCAGCCGCCGGTTCCCTAGGAACGGCGCAGCCGGTCCGCCGATCGGGATCAAGCGAGTCACAGGTATCGCGTCGGGAGTTTTGGACGCTGCTCTCCTGCGGGAACCATTCGAGAAGGCCCGCATCACGGGAAAGACCCAGGTGCTACCGGTCCGATGACCCTGTAAGATCGCCTCCAGGTTGCCCCGTCGCGGTTGCGGCAAGATCCCGATCGATCTGGGGCGCGGTCGGATAGCCCCGAAAGGGATCTATCCACATGCCCGCAAACAAGCGATCGGATCTCACCCCGCGCTTCAAGCTGATCTTCATCGCGGTGCTCTCCCTCACGTTGCTCTCCCTTGCCTTGCAGGCCGCCTTGGTGGTGCTGCGAATCGACACGCAGCAGGCGACATCCCTCGCGGAGGCTTGCTCGACAACCTTCAAGCTAGGGTTCGGCGCGATCGTCGGCCTCATCGCCAGCAAGAGCGCGTGACCCATCCGACTCATGGCTCTGGGGGTCAAGCTTCGCCTGGCCCCCAGCAACCAACACAACCGCCCGACCTGCTCCCGTGCGATGAAGCTGGCTAGCGGCGCGCCCGAAGCTCCGTGATCAGATGTGACACGGGCCTTCCTGCTAGCTGCGCATCGAAGAAGCGCAGCGCCCAGTCCGCCTTGTCCGTCGCCCCTACCATCGCGTTCATGTATTTGCAAGAGAGCGGATCTGAAAAGCCAAGTAGAGCACCATTAAACTTGCCCCTCTGGCATTCATCCAGGGCCTCGTGTAGGAACTCCAACTCACTCGCTACTGCGGGGTGTAGGAACGGGCAGTGAATCAGCTGGATCTGATTAGTCTCTTCCCAGAGGGACTTGAGTTCTAAATCGCCTGTGGTCGGATCGGGACACGTCCCGTGCTCATCGGTCGGCGTGTGCTCACCGTGTAAATCCTTGAGGTCCCAGAACATGTTGAGCTGCTTATGAACCAGCGGATAATACGCCCTAGTCGCTTCGTACTCGCGTTCCTCACGGCGAAGTAGCCGCTGATCCTCCAGCGACTGCTCCGTCTGCATCTTCGCCGCACGGATAGCGCCGCGTACCTGTATCCAGGCTGCAAGCCAGCTTGCTACTCCGCCAACAACTGCACCAATCAACGCGCTGACCGCGCCGCTCCAAAAGCCATCCACCGCTCGATGATGACCCGACGCAGCAACAGCAGCCCGTTCTCCCCAACCCTGCCATCACTGTCTGCCGCCGACCCGCCCTCCGGGGAGCGGGCCGCCGCCCGGCCCGCCACGTCAAGCGGACCTTGACGCACGTACGGACGCTGGCGGGCCGGGCGCGGTCTGCTCGGCTTGCCCAGGTCGTCGGTTGGCGGGATGGCCCGCACAACCATCCACGGACCGCAACGCGCGGACGGAGCCCCGGCCCTCCTGGAGTCGTTGCGCCCCCGCCGGAGGCGCACTGACCGCAACCCCGCGACCGCCGCCAGCTCGCCGACGCGGCCGGCGTCCGCTCCCCTACGCCGCGCGGGCTCGTGGCCGCGCGGCCCGGCCGGCTGCCGGCCCACCCCCACCTGGTCAACGATGCTGTCGTTCTGCGGCGGCCCTCCGGGCTTCCCGCTCTCCGCGCCAGCCGCCGGGCATCAGGCGTGACGGCCGCAGAGCGACAGCGGCAGCGGCCGGCGCGCGCCCAGGCTGCGGCGCGTGCGGCCCGTCAAGGGCCGCCTTGAACCCCTAAACCGCGAGCCTGGCTCGCATCGGGTGGAAGCGGACTCATCGGCGTTCCGGCCTCGGGTGCCATCCTCGCCATCTCTCGACTCTTCGCATGCCTTCTCGCTATCAGTCGTGCCAGATCTGTGCCTATTGATCTTGCAGCCGTCGACCTCTACCGGAACCCACCGCACAGACGCTCCCCCAGTGGCTCCCCTCTCGGCGTCGGCTTGTATCTGTATCGTGGCAGTGGGTGTGCGTAGTTCGGGGCATCTCCACTGCTTGAAGAACAGAGGTACGGGTGCATCGTCGACACGTGTTCACTGCTATGGCCGCCGCTGTGACCACGGCAGTTGTCGGCTGCGAAGCCACCGACGGGAATGTGACTCAGGGCGGCGGGGGCAGCGACAAGGGCGGTGTCATTGTTCCCAAGGTTGCGTTTTCGGTTGGAAAGCGTCCCGCCGGCCCGCATCTGGCCGGCAGACTGCTTGACGACACCGCTCTCGACCCGGCAACGCTGAATGGCAAGGTGACCGTGATCAACTTTTGGGCATCATGGTGCTCGCCGTGCCGGGCCGAAACCGATGACCTGGAAGCCGTGTACCAGGCCACCCGAGATGACCAGGTGATGTTCCTCGGAATCAACACCGGGGACAGCAAGGACGCCGCGACATCCTTCGTGCAGGGCCGGGTCACCTATCCCAGCCTGTTCGACCCTCCTGGACGGATGGCCCTGCAATTTCGGGAGGTGCCACCCGCTGTCATCCCCGCCACCGTGATCCTCGATCGCCAAGGCCGCATCGCCGTAGTGTTCCGCAAAGCCATCGTGCAAACGGAACTGGAACCGGTCGTGATGCAACTGGCCACCGAACAGATTTAAGCCAATGGGGGAAACCTTCGCCCACATCGCCGCGTCTGGGCCGCTATTACTCGCCGTCGCTGTCGCCGCCACCGCCGGCCTGGTCAGCTTCCTGTCACCCTGTGTGCTGCCACTGGTGCCAGGCTACCTGTCCTACGTCACGGGCCTCGTCGGCGACGACCTGCGGCACACCAGCTCCGATAACCGCTCGCAACAGCCACCGGCCGGAACGCGCACACTTCTCCCTCTAGGTAGCCGCCGTCGCATCCTGCTCGGCACCGTCGGGTTTATTAGCGGCTTCACCGCCGTGTTCATCGTCATCACGGTTGGGTTCGCCGCCGCCGGCCGCACCTTGCTCGTCAACGCCCGCACCATCGAAATCGTCGCCGGGGCTGTCGTCGTCATCCTCGGCGTCGGTTACGTCGGACTCATCCCTGCTCTGCAACGGCAAGTGCGCACCAGTCGCCTACCCGCCGCTGGTCTGGCTGGCGCTCCCCTGCTCGGCGTCACGTTCGCCCTGTCGTGGACGCCCTGTGTGTCTCCCACCCTCGGCGCTGTACTCGCACTGGCCGCCACCGAGGACACAACCGTCCGCGCCGCCGTACTGGCCACCGCCTACTGCCTCGGTCTCGGGCTGCCCTTTATCGGCGTTGGCCTCGGCGTGGAGCTGCACGATCATCGTGTCCAGGGCAGCGGGAGGGTGCACCACGAACAGCCGGTCATTGGAGTTGGCAGCCAGCAGCACCCGGTCGCCGGCCGTCAGCCCGCACCAGTGCCGCACGGTCGCTGGCAAATGGAGATGCCCTTGGCCGGTGATGGTGAAGACGCCCTGCCGGTCCTCACGGACGACGATGAGACCGGTGCCTTCGTGGATGTGCAGCCGAGTGCCCGGCGCCCATCCGAGAGCGCGGACGATCGCGCGGTCGGCGATCCGACCGCTGGCGTCGAGGGCTGCCAGGCCGTAGACCATCGTGCCTGTGCGCGGCGTCGGAAGATCCGGCAGCGGGAGGGGCGGGCGACGAAGTCCTTCGTCAGCCCGCCGGCCTTTCGGACCCCGGTCCGACAGCATGATCGGAGGGATGACGGGAGCCACAGCGGTATCAGCCATGCCGACCACCCCCGCCCGAAGCGGGGCCGACCGGAGGCGTCACCGAGGTCAGATTGGCGTGGTCAAGCGTGCTTGACCACCAGTACGTCAGATACAGCAGGGATGCTGCAAAATTGTGTCCGAGGGGGGACTTGAACCCCCACGCCCTATACGGGCACTAGCACCTCAAGCTAGCGCGTCTGCCATTCCGCCACCCGGACCTGCTCGTACAGCCTACCCTGTCAGCCGAGGTGATCTTCTCACCGGTCGGCCGCCCCGGTGGGCCGCACGGGGCATTACTGTACACGGCCCGGGTGGATCATGCACATCGCCGCCCGATGGCCACGTTTTCCCAGGTCAAAGCGGTGAGCCGACAGGACGCAACGAGACCGGTTCCCGGATGCGGCGCGCCGGGTAGCGTCCAAACGCCGATTACGGGCAGCATTGCTCACGTGTCCCACCCCACCCCCCTGACCGCCGCGCAACATCAGGCCCTCGCCCTGCGCAGCGCGGGTGATCTGGCCACCGCCCGTCGCCTGCTCGCCGACGCGATCAACGCGGCCCGACGGGCGTACGGGGAGGAGCACCCCGACGTACTGGCCACCGGCCATCTTCTCGCCCGCCTGCATCGGGAGGCCGACGACCCGGCCGCTGCCCGACGGGTTCTGGAGGAGGCGTACGCGGCCGGCGAGCGTCGTCGCGGCGACGCGGACCCGTTGATGCTCGCGCTCAGCTTCGACCTGGCGCAGGTGGCGGAGGTACTCGGCAATCGGCACGAGGCCCGCCGCAACTACACCCGGGTAGCCACCGCCGGGCCCGCGGTGCTCGGTCCGGACCACCCCGCGGTACGCGCAGCCCGCCAGTACCTCGGCGGCTCCGCCGCCGCTCCCGGCGCGCCCGGCACGCACCTCGGTGGCCCGGCCACCGGTCCACAGCCCGACCCGGTGGCGTTGTCCGGGCCGACCATGTCGCTGCCGGCCGTGGCGGCTCCGTCCCCACCGCCGACCGTCCCGCCGATGCCCGGTGTCACCCCGGCACCACCCGCCCCGGCAACGCCGGCCCCGCCGCACGCCGGGCCGCCCGGCGCGCAGTGGGCCCCGCAGTCCGGACCGGTTCCGGGGCCGACGCGGCAGTCACCCTGGGCACCGCCCACCACCGTTCCGGGTACGCCCCTGCCCCCACCGCCGACCATTCCCCGCCCGACGCCGTCCGGTACGGCTACCTCCTCGGCGCCGGTGTCAACGCCTCCGGTCGTCCCGAGGCCCATCCCAGCCCCGCCGGTCTCCGGCCCGCCCAACGGTTCGGGCCCGGTTAGCGCGCCGCCGGCGTCGCCGATGACCCGGACCCCACCTCCGCCTGTCCCCGCGGCCACCCCGGCCCCACCGGTCGTTGCGCCGACCGCACCGGCCTCGGCATCGCCGGTCCCACCGCCGTCCATCTCCGCGCCGCCCGCGGCCGCCCCGGCCCCACCCCCACCCGTCTCCACGCCGCCCGCGACCGCCCCGGCCCCACCGCCGGCCGGCCCACCAACGGCACCGGCTTCGGCCCCGCCGGTCCCGACGCCGGTGTTCGTGCCACCGGCCCCGAGCCCGGTCCCACCGCCGGTTGTCGCCGCGCCGCCTCACCTGCCGCCGGCGCCGGTCATCCCAGCCCCCAACTGGCCGGCCTCGGCGCCGGCGGCACCCGGCACGGCGTCTTCGCCGAACCCAGCGACTTCCGCGCCCGTGCCACCGGCGTTCGCTTCGGCACCCGCCTCCGCTCCGCCGGCATCCGCTGCGCTGCCTCCCCCACCGTCGATCCCGGCGCCCGACACAGCGCCAAACATGGAGCGCGCACCGATCTCCGGACCGCCGGTCACCGCGCCCGCCTCGGCGCCGCCGGCGCCCCCCTCGCCGAATCCGGCCCTTGCGCCGCAGCGGACCGAACGGCCGTCCGTGGCGGGCCAGGACGGACCCGGATCCGGCTCGGGCGGCAGCGCGTCCGTAGCGCCGGCGATGCCCGCGCCGGGCTGGGACAAGCCGACCGTCCAGGTGCAGCAGATTGGACCGCTGCTCGAAGAGGAGGCGGAACGGGCCGCCGCAAGCTCGGCCACCGCCACCCCGACCACCCCGCCGGTCAGCGCACCGCCCGTCAGCGGCCCGCCGATGAGCGCACCGCCGGTCAGCGCGCAGCCCGTCAGCGCACCGCCGGTGAGCAGCCCGGCGTTCAACGCGCCGCCAGCCAGTGGCCCAGCCGCCGGCCCGGCCCCGGTCAGCAGCCCGCCGTTCAGCGCGCCGCCCGTAAGCGCGCCGCCCGTAAGCGCGCCGCCCGTAAGCGCGCCGCCCGTAAGCGCGCCGCCCGTAAGCGCGCCGCCCGTAAGCGCGCCGCCCGTAAGCGTGCCGCCCGTAAGCGTGCCGCCCGTGAGCGGCCCGCCGGTCAACCCGCCGCCGGGGCCCTCCGCGCCGACGCCACCGGTGAGCGGGCCTCCGACGCCCGCGTACCCGGCATACCCGCCGGTCAGCGGCCCACCGGTCGCACCGCCAGTCACAGCGTCGCCCGTAAGCAGCCCGCCGGCTGCGGCGCCGGTCAGTGCATCGCCGTTGCCGCCGTGGGGGATGACCGCCCCGCCGTGGAGCAGCGCCGCCCCGCCGCAGCCGCTGGAACGGCCGGGCGACCCGGTGCCGGATCCGGCGGTAGAGGAGGACGACGAGGTTGGCCCGGAGGCCGCTGATTCGGCTGGGCCGGAACCGGAGGACGGCCGGCCGCAGCCGTTGCCGGTCTACGACGAGCTGCTCGAGTTTCCCGAGCCTGCCCGGCAGGAGACACCGCCCAGCCCTGCCGCGTACCCGCAGCAGGGGGCGTGGCCGGCGGTGCCGGCGCCGTTCCACCAGCCGCCCGCGTACCCGGAGCCGCAGGAGCCGGAGCCGGGCGGCCGCAACCGTACGGTGGTGGCCGTGGTGGCCGGTGCCGTGGTGGTCGTGGTGGCGGCGGTCGTCGGGGTGGGTGCGATGGTGCTCAACCGTGAGCCGGCCCCGCCCGAGCCGACGCCGACCGGGGTGGGTCCGAAGGTGAGTGGTCCTCCCCCGACGGACCTGCGGCTGCAGGACGAGGGCACCACGATCACGGTCACCTGGTCCGACCCGACCGACGGGGTGGCGCCGTTCGTGGTGGCCGGTGGCCGCGCGGGGCAGAAGTTGGGGGTGATGGCCACGGTGGACGCCGGGGAGACCCGTTACACGATCAACGGCCTGAGCCCGAAGCTGAACTACTGTTTCACGGTGCTGGCGGTCTACTCGACGGACACGTACGCGACGTCGGGTCAGGTGTGCACCGACCGGGATCGTGGTACGGCGACCGGCTGACCTGCGGCGGTATTCGCGACACGGTGGGTGTCCACAGGCGGACGGTGCGGGTTTCACCGCCGCCGGTCGATGCCTATGATGGCTCCCGGCTCTGGGGATGGGCGATTTGCGTCGCCTCTCCCCCACCGAAACGGGGAGGACGGTCGGCAGTGACCACCACCGAGGACGTCACGAGCACCGGAGCGCAACCGTCCCAGCCCCGTTCCCGGAAGCTGCGGGGCGGGCTGGTCACCGTTGGCACGGTGGTCGCGCTGCTGGGTGCGATGGGGTTGACCGTGCTCGGGCTGGGTGCCGCTGACAACGCGGTGGCCAGCTTCGACGCCTCGTCGTGGTTGTGGAGCGCCACTCGCAGCGAGGTGGCCCGGGTCAACGGGATCACCGCGCGGGTGGACACCCGGATGGAGGTTCCGGGGGCGCGGCGGCACCAGATGCAGGTCGCTCAGACCGACCGGCTGCTGATCCTGCGCGATTTGAACACCGGTCAGGTCAGCTCGCTGGATCTGGCCACTCTCCACATCACCGCGACGACCCCGGCCACGCCGGGTCTGGGGGTGAACGTGGCGCTGCACGACGACGACGCGTTCGTCGTCGACGCGGTGCAGGGCATCGTCCGTCAGCTCGACCCGCGTGCGCTGACCCCGGTGGGCGAGCCGGTGCACTATCCGCCGGGTATCACCGGTGGGGCGTTCGACGGTGCCGGCCGGCTGTGGATCGCGGTCCCGAGTGAGGGCACCGTTTCGGCGATCACGGCGGCGAAGTTGCCGGCCACGCCGGGGGCGGCGCCGCCGGGGGGCCTGAGCCCGAAGCAGGTGGAGACGTACGAGGTGGCGGAGCCGAGCCACGAGCTGGTGGTGTCCACGCTGGATGACGGGGTGGCGGTGTTGGACCGCACGTCCGCCTCGTTGGTGACGGTGCGGGGCGGCCGGACGCAGCGGGCCAGGTTGAGCATGACGGCGCCGGGCAGTCTGCCGCCGCGCACCAGCGGCCCGCAGGTGCCGGTCACGGTGGCGGGCCAGCGGACGGTGCACGTGGTCGGTGACGGCGGCGAGGTGCGGCAGTTCACCGTTCCCGGCACGGGTGATCGGCTGACCCCGGCGGTGGCGTGGGCGGGCCGGTTCTACGTGGCGGACGAGGGCACCGGCACGGTCTACTCGTTCGACAGCAACGGGCAGTTGGTGGACAGTGTGAAGGGTTCCGGGCGGCCCGGCCCGATGGAGCTGGAGGTCCGCGAGAACCACCTGTTCATCAACCCGCCGAACTCGTCGACCGCTGAGGTGGTGGACGACAAGAACCAGGTCCGCGAGGTCAACAAGTACGCCAACGACGTGCTCGGCGGTGACCCGCCGCCGGCTGCCCCGCCGCCGCCACCGCCGCCGCCGGCGAAGAAGCCGAAGGTGGGTAAGCCCGGGGCGCCGCGCGCGGTGACCGCTGCCGCGGGTGACGCGTCGGCGCGGGTCAGCTGGCAGGCGGCGGCCGCGAACGGCGCCGAGATCACCAAGTACGTGGTGGAGGGTGCCGGGCAGCGCCACGAGGTGGGTGCGAACCAGCGTTCGCTGGAGATCACCGAGCTGACCAACGGTGAGGCGTACACGTTCGAGGTGTACGCGGTCAACGCCAAGGGTGACGGGCCGGCCCGCAAGAGCAACCCGGTCACCCCGACGGCGGAGGTGCCGGATCCGCCGGCCAGCGTGACCGCGGAGGCGCGGCCTGACGGCACCGTGGTGGTGACGTGGCCCGAGGCCAACGGGCAGGGCAACACGATCGCCCGGTACGCGGTGACCGCCGCGTCGGCCGGCGCCACCGCCCCGGTCGGTGAGTCGGCGAAGACGGAGCTGGTGATCCCGGCCGGTCAGCTGGAGTACGGCACCCAGTACGCGTTCACGGTGGTTGCGGTCACCGACAAGGGTGCCGGGTCGAAGGCGTCCCCGGTGAGCGACACCGTGGTGCCGTTCACCGCCCCGGCCGCGCCGACGGAGTTGCGCGCGGCGACGGTGGCCGACCAGCCTGGCACCATTTCGGTGCAGTGGGCGCCGGCGGTGGACAACGGCCGCCCGGTCACCAAGTATCTGGTGGGTGTCGGTGGGAAGACCAGTGAGGTGACCGATGTGCAGACCACGGTCAGTGGGCTGGGCGATGGGCAGAACGTCACGGTGACGGTGAAGGCGGTCAACGAGGCCGGTCCCGGTGGTGAGGCCACCACCACCGCGCGTACGGTCGCCGCGCCGCGGGTCACCGTGACCGGCTCGTCGGCGGACGCGACCTCGGTGACGGTGTCGTTCACGGTGGACGCGGGCGGTGGCAAGGCCACCTGCTCGGCGGCGACCGGCGGGAAGTCCGCCAGCGGGAGCTGTTCCAGCCTGCGGGTGACCGGCCTGACGCCGGGCACGGCGTACACGGTGACGGTGACCGCGACCAACGCCGCCGGTAAGAGCACCGCCACCAGGGCCCAGTCGACCGACTCGCTTTACGGCATCGCGACCTGCAACAACGGCCCGTCCGGCGCGGAGGCCACCTACTGCGACAAGGACGTGGCCGGCCGCAACGGCAACGAGATCTTCTCGGTGCCGCAGCAGAACAACGCCAAGCAGGTCGGCTGGGCCAAGCCCGGCACCCGGCTGCAGGCCTACTGCAAGGTGCAGGGCGAAGAGGTGTACGCCTACATCTACAACAACGACAAGCGCAGCACCTGGTGGGTGCAGGTCAACTACAGCGGCAAGAACTACATTCCGTGGGCCTGGCTGAACCTGGAGGGCGGCGACAACATCAACGTCCTGCCCACCTGCTGACCCGCCGTACCGAGGAGCTTCGCGCACGTGATCGCCCACGAACCGCTCACCCAGCCGGAGGTGCAGGGCTTCGCCGCCCTGGCCGCCCGGCTGGCCGAGAATGTCAACGCGGTGGTGCTGGGCAAGCCGCAGGTGGTCCGGCTGGCGCTGACCGCGCTGTTCGCCCAGGGGCACATTCTGCTTGAGGATGTGCCGGGGGTCGGTAAGACCACCCTCGCCCGGGCGGTCGCGGCGACGGTGAAGGGTCAGTGGCGGCGCATCCAGTTCACCCCGGACCTGCTCCCGTCGGACGTCTCCGGGGTGACCATCTTCAACCAGGCCACCCGCGCGTTCGAGTTCCATCCGGGGCCGGTGTTCGCCAACATCGTCATCGCCGACGAGATCAACCGGGCGTCGCCGAAGACCCAGTCGGCGCTGCTGGAGGTGATGGAGGAGCGGACGGTCACCGTCGACGGCGTACGCCACCCGGTGCCGCAGCCGTTCCTGGTGGTGGCGACGCAGAACCCGGTGGAGATGGACGGCACCTACCGGCTGCCCGAGGCGCAGCTCGACCGGTTCCTGGTGAAACTGTCCGTCGGCTACCCCGACGAGGCGGTCGAGGTTGAGGTGCTGCGCGGGGCGACGGTCCGCTCCCCCGACTCGCTGACCGCGATCACCGACACCGCCACCGTCGGTGAGATGGTGCGCATGGCGCAGCGGGTGCACATCGCCGAACCGCTCTACGGGTACGCGGTGCGGCTGGCCGCGGCCACCCGCAACCACCCGCAGGTGCGGGTCGGGGTCAGCCCCCGCGGTGTGATCGCCCTGACCCGGGCGGCGTGCGCGTACGCGCTGATCGACGGGCGGGGCTGGATCATGCCGGAGGACCTGAAAGCCCTCACCGAGCCGGTCTTCGCGCACCGGCTGCTGCTCACCTCGGACGCGCAGGTGCGCGGGGTGACCGCCGCCGACGTGTTGCGCCAGGCGGTCGCCTCGGTGCCGGTGCCGCTGCCGTCCGGCCAACCCACCCCAGTGCAGGGCTGAGACGCAGATCGTGGGGATCACCGCCCGCGGCGTCGGGCTGCTCGTCGCCGCCGTCGTGCTGCTCGGCGTCGGCTTCCGCTTCGCGTACCCGGAGCTGGCCGTGCTCGGCGCGGCGGCCGCCGTCGCCGTCGGGTACGCCCTGGTCAGCGCCGCGTGGCGGCCCCGGTTGACGGTCGAGCGGGTCGCCGACCCGGACCGGGTGGCCCGTGGGGAACCGGCCGCGATGACGTTGACCGTCCGCAACACCGGGCGGCTGCGGGCGGCGAACCTGCTCGCCGAGGACCGCTGCGGGGCTGCCCTGGTGCCGGTGCCGCTGCTGCGGCTGCGTCCCGGCCGCGACACCGAGGTGCGCTACGACGTGCCGACCCACCGCCGCGGAGTGGTGCCGGTCGGCCCGCTGCGGGTCACCCGACGCGACCCCCTCGGCCTGGTCGCGCTGGCCCGATCCTACGGAGGGACCGTGCCGGTCTGGGTGCACCCGCGCATCCACCCGCTGACGGCGGTGCCGACCGGCGCCGGACGCAGCCTCGACGGGCGCACCGACAGCGTCCCGCACGGCTCGATCACCTTCGACTCGCTGCGCGAATACGTGGTCGGCGACGAGTTGCGCCGGGTGCACTGGCGTACCAGCGCCCGGGTGGGCGAGCTGATGGTGCGGGAGAACGTGGACACCAGCCTCCCCCGGATCGTGGTGGTGCTGGACAACCGGGCGTCCGCCCACCCGCAACGGGTGGCCGGGACCGCCGAGTCATTCGAGTCGGGTTGCGAGGCCGCCGCCTCGGTGGTCGCCGCGGCCGTCCGGGAGGGCCTGCCGGTGAGCCTGCTGCTGGTCGCCCCCGCCGACGAGGACCCCGCCGGCGCCATCGGCCCGCTGGACCGGCTCGCCGCCGTCGAGCTGACCGACGGCGGCGAGGACCCCCTGCGCACCACGATGAGCCGGCTACGGCAGGAACGGCTCGGCGACACCCTGGTCTTCCTCACCGGGCCGGGCGGCCGCACCGACCTCGGGCACGTCGACGCGCTGCACGGCGCGTACCCGTCGGTGGTGGTCGGGATGTTCGGCGCGGCCGAACCGACGCCGCCCGGCGCGGCCGGCCTGCTGGTGATCGACGCCGCTGACGGCGCCGAGTTCGCCGCCGAGTGGGACGGAATCCGCCGATGGTGACCGCGCCCCGGAACCCGGCAGACCCGCACCGGCCGGTCGAGCCGCCCACCGCCGGGCCCGGCGGACCGGTGACCCGCGCGCTGCGGGCCCTGCCGGTGCCGCTGGCGCTGATCACCATGATCGCGCTGGCCGGCGTGGTGCTGGGCCGGGTGTACGCCGACTCGCTGCTGACCCGCCTGGTCCTCGGCGCGGCGATCGGCTCGGTGCTGCTGAGCGTCGCCGCCCGGCGGCTGCCGTCCTGGGCGGTCGCCCCGCTGTCCGTGGCCGGCCTGACCGGATGGGCCCTGCTGTCGCTGCGCCTGGCCGCCGGCCACGCCGCGCTGCCCGGCGGCCTCGCCGACGTGACGGCCGACGCCGCCCGCAACGCCATCCCCCGGCTGCTGACCGCGATGATCCCCGTCGAGCCGGCACCGGACACCGTGCTGCTGCCGGTGGTCGCCGCCTGGCTGGCCGGACTCGCCGCGGCCGAGGTGGCGCTGCGCACCGGCCGGGTGCTGCTCGGCTACCTCCCGCCCGTGCTGCTCTACGCCGGCGCGGTCTACGTGGTCGGTCCCAACGCCGGCCCGGCGATCGCACCGACCGTCGTGTTCGCCGCCGTCGCCGTCGCCGGCCTGGCGATGCCGTCACACCGCGACGGCCTGGCCAGCATCGACCCGACGGCGGGGCTCACCCCGGCGGTACGCGCCGCGGTGCGGTTACGCCTGCTCGCCGCGAGCGCCGCCGGGGTGGCGGTGGTGGTCGCGCTTGCCGCCCTGCTCGCCCCGCTGGTGGCCGCCCGGGTCGACGAGCGCCCCGTCGACCCGCGCCGCTACGTCGAACCGCCGCAGCTGGAGTCACTGGATGAGAACCCGCTGGTCCGCATCTCCGGCTGGGCGCTGAACCCGGAGCAGCAGCTGCTGGAGGTGCGCACCGAGGCGGGCCCGGGCGGGCAGGCCCGCCTGCGGCTCGCGGTGCTCAGCGACTACGACGGCGTGACCTGGCGGGTCGGCGCCACCTACCGCAACGCCGGGCGGATCCTGCCTGCCACCGAACCCGCCTCGGGCACCGCCACCGACACCGTCCGCCAGCAGATCACCGTCGCCGACCTGACCGGCCGGCTGCTGCCCGCCGTGCCCACTCCCCGCGAGGTCACCGGCGCCCGAGTGGCCTACGATCCGGCCACCGCGACACTGATTCGCCCCGAAGGGCTGACCCCGGGCTTGCGCTACACCGTCACCTCCGCCCGGGAACACCTCGATGCTGACCTGCTCGCCACGGCGAACGTGCCGGCCGGCGCCCCGGCCGCCCGGGTGCTGCGGGTACCCGACGGCGCGCCGGAGCAGCTGCGCCGCCTTGCGACCCAACTCGCCGAGAGCAACAGCGCCCCGTACGCCCGTGCCACCGCCATCCAGGACTTCCTCGCCGAGCACTACCGCGTCACCGCGGACGCGCCCAGCGGGCACGCCTACCCCAACCTGGCGTTCTTCCTGTTCGGGCCGCGCGACGGCGGCGGGCAGCGGGGCACCTCCGAGCAGTTTTCGGCGGCGTTCGCGGTGCTGGGCCGGCTCGCCGGCCTACCCACCCGGGTCGTGGTCGGCTTCGCACCCAGCGGCGACGGACCGGTCCGCGCGGCCGACGCGTCCGCCTGGCCGGAGGTGTTGTTCGACGGCGTCGGCTGGGTGCCGTTCGACCCGATGCCCCGCCCCGACCAGGAAGCCCGCCCGGTGGAGGAGGACTTCCGCCCGGCCCCGGACGACACACCCCCGTCCCAGGTGCCGGAGCCGACGGTGGAACCCACCGCCACACCGCCGGCCGAGGCCGCACCCGGCCCGCACGCCGACCGAGGCGGCCTGAACAGGCCGGTGCTGGTCGGCGGCGGCAGCGGCACCCTGGTGCTGCTGGTCGGGCTGGCCCTGCTGACCCTGGCCATGCTGCGCCGCAACCTCACCCGCGCCCGCCTCGGACGCGGCGACCCCGGCCGGCGCATCGCCGGCGCCTGGCGGGAACTGACCGACGCGCTGCGCCTCGCCGGCCGACCGGTCGGCGGCGACCTGGCCGCCGCCGAGGTCGCCGAGCAGGCCCGCCGGACCCTGGCCGAGGCCCGGGCGGCACGCCCCGGACCCCCGCACGTCGACCTGCCCGACGGCGAACCCGACGAGCTGGCCGGGCTGCTCAACCAGGTCGCCTTCGCCCCGCACACCGCCACCCCCGCCCAGGCGGACCGGGCCGCGGAACTGGCCGACCGGTATGCCGCCGCGCTGCGGGCGGCCCGCCCGTGGTGGCGGCGGCTGCTGTGGACCGTCCACCCGGGTCCGCTGCGCTGGCGCCGCTGACCGCTTGCCGGCCGGCCCTACCGTCGTACCAGCTGGACTTGAGCGCACCGCCGCGGCCGAAGGCATGCCCGCAGTTACCTGGGCGGTCATCGCCGCCCTCACCGGCGCGCTGCTGGCCGCCGCCGGCTGGCGGTGGCGCGTACGGGCCCGCCGCGCGCCGACCCGCACGGAGCAGCTCGCCGCGGCCCGCAAGGCGGCCCAGCAACTACGGCGGTCCGGCCCGCGCCGGCACCGGGACACCTTCGAACGCGGCGCCGACCCGGGCGACCGCTACTCGGCGGCGATCCTGGAGAACAGCGTCTACGGTGACGCCGTCGGCTACGACGGTGGCAGCCACGACGGCGCGGCAGCGACGGCGGCTCCTACTGACCGGCGGCCTGCTTCAGCTGTCGCGCCGCAGCCGGCCCGTCTCCTTGCCCTGGGCGTCGAAGAGCACGAGCACCTGGCCGTCCAGCGCGGCCCGGCTGGCCGCGGAGAGCCAGAACCCCACCGGGACGTTGTCACAACCGATCAGCGTGCTGGGTCCGGCGGTGGCGAGGACCGCACCGTCCGGGCCGGCGACCCACCGTCCGCTCTGGCCGTTGCACCCGTCGGAGCCCTGCCATTCGCCGTCGTCGCGCAGCTCGACGTAGGGCGCCTGCGGCCCGTCCCGCCGACCGTCGGCGGGCACCCAACGGCCGAGGAGGGCGTCCCGACGCGCTGGCGTCAACGTCGACGGCAGGGCTGCGGCCGACGCGAGGGCACGCCGAGCCTCGTCGGTGACCGTGGGCGGCTCCGCCAGGGATGGCAGCAGGTTCGGCCCCGGCGTCGGCTTCGCTCCCGGCAGCAGCCGGGCCACCCGCACACCCTGGCCGTCGAGCAGGACCCGGCTGTCGCCGTCCACCCGGAAGGCAGCGGCCCGACGCAGCCAGGCATCGGCGGCCTCGGTGCCGGGGCCGCATCCCCGGGCGTTACCGGAAACGGAACCGTCGGTGGCATCGGCGACGAACAGGCCGTCGGCAGCGGCCCGCCACGTGCCCATCCGCACCCCGCAGCGGCCGAACAGCAGCAGGCCGCCGTCGGTGTCGGAGGCGAGCCGCAGAACGTCACCCGCGCCGCCGTCGACCTCCGTCACCGTCCAGGAACCGATCAGCGCAACGGGATCCCCCGGCGGCGATCCCATCGCGGCCCCGGAGTCGGTGGCCTGGCCACCCGGAGCGTCCCGCTCCGCGCCGACCCGCTCGCCGCAGCCGACCAGCAACGTCCCGACCGCCATCGCAGCCACCAGGTACCTGATCCGACTCATCCGCTGCCCCCATGTCCCATCGGTCGCCCGTGCTGGCGCCGGCACTGATGGGTTGGACGACAGACCACGGTCATCGGTTGCACACACCGGGCGTTTCTTACGCGCATCGCGGCGTTACGGGAGAGAACCCGTACTGTGCTGCGCTGTGGGAGAGCTTCTGGGGACGATTGGGACGGCGGTCGGGGTGTTCGCCGGCACGAACATCGACGACATCATCGTGCTGACCGTGCTGTTCCTGTCCGCCAAAACGTCCGGCAAGCCCCGGCCATGGCAGATCTGGACCGGGCAGTACGCGGGGTTTGCCCTGCTGCTCATCGTGTCCGCCACGGCGGCCCTCGGCCTGGCCGTCGTGCCGGACCGGTGGGTGGGACTGGTAGGCCTGATACCGTTCGCCCTCGGCGTCAGGGGCCTCATCGCGGCGATCCGCGCCCGGGCCGGCGGCGAACTGCCGACCCTGGCCATGGCCACCGGCCTGGCCTCCGTGATCGGGCTGACCGTCGCGAACGGGGCGGACAACATCTCCGTCTACACCCCGGTGTTCCGCACCTTCGCCATGGCCGACAGTCTCGTCACGGTCGCCGTATTCGGGGTCGGAGTCGCGGCCTGGTGCCTGGCCGGATCGTGGCTCGGCTCCCACGAGAGGATCATCGGAACCGTCCAACGGTTCGGGCATTGGATCGTGCCCGGCGTGTTCATGCTCATCGGCACCGTCATCGTCATCCAATCAGGCGTCATCGAGCCGGGCGGGTACTGAAACTAGAATCCGCGAATGACTTTCTCGATCGTCGCTCGCTCCGCCGACGGCCGCCTGCACGGCGTCGCCGTGGCCAGCAAGTTCCTCGCCGCCGGGGCGCTGGTGCCGGCCGCCGAGGCCGACGTGGGCGCCGTCGCCACCCAGGCGCATGTCAACCTGGCCTACCGGTCGCAGGGGCTGGCGCTGCTGCGGACCGGAGTGGCCCCGGCGGACGTGGTCGCCGGGCTGATCGCCGCCGACCCGGGCTGCGACGAGCGGCAGCTCGGCGTGGTCGGGGCCACCGGCGACGGGGCCACCTGGACCGGGCCGCACTGCCATCCGTGGGCCGGCGGCCAGGCCGGGGACGGCTGGGCCGCGCAGGGCAACATCCTCGCCGGCGGGCACGTCATCGACGCGATACGGGACGCCTGGCTGGGCGGGGCGGAGCTGCCCTTCCCGCGTCGACTGCTGGCGGCGCTGCACGCCGGTGACCGGGCCGGCGGCGACCGGCGCGGCCGACAGAGCGCCGGCCTGCTGGTGGTGCAGCGGCGCGGCGGGTACGCCGGCACCGGCGACGAGGTGGTCGACCTGCGGGTCGACGACCACCCCGACCCGGTCACCGAGCTGGGTCGCCTGCTCGACACCCACACCATGCTCTTCGGCAAGCCCGACCCGGCCACCCTGCGCGACCTCATCGGCGCCCTGGCCGACGAGGTGGCCGCGCTGCTGGCCGCCGCCGGGCACCCGGTCGGCGCGGCCGGCCTGGACGACGCGCTCGCTTCCTGGGCTGGTGTGGAGAACCTGGAGGAACGGCTGGTGGACGGCCGGATCGACCCGATCGTTCTGGAGCACCTGCGCCGCACCGCCCCGGCCGGTCCGGTCGGCGGTTGACCCGTGCGCGGCCCGGATCGCGTCCGCCGGCGGGCGGTCCGGGCCAGCTGCGGACGGGCGGCGGTCAGCCGCTGAAGGACAGCCAGCGGAAGCCGGCCCGGTCGATCAGTGTCCGTTCCCGGTCGGTGAGCGGTGCCCGGCCGGTGGCCTTGCGGACCAGGGTCAGCGGGTCCCAGTCGAGCCCGGGCGGCATCGGCCGGCCGCCCGACAGCAGGTCGGCCACCACCTTCGCCGCTGTCGGGGTCAGCCACGCCTGCCGGTCGAGCGCGTCGGCCAGGTCCAGGCCGTGCACGCCGACCTCCACGACGCGGGTGCGCAGGAACTCGGTGAGGGTCATCGCGTCGCCGTGCCGGGTGCGCACCAGCCGCCCCGGCGGCTGGGCGGCCGCCGCCGCGTCGGCCGCCCGCCAGGCCCGCGCGAAGCCGTCGGCCACCTCGGGTACGCCGGGCAGCTCGCGCGCCTCCCGCCGGGCGCTGTCGATCCGGGCGCTGTCCACCTCGGGCGTGAACTTGGCCGTCCCGAAGTAGGCGGCGGCGTCCACCTCGGCCCGTTCGGGCTGCGGCGCGGCGAGCATGTCGACCAGTCGTCCCGCGCCGGTGCGCACGTGTGCGAGCAGGTCCCGCACCGACCAGGGCGGGCAGGGCGTGGGCCGGTCCAGGTCCGCCTCGTCGAGGCCGCGCAGCACCTCCTCCAGCCGTTCGCACTCGTGCCGGAACGCCGCGCGTACCGTGTCCATCCGATCTCCCCGTCCGTTGCCTGCCGGGCCAGCGTGCCACCGGTCGTTTCGCAGCTGTCGCGCCGGGTACGCGCGGCGGGACGAGGAGAGGAGGCACGATGGCCGGCATCATGCTCCGTAGTACCGCGTTCAACGACCATGACATGCTTCCGGGGCGTTTCTCCCGTGAGGGTGGGAACGTCTCGCCGCCGCTGGAGTGGTCCCAGGTGCCCGACTCGGCCGAGGAGTTGATCCTGTTCGTGGAGGACCCGGACGCCGGGAAGACTCCTTTCCTGCACTGGCTGGTGACCGGGATTTCGCCCCACTCGGACGGGGTCTCCGAGGGCGGCGTGCCGCTCGGCGGCCGGGAGTGGGCCAACGGCTTCGGCACCACCGGTTGGGGTGGTCCGCATCCGCCGCAGCACGAGGACCCGCACCGGTATTTCTTCCGCCTCTACGCGTTGGAGCGTCCGTTGCAGTTGCCGGAGTCGCCGGAGGTGCCCGACGTGCGCCGGGCGCTGACCGACAAGGAGATCGCCAGCGGCACGATGGTGGGCACCTTCTACCGCTGAGGTCAGCCCTGGTGGCGGGGCACGAGGCGGTGCACCACCGCGAGGACCAGCCCGGCCACGACGGCTATCGTCCCGACGATGCCGGCTGCGCTGCCGGCGTACGCGATGAGCAGCGGGCGGTGGCTGAGTTCGTCGGCGGGGATGTCGGCGAGCCGGGCCAGCCAGGACAGGGCGAGCCCGGACGCGACGAGCGCGAGCGTGCCGCCGAGGCCGAGCACGGTGGCGGCCAGGCGGTGCGCGTCGGCCGGCGAGATCGCCGCGCGTTCGCGCTGGAAGAGCAGCAGCGTCAGCCCGGCCACCCCTGTCCAGACCCCGACCAGCAGGTACGCGGCGATGGCGTCGCTGGGCCGGTGCCAGCCGGCGGAGAGGGTGGCCACCCCGGCGGCGGCCGCGTAGCCGACGCCGAGGAACGCTCCCACCACCCGCACTTTCGGCGGCAGCACCAGGATCAGCGCGACCGCCACCGAGGCGGCCACTGTGGTGTGCCCGCTGGGCAGGCTGTTGCCGGCCCCCGCGCGTTGCGGGTCGATGCCGAAGTCGGGGCGGGTCAGGTAGTGCTTGAGCAGTTGGGTGCTGATGTTCGCGCCGGCGATCAGCAGGGTGGCGGTGACCGCGAGGGTCATACGGTTGCGGATCAGCGCGATGAAGCCGATCACCGCGGTCGCCGCCAGCAGGGACACCACCGACATCGCGTTGAGGATCCGGTCCACCGGCCCGTCGATGCGGTCCTGGCCGATCTGGTTGCCGGTGAGCGCGACGGTGTCGGTCCACTGGCCGAGCGTGGTGTGCACGGCGAAGCGCCAGACCAGGTAGAACGCGGCCGCCTGAGCCAGGGCCAGAACGACCGTCCAGACCGCCGTCCAACCTCTCGCAGTCTCGTGCACTCGCACAACTTAACTGCCGGCCGTCGCAGGCGCCCGCCCGGCCGGGCAAACGGGCCGGGCAAATAGGAGAGAGGCCGCCACGGGGGGAGCGGCCTCTCTGGTGACGTACGTTACTCCCTCCGGGGCCCCCATGTGATCCCGTGGCGGCCGGTTTTTCGCGGGTGTTTTCGCGGCAAGTTCGACTACGGACGCAAGGGTGGGCCGGTCCGTCCGCTGCGTCGGCCAGACGGACCGGCCCACCCGGCCTGACGGGAATCAGGCCGTTCGCCGACCGGGCCGCAGTGTTCCCCCTTCGGCCCGGTCGGCCTCCGCCACGAGTGGGCCGGCCACCCGTGGCGGAGTGGTCACCTCACCCCGCGGGGAAGTAGGTGCCGTAGTCGGCGTAGGCCATGGCGACGTCCGCCTGGGCCCAGAACCGGTGGTAGTTGAACGTCGGCGCGGCCCCGCCCTTGAGGTACGCGTCGACCTTCGGCCAGTCCGGGTCGTTCTTGTAGAACGACCGGATGTCCAGGAAGCTCTTGCCCGGGGCGATGACGTCGCCGTTGGGCATCTTGCCGGTCCAGCCCGACGGGATGAACAGGCCCTGGCCGGTGCTGGCGTTGTACACGTCGCCGAAGCGCTTGTAGTCCTCGCGCTTCTCCGGCCGCGAGACGCCCTTGCTGTCGGCGGCGGCGGTCAGCGCGTCGAGCAGCCCCTTCGCGGTGTTCTTGGCGGAGGTGTTGCCGGACTTGGCCGCGTACGCGATCAGGGTCCGGGCGTAGGCGGCGGCGACGCCGACGTCCTGGCCGGTGCTGGTCACCGTGACGTGCAGGTTGGTGTTGGGCGGGGGGTTGTCTGTCCAGGTGTTGGGCTGGCCGGTCCACTTCATGTCCGACGGGATCGACCAGTTGGTGCCCAGCGTGGTGTTCGCGATGGCCCACGGCACCCACTTGTCCAGCAGGGCCTTGGCCTTGGCGTTGCCGGTCTGCATGTACAGCTCGGCGATGCGCTGCATCGACCAGGCCTGCATGCCGAACCACTGGTTGGACGGCGGGTCCCGGTAGACCGGGGCCGGGTCGTAGAACATGCCGTAGAAGGTGGCGGTGCCGGCCGGCGGCTGGGAGTAGCTGCCCTCCCAGCTGTTGGTGGCGCCGCCGGCGATGCCGCCCTCGGCCGACTGCAGCCAGGTGTAGAACTCCAGCTGCCGGTCGAAGCTCTTCTGCCAGTCGGAGAGCGCGGTCGGCGACTGGGGCTTGAGCTCGGCCACGTTGGTCAGTGCCCAGGCCGCGAAGGGGTTCTGGTAGCCGAAGTGGTTGTGGCTGGAGCCGATTCGCCACGACCAGTTCTGGCTGGCGTCGTACGCGCCGCCCCAGGCGTAGTACCAGGAGAGCAGGTAGTGCGCCGAGTCACGGCCGTTGCCGGCCGGGCAGCTGTTCGGGTTGACGCAGTTGCCGATCTTCTTGAAGTACTTGTCGAACAGCGAGTACCGCAGGTAGTCGCCCATCTTGGCGGCCTTGGCCACGGTCGCCGCGACGTCGGCCTGCTTGCCCTGCGCCTTGGCCCAGGTCAGCGCCCAGTAGGCGGCCTGCACGGCGCGGGCGTCGGCGTCCGGGGCGTCGGTGTACTTCCACTGCTTGGCCGGGGCGCTGGACTCCTTGACGAACAGGTCGAGGTAGCCGTACTGGCCGCCGTGCTTGAACGTGTCACAGGTCGGCTGCGGCACGGTCTCCCACACCGACTCCTCCGGGCCCCGCTGGAAGGTGTTGATGTACGCCGGGCGGGTGGTGCCGTCGCCGCAGCGGCCATAGCCGTACTTGTTGTCGACGTCCAGCAGCCAGTGCATGCCGTAGATGTCGCCGGTGCCGTAGGTGGACTGCAGCTCGGAGCGCAGCGGGTCCTGGCCGACGGGCACGTTGGGCTGCAGCTGCGACGGGTACTGGTTGGGCTGCGGGTACTCGGCCGCGTACTGCGGGGTGCCCGGGGCGCCGGCGGTGGCCTGGTCGGCGTGCGACGGGATGATGTACTTCTCCATCACCGTCCAGGAGTTGTTGAACGGCGCCCAGTTCTTGGTGACCCGGCCGTACTGCGCCTCGAGCCAGATCCAGAAGCTGAACGCCTCCGAGGTGGTCTCGTGGCCGTAGTCGGGCGCCTCGACGATGAGCGTCTCGATGGAGTGGTACGGCACGCCCTCCGGGCTGAAGTACCCCGAGTTCTTGATCTTGTTGTACTGGTCGAGGAACTTCTGGATGTAGGCGTTGTCGCTGCCACCGGTGTCGATCGCGGTGGCAGTGACCGACACCGGGGTGTAGCCGGTGGCGGAGGCGGTGATCGTGGCGGTGCTGCTGGTGTCGGCGTTCGCCGCCGCCGCGACGGTGACGGTGACGCCGGTGCTCCAGTTGGACGTCGTCAGGGTCGTCGAGGTGGGCGACACAGTGATGCCGGTGTTACCGGTGCGGGTCAGCGTCACCGGCACGTTGCCGCTCGGTGCGGCGCTCAACTTCAGGTTGAACGTGGCGTTGCCGCCCTTGTTCACGCTGAGCGCGAGCGGGGTGGCCACCAGGGCCGGCCCGGCAGCGGGGTTGACCGTGAAGGACTTCTCGGCCACGGCGGTGCCGCCGACGGTGTCGTACGCCTTGGCCTGCACCGTGTAGCTGCCGGCCGGCAGGCTCTGCAGGGTGTAGGCGTACGGGGCGCTGGTGGCGGTGTTGACCAGCAGGCCGTTGCGGTAGAACTCGACCTTGCTGATGCTCCCGCTCTTGGCGGTGGCGGTGGCGGTCAGCGGCACGTTCGCCGGCGCCACGAACGGCCCGGCCGGCACGTCGAGGGTGACCGTCGGCGGCTGGTTGGCGGGGGTGCCGTTGCAGGTGACCCCGTTGAGGGTGAACGAGGTGGGCTTCGGGTTGCTGCCCGAGTAGGCGCCGTTGAACCCGATGCTGGCCGTGGCGCCGGTGGCAAGGCTGCCGTTGTACGACTCGTTGGTTGCGGTCACCTGGTTGCCGGACTGGCTCCACTTGGCCGACCAGCCCTGCGTCACCCGCTGGCTGCTGTTCGGGAAGGTGAACTTCAACGTCCAGCCGTTGACCGGGTCGCCCAGGTTCTTGACGTCGACGTTGGCGGTGAAGCCGTCATTCCAGTCGTTCGTCACGTACGACACGTCGCAGGCCGGGGCGGCCTGCGCGGCGCCGGCCGGCAGGGCCACGCCAGCGATGGCGACGGCGGTGGCGGCGAACATCGCCGTGCGGCGACGTCTTGCCATGAGTCTCATGTGCGCGGTGTCTCCTCGGACCGGGCCGGGACCGTGCGGGCCCCGGCGGGGCGCCTCCACGCGTCGGACGGGCGGACGCGGGGGGTCGGAAGCGCCCGGGAAGGTGGTCGACCCGGTCGTGCCGGGGATCGCAGAACGCCGCACCGGGATGTCCGGGTGCCCTCGGCGGCCCACGCTCGCGCGCGCTGGCTCCGTGTCGCGATTGGAGAGAGTCTGCCATGGAAGCGCTCCCACCACAATGGCCGAGCAACTTAGACACGCGCATGTTTCGATCTCGTTCAGGGGCTTTCACAAACCGGTTACGGGCATTACAGTCGCAAGCATCGCCGATGGGAGCGCTTCCATCGATCGATATGCAAGTCCAAGTTCGCTAGGGAACCCCCGTGTCCCCAGCGCACCAGCCCAAGAGGCTGACGACGGGCCAGCCCGGACGCCGTCGCCAGCCATCACCCACCGGCTTGGAGGGAGGTGGAACCAGAGCCACTCGCGTGGCCCGGCTCCCGCGCGACACGCACGACAGAACCCAATTCCACTCGTGCGTGTGTGCATCACTCGTGGGGACGGGGGTTGCCCTCCCCCGTCCCCACACTAAACCCCCGTTGTCGACGGGAAAAGAGGCCGACGGGACAGGCGCGACACGCCTCCCGGTCGGCCTCCTTGCGCTATCCGCCCCATCTCGCCGTTCATCCGGCGCCCCGAGCGACGCCCCTTCACTCCCCGCCGGCCGCCCGTCCCGACCGGTCCGCGCCCCGCGCCGCGGTCCGCCCACAGGACGCGGCCGGCTACGCCTGGCCTATGCTGGGAGCGCTCCCGGCCCGGGTGGCCAGTCACTTCGAGGAGATCGTCCATGTCGCTACTCACCCGACGGCGCCTGCTCCGCCGCGCCGCTCTCTCCGCGACCGCCGCCGGCGCGGCCCGTGCCGGGCTCGCCGGCGCCGGCATGGCCGGGACCGCCGCGTCCGCCGCCGCCCTCGTCGCCGGCTGCGACACCACCCCCGACACCGACCCCGACGCGCCCCCGCAGGGGTCGCTGCGCTTCCCCACCGGCTTCGCCTGGGGCGCGGCCACCTCCGCGTACCAGATCGAAGGCGCGGCCAAGGAGGACGGCCGCGGCGCATCCGTCTGGGACACCTTCAGCCACACCCCGGGGCGCACCCGCAACGGCGACACCGGCGACGTCGCCGCCGACCACTACCACCGGTACGCCGAGGACCTCGACCTCATGCGCGACCTCGGCCTGCGCAGCTACCGGTTCTCCATCTCCTGGTCCCGCATCCAGGCCGACGGCGCCGGCCGACCCAACCAGCGCGGCCTCGACTTCTACCGCCGCCTCGTCGACGGCCTGCACGAACGCGACATCGCCCCGATGGCCACCCTCTTCCACTGGGACCTCCCCCAGGCCCTGCAGGACGCCGGCGGCTGGGAGAACCGCGACACCGCCGAACGCTTCGCCGAGTACGCCGACATCGTCTTCCGCGCCCTGGGCGACCAGGTGCCCGTCTGGCTGACCATCAACGAGCCGAAGACCGTCGTGCAGAACGGCTACATCTGGGGACACCACGCCCCCGGCCGGCAGGACCCCGACGCGGCGTACCTGGTCGCCCACCACCTCCAGCTCGCCCACGGCCTCGCCGTCCGCGCGCTGCGCGCCACCGGCGCCAAGACCCGCATCGGCCCCGCGCTGAACCTGCACCCCTGCTACCCCGCCGACGACACCGCCGAGGCGGCCACGGCGACCCACCTGTACGACGGCTACGAGAACCGCCTCTACCTTGACTCGATCCTCAAGGGCGCCTACCCGCAGGACGTGCTGGCCGACCTCGGCCCGGACAGCCGGATGGCCCGCGGCATCCGCGACGGCGACCTGAAGATCATCTCCAGCCCCGTCGACCTGGTCGCCGTGCAGTACTACACGCCCATCTACGTCACCGGCCAGGGCGGCACCGAACGCAAGTGGCCCACCTCCGAGGCCGAATGGCAGCAGATCTACCCCGAGGGGATGTACGACATCCTGACCCGGGTCACCCGCGACTACGGCCCGATCCCGCTCACCATCACCGAGAACGGGCTGCCCTGCCCGGACACTCTCGCCGAGGACGGCACCGTCGACGACAGCGGCCGGATCGACTTCCTGCGCGACCACTTCGCCGCCGCCCACCGCGCGATCGGCGACGGCGTGCCCCTGGAGAGCTACCACGTCTGGTCACTGCTGGACAACTTCGAGTGGGCCGAAGGGTTCGACCAGCGCTGGGGCCTGGTCTACGTGGACTACACCACGCAGCGCCGGGTGCTCAAGCGCAGCGCCCACTGGTACCGCACCGTCATCCAGAACAACGGCCTCTAAATTCGTCGCGTCAACGGGTGGCTGGCCGGGACGTCCGGTCAGCCACCCGTCCCGCCGATCCCCCCGAGACGCGCCGCCTCGGCGACCCGATGCGACGCCACCAACGCCGCACCAGTCGCGCCGACCTCCGGATTGTGCTGGTAGCGCACCGTACGTGGCGCCAGCACCTCGGTGAACGCCCCCCGCCACCACGCGGAGGCGGCCATCGCACCACCGCCGAGCACCACCTCCGTCGGCTGGTCCAAGCCGGACTCCAACACGACGAGGTCGTCCGCGACCAGCCGGCACACGCTGGTCATCAGCCCGGCGAGCAGGTCGACGGCGGTGGTGTCGAAGCTGAGCCCACGCAGCTCACCACAGCCGGCGGGCGCACGGCCGGGCGGCCGGTCGCCGCCGAACCGGGGATTCACCCCGATCCGCGGGCCCTCGGTCGCCCGGGCCAGGGCCGCCTCCAGCTCAGCCGCCGCGGGCAGGCGCAACTCCCGGTCGGCCCACGCGAACAGGTTCCCGCCACTGGAGTACGCCGCCCCCGTCACCACGTGCTCATGGTCGACCCGATACCGCCACAGCTGCGCCGGCAGCGGCGGCAACGGCGTGCCGGCGGGCACCGCCTGCAGGAGACGTACCGCGGCGGAGGTGCCGACAGTGACCGCGGCCCGCGAGGTATCGACGCAGCCGGAGCCGACATTGGAGGCGGCACCGTCGCCCACCGGCGCGGCCCAGCGGGCATCGGCCAACTGCGGCCAACGCCGGGCATGCTCGGGGCGCAGCCGGCCGTGCCACCGTCGCGGCGCCAACGCCGGCAACTCCCCGGGGCGTACGCCGGCCAGCTCGCACGCCTCGGCGTCCCAGTCCAGCCGGCGCAGGTCCAGCAGCCCGGCACCCGAGGCCATCGACACCGACATCGGCGCCTCGTCGAGCAGCGCACCCAGCACATACTCGGCCAGCCCGACGAAACGACCGATCCGCCCACCGGCCCGCTCCCGCAGCCAGGGCAGCCGGACGCTCCAGTAGCAGCGGTGCCACCACGTCCCGGTGCGCTCGTGGAAGGCATCCGGATCGGCCGGCCCGGCGGCCTCGGCCAGCGGCTCGGGCCGGGTGTCCAGCCAGGTCAGCACCGGGCCGAGCGGCTCCCCGTCGCCGCCCAACGGCAGCACCGAGTGCCACTGCACCGAGGTGGCGACCAGCTCGACGTCGCGCAGGTGACCGCCGGCGGCCAGCTCGTCCAGACACTCCGTCAGGCAGGCGAGGTAGCCGGGGCCGTCCAGGGTGCCGGCGCCGTCCTCGCCGGTGGCCGGATGGACCTTCCGCCGAGCCAACGCGCCCGGACACGGGGCGACGTCCGCGTCCAGCACGAGCCCCCGCACCGACGAGGTGCCCAGGTCCAGCGCGAGAATGGTCATCGCCGTCAATCTAACCCGCCGAGAGCGGCGCCGAAGTCAAGATGGATCACCCGCGATCCGTTCCCCGCGCCCGTGCCATCGCGTACAGTGATCGCCATGCCCGCGCACCTGTCCTGCTGGTGGCCCGCCAACCCGGCGGCCCACCCCCGCGCGTAGCTTCCCCACGCGGCCGCCCGACGAGGCGGCCGCCGGTCTCTCCCCGGCATCCCGGGTCGCCCCGCCGGCGGCCACCGGCCCACCGAGGAGACCCGATGACCAGCCCGCACGACCCACTGGCCGCCGTCGCCGCCGGCGTCGACCCCGGCCCGTTCGCGCTCATCCGCCGCGACGGCGCCGACCACCTCGACCTGCTCACCGGCCCGGTACGCATCGCCGAGCGGCTCGCCGACATCCCCCTGCCCGAGGACGGTCCCGGGCCGCGCACCCTGGCCCTGGTCCCCTACCGGCAGATAGCCGAACGCGGGTTCGCCTGCGTCGACGACGGCACCCCCCTGGAATGCCTGCTGATCCAGGAGCACCGGCGGGTCCCCCTCGCCGAGGTGGTGGCCGCCCTGCCCGACGCGCCCGTGGTCACCCGCGACGCCGCGTTCGACATCACCGACACCGAGTACGCGGCGACCGTCGACCGGGTCCTCGCCGAGGAGATCGGCCGCGGCGAGGGAGCGAACTTCGTCATCCACCGCACCCTGCGGGCCACCGTCCAGGGCCACCCCCTGACCGCGGCCCTGGCCGCACTGCGCCGACTGCTGCTACGCGAACGCGGCGCCTACTGGACCTTCGTCGTACACACCGGCACCCGGATCCTCGTCGGCGCCAGCCCCGAACGACACGTCAGCGTCGACGACGGGCTGGTCATGATGAACCCGATCAGCGGCACCTTCCGACACACCGGCGCAACACCCGACCGCGACGCCCTGCTGCGCTTCCTCCACGACCTCAAGGAGGTCGAGGAGCTGTACATGGTGCTCGACGAGGAACTCAAGATGATGGCGACGGTCGCCGAACACGGCGGCCAGGTCGTCGGCCCCTACCTCAAGGAAATGGCGCACCTCGCGCACACCGAATACCTGCTCGCCGGCCAGGGCACCCGCGACGTCCGCGAAGTGCTACGGGAAACCATGTTCGCCCCCACCGTCACCGGCAGCCCGATGGAAAACGCCTGCCGGGTGATCGCCCGCCACGAACGCACCGGCCGCCGCTACTACGCCGGAGTCCTCGCCCTACTCGGCCGCGACACACAAGGCCGCCAAACCCTCGACGCGCCGATCCTCATCCGCACCGCCGAACTCTCCCCCACCGGCGAACTACGGGTCCCGGTCGGCGCCACCCTGGTCCGACACTCCACCACCGCCGGCGAGGTCGCCGAAACACACGCCAAGGCCGCCGGGGTACTCGCCGCGCTCGGCCTCGGCCCCGACGCACCCGACCCCGGCCGCGGCCCCGCCGTCCGACTCGCCGACGACCCACACGTACGCGCCGCGCTCGCCGCCCGCAACACGCCGCTGGCCCGGTTCTGGCTGGACCAACGCACCCCGCACACCACCGCACTGCCCGCACTGACCGGCCGGCGGGCGCTGATCGTCGACGGCGAGGACACCTTCACCGGGATGCTCGCCCACCAGCTGCGCGCCCTCGGCCTGGCCGTCACCCGCCGCGACTGGCACCAGCCCGACCCGGTCGACCCGTACGACCTGGTCGTGGTCGGCCCCGGACCGGGCGACCCGAACGACCAGGCCGAACCGAAAATGGCCGCGATGCGGGCCCTGCTGACCGAACTGCTCACCAGCGGCCGGCCCACCCTCGCCGTCTGCCTCGGCCACCAACTGCTCGCCGGGCTGCTCGGCCTGCCGCTGCACCGCCGGGACACGCCCTACCAGGGCCTGCAACGGGACGTACCAGTGTTCGGCGCGACCCGCCGCGTCGGCTTCTACTCCAGCTTCACCGCCCACGCCGACGCCGACCGGATCACCACCACGTACGGGCCGGTGGAAGTGTCCCGAGACCCGGCCGACGGCGCCGTGCACGCGCTGCGCGGCCCCGGCTTCGCCGGCGTCCAGTTCCACCCCGAATCGGTGCTCAGCCCCGACGGCCTGACCGTCCTCGCAGACCTGCTCGGGCACCTACTCACCCACCCGGCGCTGACCGGGCAAGCACCGGCCGATCACGGGTAGAGCCGCCGACGACCGGTGGCCCGGGTGGCTCACCCGGACCACCGGTCGCCAAGCTCAACCGGCCAGACCCCGCTTCAGCGCGGCACCCACCTGCACCGCCCGCTTCGCCGTCAGCGCGGTCGCCGCCAGGGCGATATGGTCCGGAGCGATCTCCCCGTTGTTGCTGGTATGCGACGCACCGTACGGGTTGCCGGCGACGAACTGGCTGGGATCGGTGTAGCCGGGAGTCACCACGAGACCGCCCCAGTGGTAGACGACCGTGAACAACGACAGCAACGTCGCCTCCTGGCCACCGTGCGAGGTGGCCGTCGAGGTGAACGCGCTGTACACCTTGTTCGCCAGCGCGCCCTGAGCCCACAACGGGCCGGTGGTGTCGATGAACTGCTTGAGCTGCGCAGCGATCAGCCCGTACCGGGTGGGAGAACCGAAAATCACCACATCGGCCCAGGTCAGATCGTCCGGCTGCGCCTCCGGCACATTCTGCGTCTCCAGCCGGTGCGCCTCCCAACCCGAGTTGGAGCGAATCGCCTCGTCCGGCGCCAGCTCCCGCACCTTACGCAGGCGCACCTCCGCCCCGGCCTCCCCGGCGGCCTCGCACGCCGCCTGCGCCATCTGGTACGTGATGCCGGTCGCGCTGTAGTAGATCACCGCGACGTTGACCTGGCCAGCCATCAGACGTTTCCCCCTCGGTGTCGGGTCAGCTCCGGCGCCTACCCGTTGCTCACCTGCGCAAACACCCCCGCGCACCCTTCTCAAGAACGGATCCCCCGGGCTCAAAATTTGCGCAAGTTCCCCGCCGAAACGCCGATCCGAATCGGGCACCAGGGGATCCTGGACGCACCGGGTCCAGGCAGACCTCGTCCGACACGGACCTGAACGGGGGATCGCGCTACGTCGGCAGCGCCGCCGGCGCAGCGCGATCAGGCCATCCGCTCCCGCTCCTCCTATTCGTCCGACTTCCCCGGCATGCCCGCCGCCCCGACGGGGATCCTCTCCAAGACCCGTGAGAGGAAGGACGAACCATGCGACTGACCGAACAGCAGATCCGCTCGCTGTACGGGCAGGACGTCCAGGACCGCTCGGGCGCGAAGATCGGCAGCGTGGGCCAGGTCTGGGCCGACGCCGCCGGCGAGCCCACCTGGGTCAGCGTGCGGACCGGCATCCCCGGCCGCCACCAGTCGATGGCCCCGCTGCACACCGCCCGGTTGCAGGAGGGCCGGGTGCGGATGCCGTACGACAGGTCCACCGTCCGCAGCGCCCCCGCCGTGGAGAGCGACACCGACCTACCGCTGGGCGTGGACCAACTCACCCAGCTCTACCGGCACTACCAGCTGCCCGCGCGCAGCGCGGCCCTACGACCCGAGCCGTCACCACAGCAGGCGACGGCCGCACCGGAGATGATCCGCTCCGAGGAACGGCTGCGGGTCGGCACCCAACGCGAGCCGGTCGCCACGGCACGGCTACGCAAACGGGTGGTGACCGAGAACGTCCACACCACCGTGCCGGTCCAGCACGACGAGGTGACCGTCGAACGCGAGCCGATCACCGCCGCGAACCGTGGCGACATACGGCCCCAGCTCGGCGAGGACGAGCGCGAACTGGTGCTGCACGCCGAGCACCCGGTGGCGGTCAAGGAACGGGTCCCGGTCGAACGGGTCCGGCTGACCAGCCACGAGGTCGTCAAGCAGCGGCCGGTCCACGGGCAGGTTCAGCGGGAGGTGATCGACGCGGACGTGCCGGAGCAGCCGCGCCACACCGACTGACGACGACACCCCGGCCGGGCGGGCACCGACCCGCCCGCCCGGCCAGCCGGCTACGTGGTGGCTGCTCCTGGTTCGTTCACGCGCGGCGCGGCCACCTGCCGGCGACTGCGACGCCACCGCCGGACAGCCCACCCTCCGCCTCCGACAAGCAGCGACGCGGCTGCCGCTTCTCGTAGCCACCAGGTCCACCATGCGGTTGACGTGCCCAGTAGCAGCCCGCCGTGGGCCTTGCCGGAGAGGGCGTCCGCGGCCCAGAGGAAACATTTCGCGCCGACTTCGGGCTCAACCGCCACCAGCGTACGAGGCTCCCCGTCACGCAGGACGGCGGTGGTAGCGACATCGTCGTAGATGGGTACGGCCGGTGTGGAGCCCGCCCAGCCGGCGGCGCACGGCATGTTCAGGTCGGGCACCGCAGCAGGGCCGGCCGTTTCGTGGCCGTCGAGAAGTGAGAATCGGCGGACGATGCCAGCGAAGTCGTCTTGTTCGACGATCAGCAGTTCACGGCCGTCCGGGGAGACCGTTGCGGTCCACTGTCCGGCAAATGATTCACCCAGCCAGGGGGACGACCGATTCAGCGTGATGGTGCGACGCGGTTGGCCGTCGAGCCCGGTGACGGTGGCGACAAGGTCGGGGACGGATGGTGTGTCGCCGGAGCGCGACATCTTGACCCAGAGCAGTTCATCGGTGTTGACCCAGCCCGCGAGAAACCCTTTGTACCCGTCGCCCTCGCCGTTTCGAACGAACGTCACCGAGCCATCCACGCCCAACACGACCGCGCCCCACGGCTCATCGCGCTGGACTCCGTGCTGAGCTAGCCAGCGGCCGTCCGGGGACCAGAACGACGGGGACTGCTCTTCGACGACGTACGGCGTGGTGATGGACGGCCCGCCGCGACCGCCGACGGCCGTGATCTCCGTCCGCGTACCGGTGACAAGATCGTGGATCACGTAGGGTCCGTGGTCGCCGCGCAGATACCCGATGCGGCGACCGTCGCGGGAGATCGCCGGGTAGTTGTCGTAACCGGTCGGCGGCGCCGGCAGCCGCCAACGACGGCCGGTCTCGGCCACGGCGTACCAGGCGTCGGGGCCGTGGTCCGGCCCAGCCTTGACGAGGCTAGCCACCGGTCCAGGGCGGTCGGGCAGCGTGCCTGTCCACCACTGATGTGGGATCCGCTCCGGATACCCGCCAACGCCGCGGCCCTCGGCGTCGGCGGTCACATACAGCGACCGTAACTGGCCGGCGAACGGGGTGACCGCGACGGCGAAGATCGCGGCCGCGGCGACCAGCGTGCCGAGGGCGAACCGCCGGCGTGCGCGCCGACGACGGCCCGCGCGCCAGGCGCGCGGGCCGAGATCGGGCGGCGCGACGTGTGCTGCGACATCGGTAACGAGGTCGTCAAGGGCGTCGCGCAGCGGGGCGTTCATGGGGTCTCCACTGGGCTGGGTCGGTCGAACGTCTCGGCCAGGTGAGGTGCCACGGCGCGCAGCCGGCTCAGGGCATGGCGGGTCTGGGACTTCACCGTGTTGACCGAGCAGCCGAGCAGATCAGCGGTTTGCACCTCGGTGTGGTCCTCGTAAAACCGCAGCACGAGCACCGCGCGTTGGCGCGGGGTCAGGCGAGCGAGCGCGTCGCGAAGGACGAGTCGTCGCGCGATGATCTCGGCGTCGTCACTCGGGCTCTGAAGCTCGGGCCGCTCCGCCACGGCAGCGGTAGCCGCCGCATGCCGGCGGCGGTGTCGCCAGCCGTCGATCGCACGCGTGTAGAGCATGCGACGCACGTACGGCTCCGGATCGCCGCCACGCACGACCGCCCACCATCGCTCGGCCACCCGCGCGAGCGTGTCCTGCAACAGGTCCTCCGCGAGGTGACGGTCGCCGGTCAACAGGTACGCGGTACGTGCGAGCGCGGCCGACCGCTGTCTCACGAATACCTCGAAGTCATCCACCAGCACCTCCTTGCACCTACACGCTCGCGGACGCTATCTCGGGTGGAGGTACGGCGACCGCGGTCGCGGCGCCCGGCCGACGCACCGTTTCTCACTCCGCGAAGACGGCGCGGCGCAGGGATGGGACTTTGCCGCACAGCTGGAAGAACATCCGCGCGGTCGCCCGGATCACATGGCTGCGCAAGGTGGCCAGGTGCAGGTACATGGTCGCGGCCCGCACCGCGCCGAAGCCGTGCTTCAGCATCGCGCGCTCGTACTCGGCGATGGCGGGAAGTAGCTCCCACTCACCTCGACTTACTGTGATCAACGCGCGGCGCAGCGCGTTGGCGTCGTATAGCGCGGCGTTGCCGCCGAGCCCGCCGACCGGTGGCATGTAGTGGATCGCGTCGCCGAGGAGGGTCACGTTCGTGGTGGCCCAGGGTTTCACCCGCGCGGCGGCGGCGAAGTCGAACCGCTCGACGGTGTCCGGGGGCGTCTGAGAGATCAGTTCGCGCAGGTCGGGATGCCAGCCCGCCAGGCGGGACACGACGAGGTCGCGCAGCCGTTGGCCGTGCTTGCCGGTCGCCTCGGCGGGCAGTGCACGCCGGTGGGCGACGTAGGCCCACATGACGTAGTCGTCGTCTTTCGTGTCCTGGACGACGAGATCCGGGTCCAGGCCGGCGGCCCGCAACTGGTCGCCGACGCGCGCTTCGATGGCGTCGCCACCTTCCCGACGCCGGAACACCGCGGTGAACAGGAAGTCCCGCTTCGGCAGGATCATGTTCTTGGTGCTGGTCATCTCCTCGGGCAGCCAAGCCGTCCTGTCGTCGAGCCGGAGCTTGCCGCCAATGCCGACGCCGGGTGCGTTGCGCTGCTTGGCATGCGGCAGGAGCTGCCGCCGCACCCGTGAGCGGGCGCCGTCAGCGCCGACCAGTAGGTCGCCGGTTGCGCAGGTGCCGTCGGCGAAGAAGGCGGTGACCGTGCCGTCGGCGTTCTGTCGGTAGCGGGTGAACTCCTTGCCGAAGTGGACTATGCCGTCCAGGCCGGCGAGCAGCAGCCGGCGCAACGTGATCCGGCTGACCGCGTGTGTCCGTTCGGACCGGGAAAGCCCCGCAGGCGGGTCGTCCTCCCGCATCAGCAGCCGCAGGCGCTCAGTGAACACTCCCATGCCGGGCCCGGGATCCCCTGCGGTGGCCACCAGGATCTCCCAAAGGTGCGCGGGAAGGCAGTCATGTAGCGCCCGACTACCCACCGGCTCGATGTTGAGCCGGTACCCCTGCAACCGCGCATCGGGCGCGGCATCACGTTCGTAGACCACGACGCTGATCCCGGCGGCGTGCAGGCCCTGCGCGAGACACAAGCCGCCGATGCCGCCGCCCGCGATGATCACCCGGAGCGGGCTTGTGGACATAACATGTCCCTTCCAGTAGTCAGGCGGGGATCAGGAGTCGGTCAAGAAGCCCGAGGACATCACCGGCGCGGTCGGCGGTCAGGCTCGCGCCCTTGACTGCGGCGATGATCAGCTCGGCCCCCGTGGCCGGATCGACACCTGGTGCCAGCGCGCCGTCCGCGGCGGCACCGGCCAGCAGCGCGCGCAGTGAGTTCCGCCAGCCCTCCTCGCGGCTGGCAATGATCTCCCGCAGCTCGGGGTCGCGCCGCGCACGCAGGTCCAGCTCGCGCAACACCACGTGCAGCTCGGGTTGGTCGACGATCTCTTGGCAGAGGGTGGCGAGGTGGCCGCGAAGGCGGTCGACCGGGCTGCCGACCGGCGGCGTGGTCGACCAGAACTGCCGGGTGGCGTGGTCCACGACCGCCACCACCAGCTCCTGCTTGGTGGGGAAGTGGTGATGGATCGTCGAGTGGTCGATGCCCACCTCACCGGCCACGTCCCGCATCCGCAAGCCCTCGAATCCCCCCGCGGCCAAGCGCTGGTAGGCCGCACGCACCAAGGCGTCCCGGCGCTCCGGACCGGCCGGCGGTCTGCCTCGTCGCGCCGCCGCCATACACGCTCCTTAATCAACCAAGCAGTTGGTGGATTAATAGCAGGCGCGTCAGCACGGAGTCAATCCCGGTGTGGTGGCTGCGTGTCGCGTTGAGAATCGTTGCCGGAGTGATGTAAGGATCACCGTCAACGCGCCGGCTGCCCATCGAACACCGGGCCGCGCACCTGATCAACGCGGCGCGCGCCTACCTCCAGACCGACGACCCCGCCAACGCGGCTCGGATGCTGGTGCAGGCCGACGGCATCGCGCCCGCTGAGGTACGGCACCGGCCATCGGCCCGGGAGGTGGTCGCACGGGTAACCCGCGACCCGGACGCCCCGGCGACGATCACCCAGCTCGCCATCACCCTCGGGGTGGCCTGAGCATGACCGCGCCCGCTCTTGTCCCTGGCCCAGATCCGCGACCGGCTGTCGCTTGCCGCCCGCAACCTGACCAGCCACGCGGGTGGGAGGTCGCGCTGGCGGGAGGTGGCTAGCCTCCAGGTGTGCACCGCTTGGAGATCCGCGCTGTTGTGCCGTGCCCACGCGTCTTCATCGATGGCACCGATCCGGCGACCGGGGAAACGGTACGGACAACCATTTACAGCGGCTACGTCGCCCTCGTCCAGCGTCCCGGGTTTTGGATCGGCACCGTTGACGAGCTTGAGCAGGTGTCGTTCTTCCTGCCGGACAGCGCACCGTACTCGCAACCGCCCGCTGCTCTCGGGGTGGAGCTGGGCCTCCGCCGGTTCAAGAGCACCAGTCATAGCAGCCTCAGTCAGGTTCACTTCGGGGCGTGTGATGAACGGGCGGCGGTGGCGCCTGATCCGCGAGGTGGCGACAACCAGTGGCTACACCTCACCTTCCACACGCCGGTGGCTTTCCACGCACTCGTAGAGATCAACTACCGGGTGACCGTCCAGTCACGGTGAGGGAAGCCGCGTCGAGACGAGCCGGAACCGCTCCAACACGGCTGGCGTATCGTCGTCGACGGTGAAGCCGGGATTGCCCAGCCACCCTCGGTAGTCCGTCCCGTGCCAGAACTCCTCGTGGCCAGCTCGCCAGGCGGCGACCGAGTCATGCCCCTCGCCCTCATCCCGGGCGTGGTCAAGGTCCACGTCGCCGAGCCGGCAGACCCGCACCTCGGTCAGTTCAATCACGGCCACCCGGTGACCGGCAGAATCGACCACCGCCGCTCGGGCACCCGCGACCGGTAGTGGTTCGCCTTCGATCTCGTAGTCTTGGAGCAGGCCTGTCGTGGTGGTCTTGGTCCCATCGAGCACGGCAGCGACCAGCTTGTCGCGCAGCGGACCAGGGAAGGCGAACTCGAACGTGGGCAGATCCGCGGTCACCGGAGAAGGCTAACGAAGGTCCGTGATCCAGCGCACTCCGGTCCTCGTCGATCAGCCGGTGAGGCCGCGGTGGGCGGCCCACAGCGCGCCGGCGCGGATGGCGGCCTCGTTGACCAGCGCCACCAGCTCGGGCCGGTCGGGCACGGGGAAGGAGACGTACGTGCCGCGGCCACCAGCGGTCGGCCGGCCGTACGCCTTCGCCGCGAGGCGCCCGTCCGGGAGCAGCCGGACGTTGAGTGTGGTCAGCGTGAACTCCTCACCGCGTCGGGTGTCGGTCCAGCGGAGCCCGTCCGGGATGGTGACGTTGATGGCCAGGGCGCTCACCTCAAGGGCGATGTCACTACTCATCGACACAGGTTCTCACGAGGCCGACGCCGGAAGGATGTCGTGGGGCCCGCCTATGCTGGCCGTCCACCAACCACGGGAGGCGGGCGTGCCCGTACGGCTCACCGGCGCGGAGGCGCTGGCACTGCGGATGGCCAGCCTGCTGCTGCGGCCCCACCCGCACGCCCGCCCCGACACCGTGGCCGAGGTCGTCGAATGGTTCGGCGCCATGCAGGCCCAGGACGCCGCGAGCGGCCTCTGGTCGCTCGGCGTACGCCTGCCGGGGCGCACCCTGGCCGACGTGCAGGCGGCGCTGGAGCGGCGGGAAGCGCTGCGGACCTGGCCCATGCGCGGCACCGTCCACCTGGTGCCGTCCCGGGACGCCCGCTGGATGCTGGCGGTGACCGGCGTACGCACGCTGACCGCCGCCGCCACCCGCCGCGCCCAGCTCGGCCTCACCGAAGCCGACGCGGACCGGGCCGCCGACGTGCTCGGCGGCCCGCTGGCCGGCGGCGGCCGGCTCACCCGCGCCCAGTGCCTGGCCACGCTCAACGCCGCCGGCATCGACACCGTCGGGCAGCGCGGCTACCACCTGCTCTTGTACGCGGCCCTGCGCGGCGTCGTCTGCATCGCCCCGCACATCGGCACCGAGCAGACGTTCGCCCTGCTCGACGAGTGGGTGCCCGACCCGCACCGCCCCGACCGCGACGAGGCGCTCGGCCTGCTCGCCGCGCGCTACGTGCGCAGCCACGGCCCGGTCACCCGGCACGACTTCGCCCGCTGGACCGGTCTGACCGTCGCCGACGCCAAACGGGGCATCGCGGTGGCCGGCGACGCCCTCGCCGCCGTCGAGGTCGACGGCACCGAGGCTCTGGTCGACGCGGCCCTGCTCGACGCGCCCCGCGAGCCGATCGACGACGTGCACACGCTCCCCGGCTTCGACGAGTATCTGCTCGGCTTCAAGGACCGCACCCTGATGCTCGACCCGGCGCACGCGGCGGCCGTCGTGCCCGGCGGCAACGGCGTCTTCCAGTCGACCGTGGTGCACGGTGGCCGGGTGGTCGGCACCTGGAGGCGGACGATCGGCAAGAACGCCGTCGCGGTGACCGTGCACCCGCTGGCCCCGTTCGACGCCGCGCTCCAGTCCCGCGTGGAAGCGGCCCTGGCCGAGTACGCCCGCTACCTCGGTCTACCTCTGCGTCTCTGAGGATCTTCAGGTGGTGGCGTTGGCCGCGCTCCTGATGAGGTCGGTGACGAGGTCCGGGTGGCTGATCATGGCGAGGGATGCGGCGACCTGCACCGTGCGGGAGCCGGCGCTAGCAACCGTCCATGTAAGACGATCAGCGAGGGGAGGGAGCGGCGTTTCCTCCCGGCCCTAAACGGCCGGGTATCCACGCCGCAATTCTGATGAGGGCGCGGGCCCAGGGCCCCGGCAAGGGGCCCTGGGCGTACCCCATGTCAGATCTCATTTCTTCAGGCACGGATGGGCGGTCGCGGTTTCCCCAACCACACGCTGCGCTTCCTCGTAGGCCACGCAGTGCACCGCACCCAGGTCGTTCAGTTCCCGCTGTTGCGCGGCCGGCAGGGCGTACGCCCTGGCCCGGCGCAGCGCGAGCTCGGCGGACGGCACATGGGCACGTAAGGCACATTCTCCGTCGGCGGTGGCCACTGCGACTTCCCGTCGTCGCAGGGCGGCAGATTCGCCATGCTGCTGGTAGGCGTTCGACAGATCGTCGACCGCGGCCTCTGGTTTGGGGTACGGGTAACCCGCCGCGGCCATGCACGAGACCCAGCGGGAACGGGCCTCCGCCAGTTCCGGGGCATCGGTGGTCTGCGCCCTGAGCTTGTTGCCGACAACCTGAGGGATGGCGTCGACGCGGGCCCAACGCCGGACGTCGGTGTAGAGGGCCGCCCGGCTCTCGGCCACGCACCCACTTGCCGGATAGGAGAGGACGTTGCCGTTGGGCAGCTTCAAGTCCTGGTAGTGCCGGGTATCGCCGAACAGGGCGGTCTGGAACGCCGGCTGAGTGTCGTTCGGCCCGGCCTTCGGCGGCCTCGCTCCACCGGTCAACCCGAAGCCCTCTGCGCGACGCCGGGGGAGGTCAACCGCGCGTTCCTCGTCTGACGTGGTGATCGGCGGTGAGGTGATCGGCCAGTAGACCTGCCCACGCGCAGTCATGCACCGCTCGACCAGTTTCTCCTCAGCCATGTCCAGCACCCGTTTACGCGCCGGGTAGTCGCCGGAGGTGGTGAGCAGGTCCAGCGCGTCGGCGCTGAGTCCTGACTCCTGGACGCCGGTGGTGCCCGCCCGCGGGGCGCAGGCGCTCCCGCAGACGAGCACCAGGAGACCGACGGCCACGGACAGCATCCGGGACATCGACTGTCGAACCGTCAGCACCACTTGTGCGAGCTGATCTTGTCGTTCGGGCTGGTCCCGTCGCTCCACTTGTCCAAGGCCAGGTTCGCGAGGTAGCTGCCGCGCGGCAACTGGTAGTAGAAGGCGCCGGTGTAGTTGGTGCCGTCGTAGAAGGTGACGGCGCAGTTCTGCCCGTTGTTGAAGACCGACGACACGCAGTTGGACCAGGTGCCCGACGGGCAGGTGCCGTGACCGTAGTTGGCGTAGTTGGCCTCGTTGTTCTGCCACTTGCCCGGACCGTCGTTGAAGTCGGAGTTGACCCACACGCAGAAGTAGCTCGCCGGGCATCCCGCATACCGGTCACCGGCGGACGCGGGCGCCGCCAGGCCGACCAGCGCCAACACCACGCCCGCTGCTGCCGCCGCGGATCGTTGCAGCACCTTCTTCATGATCTCCCTCTCTTCTCGCCGGATTGATCGTCGGTGTTCGACCAACCGATGCGTGGCTACAGGGTCGCCAGTGGTGCTGGGTCAACGCCTTGTCGAATTCTTGTGCATCGATGTGATGTAGGGCGTTGGCGATGGCGATGACGCGGGACCGAAGCCGCATCCGCAGGGCTTCGCACTTGTGTCAAGTTTTGGCGCGCCCCACAGCGTCGCTCGCAGCACCGACCCGACCTCATAAGATTCTCGTCGATCGATGCGTTGGTGGAGTGGGTGGCGACGGAGTGCCGCATGAGGGGGCGATGTGGTCGAGTTTCGGGTGCTGGGACCGGTCGAGGTCTGGGCCGACGGACGCAGGCTGCCGGCCGGACAGCCGCAACAGCGGGCAGTGCTGGCGGCACTACTGGTGGACGCCGGGCAGCCGGTGACGCCGCAGACCCTGGTGGACCGGGTGTGGGGAGACACGCCGCCGCAGGGAGCCCGGCAGTCGCTGCACGCGCACATCGCGCGGATACGACGACTGCTGCGGCTCACGGGCGAGGGTTCCGGTGCTCCGTCCCGACTGCTGCTGCGCCCCGGCGGGTACGTGCTGGACATCGACGCCGAGCACGTCGATATGCAACGGTTCCGCGGCCTGCTCCGCCAGTCCCGCGAGCCGGAATGCCCCGACCCGCACCGGGTGCTGTTGCTGCGGGAGGCACTCACGCTGTGGCGAGGCGAGCCGTTGGCCGGACTACCCGGGTCGTGGGCCGCGCGGATCCGGGAGAGCTGGTGGCAGCAGTACCCGGACGCGGCCGTCGCGTGGGCGCACGCAGAGTTGCGGGTGGCCAACCCTGAACCGGTGATCAGTCGCCTCTCCGAACTGGTCGGCGAGTATCCGCTCGTGGAGTCCCTGGCCGCCGTGTTGATGCGCGCGCTGTACGCCGCCGGGCGAGGGCCCGACGCCCTGGGGCAGTACGCAAGGATCCGCAGCCGGCTCGCCGACGAACTCGGCGTCGATCCCGGGCCTGAACTGCAGGCGTTACATCAGGCGATCCTGCGTGGCGACATGGAGGCACCACGCGACCGAGACGCGCGACCGGCAGCCGGACGACAGCCCGTGCCAGCTCAGCTGCCCGCAGACGTATCGGGGTTCACCGGTCGCGCCGCGCACCTGGCGCACCTCGACGCCCTGCTGCCGGGACGATCCGGGCAGGCGTCAACGGCGATGCGGATCGTCGTGGTGTCCGGAACCGCAGGGGTCGGCAAGACGGCGCTGGCAGTGCACTGGGCACACTCTGCCGCCAGCCGATTCCCCGACGGGCATCTGTACGTGAATCTGCGCGGCTTTGACCCCGCCGACCAGGTGATAGGCCCCGCCGAAGCGGTGCACGGCTTTCTGGGCGCCCTCGGCGTGGCACCCGAACGCATCCCGGCCCAACTGGACGCGCAAGCCGCGTTGTATCGCAGCCTGCTCGCCGACAAGAGCATGCTCATATTGCTGGACAACGCCCGAGACGCAGAGCAGGTCCGCCCGCTGCTACCCGGCGCGGCCGGGTGTTTGGTCGTCGTGACCAGCCGCAACGCGTTGGTCGGCCTGATCGCTGCCGAGGGCGCCGTACCGGTAAGGCTGGACCAACTGGCGTATACCGAAGCGCGGGATCTGATGGCGGGCCGCCTGGGTGAGGCTCGGGTTTCGGCCGAACCCCACGCCACCGACGAGATGATCACCTCGTGTTCGCGCCTCCCCTTGGCGCTGTCTGTGGTGACCGCCCGCGCGGCCACCTGCCCTGGGCACACCCTGTCGACACTGGCCAGGGAGCTACGCGAGGCACGGGACAGCCTCGACGCCTTCGCCGGCAGCGATCCGACCACCAACGTACGCGCGGTCTTCTCCTGGTCCTACCATGCGCTCAGCACCCCTGCGGCTCGGTTGTTCCGGCTGGTGGGGTTACACCCCGGCACCGATATCACCGTGCCTGCCGCGGCGAGCATGATGGGCATACCGATACGGCAAGCGCGGGCGTTACTCACCGAACTGGTCAACAACAACCTCCTCACCGAAAACGCCGCCGGCCGGTACGGTGCTCACGACCTGCTACGCACATACGCCGTCGAACTGGTCGCCAGCCTCGACACTCAGGCAGAACGTGAAAGCGCGGAGCAACGGATTCTTGACCACTACCTGTACACCGCCCAATCCGCCGCCCGGATGCTGGAGCCATCCCGGGAGACGCTCACCCTTGCCGCCCCCTGCGCCGGCGTCGCACCGGTGGTCTTCACCAGTCCCGCAGAGGCTATGGCCTGGTTCGTCGCCGAGCACCGCGCCTTGCTGACGGCAATACAGCGGACCGCCGACACCCGATTCGGGGCCTACACCTGGAAACTGGCCTGGACACTCAACACCTACTTCAGCCGGCAAGGGCACTGGCACGACCAAGCGAGCATTCAACACATCGCGCTGGAAACCGCGCAGCGTTTCGGCGACAGAAGCGGGCAAGCGCACGCCCACGCTGGTCTTGCCCGAGCATATTCCCGGCTACACCGACACGACGACGTCCAAACCCACCTCCGGGCAGCCCTTGCCCTCCACCGTGAACTCGGCAATCTGGTAGGGCAGGCACGCGCCCATCACGGCTTGGGGTTCAGTCTCTCCCACCGTAGTCGCCACCAGGAGGCCCTGGGTCACATCCAGGAGGCGATCGACCTGTTTACCGAGGCCGGGCACAAAACCGGGTACGCGGAATCACTCAACGCCCTCGGTTGGAGTCACGCCCTTCTCGGCAACTATCACCAGGCCCTCGGCTACTGCCAGCAGGCCCTGACGCTGATGTGCGAACTCGGCGATCGCCACGGCCAAGCCAACACCTGGGACAGCCTCGGCTACGTTCACCACCGTCTCGGCCACCACAACCAGGCCATCGACTGCTATCACCGGGCCCTGCACCTGTTCCGCCAGACCGGCGAGCGATATCTGCAGGCCGAAACCCTCGCCCGTCTCGGCGACGCCTGTCTCGCCGCTGGCGAGTCTGAATCTGCCGGGTCCGCCTGGACCCACGCCCTACAGATATTGGCGGATCTCGACCACCCCGATGCCTGCCGTCTCCGTGCCAAACTCCACGAGACCGCCTCGTTTTAGTCTCGCTATTCGGCCAGGCCCGGCTGCGGGTCGAGGGTTGCCGGGAGCCGCAGCTTCGGCCAACGCTGGTCAGGACGGAAGTCCGTGTAGGTGCCGTCGAAGGGAAAATCGCCTGCAGTAATCAGCTTGATGAGCCGTTCTGCCTCGGCGCGGACGCTGTCGGCCGCAGCCCTGTCGAAATAGAGCGGGTTGCCGATGCACCCGTCGAACTCGTCGACGTCCTTCCACTCCCACTGCCGGTCCGGGTCCACCACGATGTCGAGGACGAGATCGGTGGTGTCCACGCCGTCGGGCTGCCGGCGGTACGGCGTCTCGAGGTTGACATACCAGCCGTCGAAGGCACCATCGCGGAAGAACCACCACACCGAGTACGCCGCCTGCGGCGGCATGAGGACCAGAATGTCGTAAGTCTGCCAAGGCAGGACCGTCAGCTTCGGGTCACGCATCTGATCGATGGTGACCTCGTGCTGCGTCTTGCCGTCCGCATCGACGAGCGAGGCGAAGTCACTGCCGACAGGATGCCAGAGCAGCAGCCCATCCCCGTTGTCGGCGATGACGCGCATCGGCTGCACCCAAGTACACCACCGTCCGCGCAGATAGCGGCGATTGATGATCTTTCCCGGCTCGAACCGCATCGCAGCAGCGTAGCCCGCCTTGGGTCGATGCCGCCGACCCAAGCGACCGTTCGTTAGGTGGTCAAGGCAGGCGGCACCGTCGATGCTTTGCTGATCAATGCTTGCCTGAGTGAGTCGAGCAGGCCCCGGCTGAAGGGACTTTCGTCGTCCGGCGCCACAACGGTGACAAGTGACAGGCCCGCCGTGACCAGCGTCGCCGAATAGGGCTCGAAGCCGATTCCCAGCCCAAAATCGTACGGATCCTCATGGAGCTGAACCTCGATCGCCGGCTGCGGAGACGGCCGGTAGAGCACCGCGAACGGGCCCTCGCCGCCGTCCATGAGCGAGTAGCCGACATCGTCCCAGCGCTCCTTCATCACCGGGTCGCGGACCACGTACACCTCTCCCCTGCCCGCCGGCACCAGGTCACGCATGCTCGACCATGGAGCGAACGGTCCGAGGGTCGATCCGCCCAGCGCGACCAACATTTCCGGCCAATTGCGAGACAGACCGTCCAGCATCGCGCGGACGCCGGCATCGACCGGCGCCCCGGTGATGAAAACGGTGTCGTATCCGGTGATCACCTTGCGCTCCACGCGGCTGTCGGTGCAGGGCCCGCCCTTCGTGCACGGAGTATAGGCAAAGGTCGCTGCCGGCCACGTCCGATCCATCTTGGACACCGGCCCCCGGAGCGGCAATGATCCGAGGCCAACGGCACGAGCGACGGGAGCGGACGATGACGGCAGCGACGGACGTAGTGGTGGTCGGCGGCGGGGTCATCGGCATGACGGCGGCGGTCACCCTCCAGCAGCGGGGAGCGCGGGTGACTGTGCTGGCCGCCGACGACCCGACGGACACGGTGTCCACGGTGGCGGCCGCGGTCTGGTACCCGAGCCACGCCGACGAGGACCCGCGGGTGCTGCGCTGGGCGGCCCAGACGCACACGGAGTTGAGCCGCCAGGCGGCGGAGGGCGTGCCGGGGGTGGTCGATCGGCCGACCCGGATGCTGCTGCGCCACCCGTACGCCGGCCCGCCGTGGTGGGCGGCGGCGTGTGGGGACCTGGTGGCCGAGCCGGCGGAGTCGCCGTACACGGCGCTGCTACGGTTCACCGCGCCGACGGTGGAGATGACGCCGTACCTGGCCTGGCTGAGGCAGCGGCTGCAGGCGGGCGGCGGGCGGTTGCTGCGCCGCCGGGTGGGGCGGCTCGCGGATGCGTTCGAGACCGCTCCGGTGGTGGTCAACGCGACGGGGCTGGCTGCGGGCCGGCTCGCCGCCGATTCGGCCGTGCACCCGGTGCGTGGGCATCTGGTGCTGGTGGCGAATCCGGGGCTGACCGTCTCGGTGCGCGACGAGGACGATCCGGCCGGGATCACGTACGTGCACCCGCGCCGGCACGACGTGGTGCTCGGCGGCACGTACCAGCCGGGGGTGGGGCACACTGCGCCCGACCCGGACACGGCGGCGGCGATCCGGCGTCGCTGCGTCGCGCTGGTGCCGGAGTTGGCCGACGCGCCGGTGCTCGGCGAGCGGATCGGGTTGCGTCCGGCTCGGCACGGCGGCCCCCGGGTCGAGCTGGATCCGGCCCCGGCGGGCCCGTCGGGCGGTCGGCTGATGCACGCGTACGGCCATGGTGGGGCGGGGGTCACCCTGTCCTGGGGGTGCGCCGCCGAGGTGGCGGACCTCGCTCTGGGCGGCTGACCGCTCAGCCGCAAGGTCCGTCATGCCGGGACGCGTGACGACGTCGGGCGCGGGCGAGGTCGGTTGGGGTGTCCACGTCGGCGGGTGAGCCGTCGCAGGGCACCCGGGTCACCAGGTCGGCCCGGGCGCGGAGGAAGTCGCGGGCGCCTCGGTCCCCCGTCGCGTGCGGCGCGAGCAGCGGCCAGGTGGCGCGGCTGAGCAGCACGGGGTGGCCGGGCCGGCCGGCGTAGGTGGCCACGGCGACGGCGGCGCCTGCCGTGTACGCCGCGCGTACCCGCCGCACTGCCGTCGGGGTCAGCCAGGGCTGGTCGACGAGCACCACGACGACCGCGTCGGCGGTGTCCGGCAGGGAGTCCAGGCCGCGCAGCAGTGAGCTGCCGAGGCCGTCGCGCCAGCGCGGGTTGGGTACCGGGACGGTGTCGGGCAGCGGGGGTAGCCGGCGGGCGCCCGCGCCGATCACGACGTGCAGCGGGTGGCAGCCGCCCGAGCGCAGCAGCCGGACGGCCCGTTGGACGAGTGGCTCGCCGTCCCATTCGAGGAGCGCTTTGGGCTGGCCGAGCCGGCGTCCGGCCCCGGCGGCGAGTAGCAGCCCGGCCACGGTCATCGGGCGGCCACGGCGGGCAGGCTGGTCGGGTGGGGAGCGTGGATCGGGCCGGTCAGCCCGGACAGTGGCCGGCCGGTGCCGCCGTGGCGCCAGGCGATCACCTCCGCGGCGATGGCCAGCGCGGTTTCGGTGGGGCTGCGTCCGCCGAGGTCGAGGCCGGCCGGTGCGCGTAGCCGGGCCAGGTGCGCTTCGGGGATCCCGTCGGCGCGCAGCCGGGCCAGGCGGGCCTGGTGCGCCGGGCGGCTGCCGAGCACCGCGAGGTAGCCGGCCGGGGTGGACAGGGCGGTGCGCAGTAGCGGGATCTCGTAGCGGGGGTCGTGGCCGAGGAGGCAGAGCACCGTGTCGGGGGTGGTCGGGGTGGCGGCCAGCAGGCGGTGTGGCCAGGCGCGGTGTACCTCGTGGGCGTCGGGTAGGCGGGCGATGGTGGCGAATGCGGGTCGGGGGTCGCAGGCGATGACCCGGTAGCCGAGGTCCGCGCCGATCCGGGCGAGTGCTGCGGCGACGGTGGTGGCGCCGAACAGGAGCATTCGTGGTGCGGCCGGTGCCACTTGGAACAGGATCCGCACGCCGGGGCGTTGGCCGTGGCGCAGCACGGTGGCGCCGGCCGGCAGCTTGGCCGCCTGGTCGGCGGCCCATCGGTCGAGGCTGGCAGCGCCGAGGGTGCCTTCGGTGCGGTCGTGCCGGATCAGCAGTTCGGCGGCGAGTGGTGCGCGGCCGCCCACCGTGGTCGCGACGGTGACCGGGTCGGGGCCGGCGAGTGCGGCGAGGGCGCGTGCGGTGGGGTCGTCGGCGGTCACCCGGCGCAGCAGGACCTCGACGGTCCCGGCGCAGCCGGGTCGGGCCGGCCAGGGGCCGTCGTCGCCGACGGGATAGCGGGCCAGCCGGGTCCGGCCGGTGCGCAGGGTCTCCGTCGTCGCGTCGAGCACCGCCGACTCGACGCAGCCGGCCGGGATGCCTCCGCGTACGTCGCCGGTGGGGTCGACGGCGAGCAGGTCGCCGGGGCCGGTGACGCTGCCCGCGCTGCTGGCCACCACGGTCGCCAGTCCGAAGGGGATCCTTCGCCGTTGCCAGTCGTGGGCCGCGGCCAGGACCTCGCGCATGCCGCTCCACCGATCGTTTCGGGCTTCTGCCCGGATTTGCGGGCGTATGTCGCGGTCAACGGTAGTCTGACGCGGTGCGCAGCGGGAGGCAGAGCGGGAAACCAGCGGACGGCGACTGGTCGTCCCGCATCACGCTCACGGTCAACGGAGTCGAGCACGACCTGACGCTGGACAATCGGACCACCCTGCTGGACGCCCTGCGGGAACGGCTCGGCCTGACCGGCAGCAAGAAGGGCTGCGACCACGGCCAGTGCGGCTCGTGCACGGTGCTGCTCGACGGCCGGCGGGTCAAGAGCTGTCTGATCCTGGCCGTGACCCTGGACGGTCGCACGGTGGTCACCGTGGAAGGGCTCGCCGGCGCCGAGGGCCTCGCCCCGATCCAGGCCGCCTTCATCGCCCACGACGCCTTCCAGTGCGGCTACTGCACGCCCGGGCAGCTGTGCTCCGCCCAGGGCATGTTCGACGAGGTGGGCCGCGACTGGCCGAGCGCGGTGACCGAAGACCTGACCGCGCCCGTGCAGCTCACCGACCCGGAGATCCGGGAACGGATGAGCGGCAACCTGTGCCGCTGCGCGGCGTACCCGAACATCGTGGCCGCGGTCCGCGAGGCGGCGGCCCGGTGAGGCCGTTCCGCTACCGCCGGCCCGCCGAGGTGGCCGAGGCCGTCGCCCTGCTCGACGCCGAGCCGGAGGCGGCGTACCTGGCCGGCGGCACCAACCTGGTGGACCTGATGAAACTCGGCGTGCAACGGCCGAACCTGCTGGTCGACGTGACCCGGCTGCCGCTGGACACCGTGGAGCCGCTGCCCGGCGGAGGCGTACGCATCGGCGCGAACGTGCGTAACAGCGACCTCGCCGCCCACCCGGTCATCCGACGGGACTACCCGGTGCTCACCAGGGCGCTGCTGGCCGCCGCCTCCGGTCAACTGCGCAACATGGCCACCACCGGCGGCAACCTGCTGCAACGCACCCGCTGCGGCTACTTCCAGGACACGTCCAAGGCGTGCAACAAGCGCGAGCCCGGCACCGGCTGCGCGGCACGGCACGGCCAGAACCGCGACCTGGCCGTGCTCGGCTGGTCCGAGCACTGCGTGGCCACCCACCCGTCCGACATGGCGGTCGCCCTAGTCGCGCTCGACGCCGTGGTCGAGGCGCACGCGGCGGACGGCCCCCGGGAGATCCCCCTCACCCACCTGCACCGCGAGCCCGGCGACCGGCCCGAGCAGGAGACCACCCTGCCCCGGGGCGCGCTGATCACCGCCGTACGCCTGCCGCCGTCGCCGCTGGCCCGCCGGTCGGCGTACCACAAGGCGCGCGACCGGGCGTCGTTCGCCTTCGCGACCGGCTCGGTGGCCGCCGCCCTGGACCTGTCCGGCGGTGTGGTCCGCGACGTCCGGCTGGCGTACGGGGCGGTGGCGCACCGCCCGTGGCGGGCCTACCGCGCCGAGGAGACCCTGCGCGGCCAGCCGTTCACCCCCGAACTGGCCGCCCGCGCCGCGGACGTCGAACTGGCCGCCGCCCGTCCGCTGGCACACAACGCCTTCAAGGTGCCGCTGATCCGCAACCTCACCGTACGGGCGCTGACCGAATTGGCCGGGCAGCCATGAGCGTGGGCGTGGCGCAAACCCGGTTGGAGGGCCGGGACAAGGTGACCGGAGCCGCCCGGTACGCCGTCGAGTTCCCGGCCGACGACGTGACCTACGGCTGGGCGGTGCCGGCGAGCGTCACCCGGGGCCGGATCACCCGCATCGACGCCGCGCCGGCGCTGGCCGTGCCCGGAGTGCTCGACGTGCTGCACCACGGCCACGCGCCGCGGCTGGCGCCCGGCGTCGACGCCACCCTGTTCCTGCTGCAGGACCCGAGCGTGCACTACCGGGGCGAGCTGATCGCCGTCGTGGTGGCCGAGACCCTCGAGGCGGCCCGGGAGGGCGCCCGGCTGGTCCGCATCGACTACGACGCCGAGGCGCACAGCACCGTCCTGACCGAACACCACCCGGGCCTGTACCGGCCGGACAAGGTCAACCCCGGCTACCCGCCGGACACCGCCGACGGGGACTTCGACGCCGGCTACGCCGCAGCGGAGATCCGCGTCGACGCCACCTACCGCACCCCGGCCTACCACAACAACCCGATGGAGCCGCACGCCACCACCGCCCAGTGGCAGGACGGACGGCTGCTGGTGCACGACTCCAACCAGGGCTCGTCCCCGGTGCAGGCCACCGTCGCGGAGCTGTTCGGCCTGCCCACCGAGGCGGTCCGGGTGATCACCGAACACGTCGGCGGCGGCTTCGGCAGCAAGGGGATCACCAAGGCGCCGGTGGTGCTCGCCGCGCTCGCCGCCCGGCAGGTGGGCCGGCCGGTCCGGCTCGCCCTGACCCGGCAGCAGCTCTTCGGCCCGATCGGCTACCGCACCCCCACCATCCAGCGGGTCCGGCTCGGCGCCGACATCGACGGCCGGATCAGCGCGGTCTGCCACGACGCGATCAGCCAGACCTCCACGATCCACGAGTTCGCCGAACAGACCGCCGTCTACACCCGCAGCATGTACGCCGGCCGGCACCGGCGCACCACCCACCGCCTGGTGCGGCTGGACGTGCCGACCCCGTTCTGGATGCGCGCTCCCGGCGAGTGCCCCGGCGCGTACGCGCTGGAGTCCGCGATGGACGAGCTGGCGACCGCGTGCGGCGTCGACCCGGTCGAGCTGCGGATCCGCAACGACCCCGCGGTCGATCCCGAGCAGGGACAGCCGTTCAGCAGCCGGAACCTGGTCGCCTGCCTACGTGAGGGGGCCCGCCGGTTCGGCTGGGCCGGCCGCGACCCGAGGCCCGGCGTCCGCCGCGACGGGCGGTGGCTGGTGGGCACCGGGGTCGCCGGGTCCAGCTACCCGGCCCGAGCCCGGGCCGCCGCCGCCACGGCCACCGCCGCCCCGGACGGCACCTTCGAGGTACGCATCAACGCCACCGACATCGGCACCGGCGCGCGCACCGCCCTGTGGCAGGTGGCCGCCGACGCCCTGGCGGTGCCGGGCGACCGGGTGACGATCCGGATCGGTGACAGCGCACTGCCCCCGGCCGGCGTGGCCGGCGGCTCGATGGGTACCGCATCCTGGAGCTGGGCGGTCATCCGCGCCTGCGAGGGGCTGCGCGACCGGATCCCGGCCGGCGGCACGGTGCCGGCCGAGGGGCTGACCGTTGAGGTGAGCACCGCCGACGAGATCCGGGCGCAGCCGGCCCGGCCCCGGTACGCCTACGGCGCCCACTTCGTCGAGGTGCGCGTCGACGTCGACACCGGCGAGATCCGCCTCAACCGGATGCTCGGGGTCTTCGCCGCCGGCCGGATCGTGAACCCGACCACCGCCCGCAGCCAGTTCATCGGTGGCATGACCATGGGCGTGTCGATGGCCCTGCACGAGGAGGGCCTGCTCGACGAGCGGTACGGCGACTGGGTCAACCACGACTTCGCCACCTATCACATCAGCGCCTGCGCCGACGTCGAGCGGATCGAGGCGTACTGGCTGCCGGAGGAGGACCGCGAGCTGAACCCGGCCGGGGTGAAGGGGATCGGCGAGATCGGCATCGTGGGCAGCGCCGCGGCCGTCACCAACGCGGTCCACCACGCGACCGGCATCCGGGTCCGCGACCTGCCCGTTCGGCTGGACAAGCTGCTGGACCGACTGCCCCACGCCGATTCCGCCTGACCGGCCACGCCCGTCACCTCGGCCCGCCGCACCCTTGTCAAACTAAGATGATCTTAGTATGTTGCATGCATGGCTGCCAGTGCCGCAATGCGCGAACCGACGTACTTCCTCTTGGTCACATTGCTCGACGGCCCGCTGCACGGGCACGGCATCATCAAGCGGGCGGAGGAGATCTCCGGCGGACGCGTACGCCTGGCCGCCGGAACCCTGTACGCCGCCCTCGACCGACTCGCCCGCGAGGGGCTCGTCGAAGCCGTCCACGAGGAGACGGTCAACGGACGCGTCCGCCGGTACTACGCGCTGACGGTCTCCGGCGGCGCCGCCGTCCGCGCCGAGGCCGACCGCATGGCACAGGCGGCAAGCCTGGTCGTCTCCCGCCCGGCCGCACGTACCGTTCGCCCCGCGACGCGACCGGCGGTGAGGCCCGCATGAACGCGATGCTGGAACACCGGTACCGGCTACTGCTGCGGGCCTACCCTCCGGCCTACCAACGGGAGCGCGGCGAGGAACTGATCAGCACCCTGATGGAACTGAGCCATCCCGGCCAGCAGTGGCCGGCACCACGGGAAGCCAGGGCACTGCTGCTGGCCGGGATACGCGTCCGCGCCGGCGTCGACCAGTTGCACTCGACGGCAAGCGCCTGGCTCGACGGCGCGCGAGCGGCACTGGTGCTCATGCTGGCCTGGCAGATCATTCTGGGGATCTGGCGGGTGACGCTCGCCAGCGCAGACCTACCCACCGACGAGTCGGTCTCCTGGCAGCTGATGTGGGGATCCATAGTGACAGGCGCCCTCGCCGGCGCCGCGGCACTGGCCCTGCTGTCCGCCCGCCACCGGCTGGGCATCGCGCTGGTGCTGCTCACCCCGGTGCCGCCCATGATTCCCCCCATCAATGACACCTGGGACAACGTCTACGCGTTCCAACTCGCCAGCTGGTGGCTGCCGGTGATCGCTCTGTCGGTGCCGCTGCTGCGCCGGCCCGCGGCGACCGGACCATGGCGCTGGGTGCTCGGGATCCCGCTGCTCGTCCTCGCCTCGACGCTCCTACCGTTGTTCAGTCAGAGCCTCGCGACACTGTTCGGGGCGCTGATCATGCTCGCGCTCTGCCTGACCTGGGGTGCCGTGATCGACCCGCGACCGGCCATCGGGCTCGGCTTGCTGCTGCTCACGCTGATTCCGCAGCTGGTGGTCTCCGCGTCGACGCTGATGCTCGCGGCCCCGATCTACTTGATCGTGGGCTCGGCGCTACTCACGGCCGGTGCGCTCCGGGCCCGACGCCTCGTCCCGGCGTAGCGGTCCGCGCCTGCCGGAGGTGGCCGGCATAGTGAGGCACATGATCGCACGCTTCAAGGACCTCTGCGTGGACGCCGCCGACGCCCACCGGCTCGGCGCGTTCTGGGCCGGCATCCTCGACGGGGAACTGGTCGACACCGGCGACGGCGACACCCGGATCGATCCCCGGGGCGGCACCGTGACGGCCGAGTCGATCTGGGTCAACACCGTGCCCGAGCCGCGCACCGGCAAGACCCGCGTCCGCCTGGACCTGCGCCTCGCCGACCCGGCACCGGCCGCGCTGCTGGCGGCCGGCGCGCGGCTGGTCCGCGAGCCGGACGCGGAGATCAGCTGGTGGGTGCTGGCCGACCCGGAGGGCAACCAGTTCTCCGCGTTCGAGCCCCGCGACGGCACCCGGCCCGGCGCCTTCGAGGTGGTCGTCGACAGCGCCGACCCGGTGGCCCAGGCGACCTGGTGGGCCGGGGTGGTCGGCGGCCGGGTGGAGACCACCGACGAGGGTGCCGCCTCGGTGGTCGGCGCGGACGCCTTCCCCTGGGAACGCTGGGTCTTCGACGCCGCGCCGGACCGCAAGCGGGTGAAGAACCGGTGGCACTGGGACGTCACCCTGACCGGCCCGGACGTCACCGCGCTGATCACCGCCGGCGCCATCCTGCTACGCGAACCCACCGACACGACCGGCTGGTGGGTGCTGGCCGACCCGGAGGGCAACGAGTTCTGCGCCTTCCCGCCACGCCGTTGCTGATTCCGTGGCCGGATGTCAGCAATCCCGGCCTTGCGGCTGGGAAGGTCCGTAACGGTGTCACCGAAGCGCGAGCGGTCCGGTGTCCTGATGACGGTCTCGCGTTTCCTCCTGCTGCCGTTGGTGCGGCAGGGTTGCGCCACCTGCCCGCCCACCCGTGGCCTTGCGGCCGCGGGTGGTGGCGCGGGTCTTGCGGTCGGCTCCACGCGGTTTCGGCGCTTGCGCGCCCGGGTCTCCGGCCACTCCGGTACCCGTTGTTTCTGTCGTCGCGAGGGCGGCGAGGTTGCGGGCTGCGTTCTCGTCCCGGTCGATGACCAGGTCGCAGGCGTCGCAGGTGAACACTCGGACGTGCAGCGGCAGCTTGGCTTTCACTACGCGGCAGGCCGAGCAGGTCTTGCTGGAGGGATACCAGCGGTCGGCGAGTATCCGCCGACCGCCGTTCCATGCGGTTTTGTACTCCACCTGCCGGCGGATCTCTGCGAAGCCGGCGTCGGCGATCTTGCGGGCGAGGCGTCGGTTGCGCAGCATGCCGGCGACGTTGAGGTCTTCGACCACCACCGTGCCGTACTCGGCGGTGATGCCGGTGGTCAGCTTGTGCAGCCCGTCGGTACGTAGGTTCGCCACCCGGTGGTGCACGCGGTTACGTTCGGCGTTCGCGACCGCCCACCGCCGGGACGGCGTGCGTCCGGTGCGCCGGTCCGGCCCCTGACGGCGGGCCACCCGCCGGGAGAACCGTTTGAGGTGCTTGAGCGCGGCGTCGTAGTGTCCGGGGTTCGGCACGAACCGCACCTCGCCCTGGCTGTCGGCGATCACCGCGAGGCACTTCACCCCGAGGTCCACACCCGCCACCACGCCTGGACGTGCTGGAGCCCGGCCGGTGGCACGTTGGATCTCGACCTGAAAGGAGACGAACCATCGACCCCGGTCGAACTTGACGGTGGCGGACAGGATGCGGGCGGTGTCGTTGGCGATGCGGCGCTCAAGCTTGCGGGTGGACTCGTGGGTGCGGATGGTCCCGAGCCGGGGCAGCGTTACGTGGCGCCGGTCCGCCTCGACACGGATGGTGCCGGTGGTGAACCGGCACGCCAGCCGAGCCTTGTGCTTGGACTTGCGCCGGGGCATACCCACCCGTTTGCCCTTGCGCTGCCCGCGTTTGGATTGGGCGTAGTTGTCGAAGCCCGCTGCCGCGTTGGCCAGGCCCGTGTTGTACGCCTCCTTCGAGTTCTCCTCCCACCAGCCGGCGAAACGCGGATCAGCATGTTTGACCTCGTTGAACACCTTCCGCAACACAGGCAGCGACCACGGCCGCCACGGCGTCAACTCCTCCTCGGCGATGCCGTACGAGGCCTCCGCCTTCCGCTGCCACCACGACGCCACCACCCAGCCGACGGCCCAGTTGTAGGCGGCGCGAGCCGCACCACAATGCGACCGCAACCGCTGCTCCTGTCCGGCGTTCGGATCCAACGCGAAACGAAACGCCTGAACCACGAAACCCGGCCGCGGCTCGAACTTCCTCACACCGACGGCTCCTGGACGGTCACGGCGGCCAGAGCGCGAGCGGCCGCGGACCGCGCCACCTCCACGATCCACGTACCAGACGGCGCCTGACGGACAGGGACCGGCATCCTGCCGTCCTTCACCCACCGCCAGGCAGTCTGATAGGTCACGCCATGCTCGCGCGCCCAGTCAGAGAGCTTCACACCCCCATAATACATAGAAATGTTCGACTATTACTGCCCATAAAACCCCAATCTGTTGCCAACCCCCACCGGTGAGCGGCCACCTCGGCCCGCCCGTTCGGTTGGTTGTCGCGTGAACCCACCTCCGCCGTCACGCCGGTTCGGCAGGATCGTTACCGCGAGGAGGTTCCGGGTCCGGGTGGCCGCCGTACCGGCGATGGTTTGACCGACGATCGCGGCGGGGTACGGCGGACGCCGAGGAAGGGAGCGCCAGTGTCGGAGCCACATGTCACGCTCGAGCCGAGCGGGCTCGATCCGGTGCAGCGGAAACTGCGCGGCCCGCTGGAGGATCAGCTGACCTCGGCCCTGCAAGCGGCCACCGAACGGGTCCGTGCCAGCTACGCGGGCGAGCCGGTCGAGGACGTCTGCCGCCGACTGCTCGACGAGACCCGCGCCGGCCTGCACCCGGACATCGCCGCCGGTTTCCAGCCCGACATGGAGGAGTTCTGCCGGGTGGCGGTGGCGATCGTCCGGGGCGAGATCGCGTAAGGGGTCAGTAGCGGTGGACGTGCTGGGCGGGGCTCAGCACGACGCGCGGCGACGCGTCCGGGTCCAGCCAGGTCAGCACCGCGACCAGATGGTCGTGGGTCAGGCTCACACAGCCGGCCGTGGGGTTGCCCTCGGGCTTGGTGAACTCGTGCAGGAAGATGCCGCTGCCGGCGCCGGGCACCGGGGCTTCGACGCTCGGCGGCATATTGTAGGTGATCACCGCGAAATGCGTGTAGGCCGGGTCTTCCTGCCAGAGCGCCTCGCTGTGTCCACCCGGGTTCGTGGCCGACCGCTGGAAGCTGTTGTAATGCGGGGAGTCGGCGTTCGCGTTCCACCAGTCGTCGACGGCCACCCGGTGGTAGGGATAGCGCACGCCCGGGTCGGCGGCGATGCCGTACACGGTGGGGCCGATGGCGTAGACGCCGGTCGGCGTGGTCGGCACCCCCTCGACGTGGTGGTCGCTGAACCCGTCGGCGCCGATCCGGGCCGGCAGCGGCGCGAGGGCCGGGCGCCAGCGGTCGTGAACCTTCTCGTACGTCCGCAGGGTGGCGTGGGTGGTGCGGTAGCCGTCCCCGGTGTGACGACGACGGCCTGCCGCGTGTGCGGCGGCAGGGTGGTCAACCGGATGTCGCTGGTCGGGTTCACGCGGCAGATCCTCGCACGGGCCCCGACCGGGTCAGCCGGCCGTGCGCTGTTGCTCCGCGGGGCGATCACCGCCCCCGCGACCCGGACGGGTCGGGGCGAGGCTACCGGCCGCGACGGCCCCGACGATCAGCGCCAGCGCCGCCAGGTGCAGCAGTCGCACCCCGGCCGGCGCCGGAACGTCGGCGGCGGGCAGGCCGGGCAGCACCAGTGCGCCGACCACGGTGACCGGCAACGCCACGCCCCAGAAGGCGGCGGGCCGGGACGCCGGCGCGGGCGGCCGTATCCCGTCGAAGATCTTGTGCCGGCGGGCGGCCCGCAGCGCCAGGGCGACCACGACGGCGGCGCCCACCAGCGAGTTGACCACGTCCGAGAACAGCCACCAGTGCATCCCGGTCGCGGCGTGGAAGTCCGGGATCCCCAGCAGCCTCGGCCAGCGCTCGCTGTGGGCGATCCGGTCCCACCCGACGTGGCTGAACGCCCCGATCAGCGCCGAGCAGACCGTGACCTGCCAGGGGTGGCGGACGCCGGCCAGCGCGGCGTGGTCGCGCCAGGCGAAGAGCCGCTCGCCGGGCAGGTGCACCGCGATCCCGGCGATCACCCGGCGCACGATCCAGGCGTACGCGAGCGCGACGGGCAGGCACCACCAGAGCAGCCCGCCGAGGGTGTGGGTCCGCAGACCGAGATCGAACCGGGTGCCGGTGAACAGGTAGCCCACGTCCGGGGCCACCGCGCCGGTGGCCAGCGCCACGCCGTCGAACCAGGCCGGTCGCCACAGCTTCAGCGGCAGCACCGGGGCCAGGTGCGAGGGAAAGGTCAGCGGCACGAATCGGACGTTACCCGCCCGGTCAGAAGTGCTGGAGCAGGTCGGTGAACGCGGCCAGCCGGATCACCCCGGCGTCGTTCGGGTCGAGTTCGTCGTGTTCCAGGACCCAGGTGTTCTCGTTGGGGATGAAGACCGCGTTCATGCCGGCGGCCCGGGCGGGCAGGATGTCCGAGCGCGGCGAGTTGCCGATCATCCACGCGGTCGCCGGGTCGAAGGCGTGCTCGCCGGCCAGCCAACGGTAGGTGTCGGCGTCCTTCTCCGGCACGATGTGCGCGGCACGGAAGTGGTGCAGCAGCCCGCAAGCGTCGAGCTTGCGCTGCTGCTCCTCCCGCTCCCCCTTGGTGAGCAGCAGCAGCTCGTGCCGGGTCGCGAGGTCGTCCAGGGTCGCCGCGACGCCGGGCATCAGCTCGACCTGGTGACCGATCAACGCCGCCGCCAGGCCCTCGATCTCCGCGCGCTCCCGCTCGGTCGCCGGGCGCTGCCGCAGCTTCTCCAGGCACTCCCCCAGGCTGCGCAGGAAGATCTTGCTGCCGTAGCCGTGGGCGACGGCGTTGGCCCGCTCGATGTCGTCGAGGACGGTCCGGATCTGTACGCGGTCCAGCGTCGGGTGGTTCAGCCAGTCGAGGAAGTCGTCGATCACCCGCTCGAAGAGGACATTGTTCTCCCAGAGCGTGTCGTCGGCGTCGAAGACGAGCACCTCGGCGTCCCGGCGCTGTGGCATCGCGTAACCCTTCCGTGTGGCGGACCGGGACACGGTACTGCCCGCGCCGGAGGCGGGGCACGCCGGTTTCGCCGACGCGCCCCGGGCCGGCCGTCACCTGCCGGGTGGCCCGAGCAGTCCGTCGATCGCGGCCACCAGGGCGTCGCTGGGCCGGACGCCGGTGCGTTTGCCACTGATCAGGGCCGGACAGGGTGCCCGGCGCAGCCAGAACTCGGCGGTCGCGCCCGTGGCGTCCGCCACGAGCAGGGCGTCGAACGCCGTCGGCGGCGGATAGCCGGGATAGCCGCCGCAGGTGGTGGTCCTGGCCCGGTCGAAGGCGGCGTTGACGGTGGGACGCAGCGCCTCGGCGGCGTCCATCCACTCGCTTCGCTGCCCGGTCAGCCGGGCCGCCGAGTCGCCCACCTCGTACCGGCACGCGGTCACCGCGACCAGCCTGGTCGGCAGTTGCGGGGACTGGCCGGGGTTGTCGACGGAGATCCGGTCGTCCAGGCCGCTCCGGTCCGGAGTCAGGCGCAGCCGACTGGTCGGGATGCTCCCGGCGCAGGTCGGGGTGGGCACGCTCTCGGGCGGCGTCCGGGCGACGAGCTGCGTCCGGTACCGGTCGAAGAAGGTGGTGAGCAGGGCGGTGTCGAGCCCGCGGCCGCGCCCGTCGCTGACGGCCACCCGGCAGTTGACGTCGGTGTAGACGGTGACCGGTTGCCGATCCGGGTAACGCAGGACGAAGGCGAGCTCGTGGTCGCGGTACACGGCGGTGCAGCGCAGTTCCCGGGCGTCGCCGGAGGGCTGGGGCGACCGGACGCCCAGGCCGGTCTGGTACGACGGCAGGGAGTTGATGACCCGGACGATGTCGCTGACCCCGAGGGTGAGCACCCGGGGTCCGCTCAGCCCGGCCGGCGACGACCCGGTGCCGGGCACCTCGCATGCCGTGATCTCCACCGCGCCCTCGGGCACCAGCGGCTCGCTGCCGCCGTACGGGACCGACTCCAGGTCCGGGTACTCCCCGAGGTCGCTCGGGCAAGCCGGCTCCTCGACGGCGGGCCGGGTCGGCCTTGCCGCCGGTGAGCCCCTGGGCACCTCCGACGCCCAGCCCGACGGCCAGAACCACGGCGAGCGCGCTGCCACCGACCTGCCGCCGCCGGTGCCGGCGGACCCGCCGCGCCAACGCGCCCAGCCGATCCGCCGGCGGTGCCAGCGGGGGAACCGCCTCGGTCAACAGCGACCTGATGTCCTCGTCCTCGTGCCTCATCTCAAGACCTCCAGGCGGCGAAAAGCTCAAGGTTCGGATCGGTACGCAGGGCCCGTAGGGCGCGGGAGGCCTGTACCTTGACCGTAGTCAAGCGTCGGAAGAAGCCATCTACTTGCGCACGGATGGGATGCTGAAACCCGACACTCGCCAGGTGGGAGCTGCGGCAGGTCTCCATGGCCGCGGGCTCCGCGACGAACGTCCCTCAATGAAGGGCAGCTCCGGTGGGAGCTGCGGCTGAGTTGATCAGGGCCGATTTTAGGCCGCCCCCTACTTCCCCTCAATGAAGGGCAGCTCCGGTGGGAGCTGCGGCCGACGTGCTTCTGCAGCAGCGGCAGCACGACCTCCCTCAATGAAGGGCAGCTCCGGTGGGAGCTGCGGCTCGGCGCGGTGTCGCCGACCTGGAGCACCCGCCACCAGCCCCCTCAATGAAGGGCAGCTCCGGTGGGAGCTGCGGCCTCGGTCACGAGCACGAAGCCGCCGTGCCCGTCGTCCCCTCAATGAAGGGCAGCTCCGGTGGGAGCTGCGGCTCGATGAGCGCGCTGTCCTCGTCGTACCCGGCCGCCTCCCCTCAATGAAGGGCAGCTCCGGTGGGAGCTGCGGCCGGGTCCTGGGCGTGCTCAGCGACAGCCCCCGGCAGCCCTCAATGAAGGGCAGCTCCGGTGGGAGCTGCGGCCGGCTAACGGTGCTGGCGGAAGACATCTCCGAATTCCTCCCTCAATGAAGGGCAGCTCCGGTGGGAGCTGCGGCTCATGAACGTGCTGCTGTCGGGCGTGGTTGGAAGCACCGCCCCTCAATGAAGGGCAGCTCCGGTGGGAGCTGCGGCTGAGGCGAAGGTGCTGCGGCGCGACATCGCCCTGGACCCTCAATGAAGGGCAGCTCCGGTGGGAGCTGCGGCGGCGGGGACAGGCACCCCGTGGCGGGTGCGGTTCTCGACCCTCAATGAAGGGCAGCTCCGGTGGGAGCTGCGGCTCATGAACGTGCTGCTGTCGGGCGTGGTTGGAAGCACCGCCCCTCAATGAAGGGCAGCTCCGGTGGGAGCTGCGGCGTTCGGCTTGGTTGGCGAGGCCGCCGGCACCCCGACGATCCCTCAATGAAGGGCAGCTCCGGTGGGAGCTGCGGCCTCAGGCTGTTCAGGTTGACGGCGTTGCTGAACGACCCTCAATGAAGGGCAGCTCCGGTGGGAGCTGCGGCGGGAAGTGGTGGCGGCGACCGCGCAGCTGGTGGCCCCTCAATGAAGGGCAGCTCCGGTGGGAGCTGCGGCGCCGTCCTTCCGCACGAGGCCGGCATGTACTTGCACGCCCTCAATGAAGGGCAGCTCCGGTGGGAGCTGCGGCAGGAGAAGCGCAGAGCCGCCGTCTCCTACGACACGGTCCCTCAATGAAGGACAGCTCCGGTGGGAGCTGCGGCTTCGTGGTTGAGCCGAGGCAGCCTCTAGAGCTATTCCCTCAATGAAGGGCAGCTCCGGTGGGAGCTGCGGCCTTTGCGTTCTTCAATGCCTTTGGTGTGTAGCAGGAGCCCTCAATGAAGGGCAGCTCCGGTGGGAGCTGCGGCCGCCTACTTCCGGCTCGGCCGCGCCGCCTGGGCGGACCCTCAATGAAGGGCAGCTCCGGTGGGAGCTGCGGCACGAGGCAACCTATCGGGGGATCACCGGTGGACGGTCGCCCCCTCAATGAAGGGCAGCTCCGGTGGGAGCTGCGGCTCAGGCTTCAGACCCATCGGGCCCTCACTTCCTCACCCCTCAATGAAGGGCAGCTCCGGTGGGAGCTGCGGCGGCGGAGCCGTCTTCGTGGGCGGGACAGCGGGCCATCCCTCAATGAAGGGCAGCTCCGGTGGGAGCTGCGGCCCGGACCTGCCTGAGAAGTGGACGCCCCCGCTCGCCGGACCCTCAATGAAGGGCAGCTCCGGTGGGAGCTGCGGCGACCGCCGGCGGGAACATGGGCTTCCTCGTCGTGCCCTACCCTCAATGAAGGGCAGCTCCGGTGGGAGCTGCGGCCGGTGAACAGGCCGTCGAGGGTGGGTTCGGCGTGCCCCCCTCAATGAAGGGCAGCTCCGGTGGGAGCTGCGGCAGATCAGCCGGCCAGCGGACGGCGTAGTCGTCGACCCTCAATGAAGGGCAGCTCCGGTGGGAGCTGCGGCCCGTGACGGTGTCGGTGAGACCCGGCTCGGCGTCGACGTCCCCTCAATGAAGGGCAGCTCCGGTGGGAGCTGCGGCGTGAGTTGCCGCCCGACGCGATATTGCCGTCCGACAACCCTCAATGAAGGGCAGCTCCGGTGGGAGCTGCGACCCCTCCACTGGTCGGAGATCAACACCGTGGCGGGCACCCCTCAATGAAGGGCAGCTCCGGTGGGAGCTGCGGCCTGGTCATGACACCGGGTACGTGACCCCATGGACCCTCAATGAAGGGCAGCTCCGGTGGGAGCTGCGGCCCGGGATGGGCCGCCAGTTGCCGTCCGCCTGCGGCGGCCCTCAATGAAGGGCAGCTCCGGTGGGAGCTGCGGCTGTCGTCCCAGTCCGGGTGAAGCATCTCCACCTTGGTCCCTCAATGAAGGGCAGCTCCGGTGGGAGCTGCGGCTTGGGGAACGGATCCAGGAAGTCGACGTCGAGCCCCCCTCAATGAAGGGCAGCTCCGGTGGGAGCTGCGGCCCCTGCCCTGTTCCAACGCTCCCGACCCCCTGACATGACCCCTCAATGAAGGGCAGCTCCGGTGGGAGCTGCGGCAAGAACGGCTGGGTGTGGCTGGCGATGAACCCGCAGCCCCTCAATGACGGGCAGCTCCGGTGGGAGCTGCGGCCCGGACTGGACGTGCCGCTCCCGGTCCTCGGCGGTCCCTCAATGAAGGGCAGCTCCGGTGGGAGCTGCGGCGCCGTTGGCCTGGTGGTCGAGTGATCGACCGCCTCGGTCCCTCAATGAAGGGCAGCTCCGGTGGGAGCTGCGGCCCCGTTCGTCTGGGTCCGAGACCTGGACACCGGACACCACCCTCAATGAAGGGCAGCTCCGGTGGGAGCTGCGGCCGTGAACCGGGTTGCCGCAGTACGGGCAGAACACCCCTCAATGAAGGGCAGCTCCGGTGGGAGCTGCGGCAAAGTCACGCCGCCACCTCCGCGCCGTCAGCCAGCACCCCTCAATGAAGGGCAGCTCCGGTGGGAGCTGCGGCTTCCCGGGCATTCGCCAGCCCCACCACGACGACCGGGACCCTCAATGAAGGGCAGCTCCGGTGGGAGCTGCGGCTCCAGGACCAGGCGCACGGCCAAGCGCTCCCGGGCCCCCTCAATGAAGGGCAGCTCCGGTGGGAGCTGCGGCTAGTCGCGGTGCACCAGGTTGGCCATCACGCAGGTTTCCCCTCAATGAAGGGCAGCTCCGGTGGGAGCTGCGGCCGGGGACCAGGCCAGCCGGGCGGCCGAGGCGGCGGCCAGCCCTCAATGAAGGGCAGCTCCGGTGGGAGCTGCGGCGAGCTTGTGGCCGAAGCGCGGCGGCATCTGGGCGCACGCCCTCAATGAAGGGCAGCTCCGGTGGGAGCTGCGGCCCGAGTCGGGCGCGGCGGACGATCTGCTCCCATTCCCCTCAATGAAGGGCAGCTCCGGTGGGAGCTGCGGCCGGCTCTGACTCCTCGCGTGTGTAGCCAGCAGCACTCCCTCAATGAAGGGCAGCTCCGGTGGGAGCTGCGGCCGCGTCGTGACGCGCAACGGGCCGCCGCCGACCTCCCTCAATGAAGGGCAGCTCCGGTGGGAGCTGCGGCTGAGCTGCATCGCGTTCCACACGGTCGAGCAGACCGGCCCTCAATGAAGGGCAGCTCCGGTGGGAGCTGCGGCTTCCGGCCGAGGGTCTGTGGGCCGCGTGCGGTACCGGCGTCCCTCAATGAAGGGCAGCTCCGGTGGGAGCTGCGGCCACTCGCCGCCGGACTCGTCACCGCCGCGGCCCTCGTCCCCTCAATGAAGGGCAGCTCCGGTGGGAGCTGCGGCCTACACGGTGACGCAGGACCCGGCCGACCCGTCCCGCCCTCAATGAAGGGCAGCTCCGGTGGGAGCTGCGGCGTGGGCGAGGTAGTCCCCGATGAACGCTGCCACGTCGCGCCCTCAATGAAGGGCAGCTCCGGTGGGAGCTGCGGCTCGGTGTGCTGGCCGTCTTGGCAGTGGCCGCAGGTGCCCCCTCAATGAAGGGCAGCTCCGGTGGGAGCTGCGGCTCCCCGTTGCCGTCATCCCGCCGTCGTCGCTCAAGAACCCTCAATGAAGGGCAGCTCCGGTGGGAGCTGCGGCGACCTTGCCCGGCTTCACCTGGGTCACGGCGACGCGCCCTCAATGAAGGGCAGCTCCGGTGGGAGCTGCGGCGACGAGCAGCGCGATGCCGCCCGCCACGATGAGGCCCTCCCTCAATGAAGGGCAGCTCCGGTGGGAGCTGCGGCCGACGCGGTCCGGAGCAGCCGGTCCGCGCCGTCGGCCCTCAATGAATGGCAGCTCCGGTGGGAGCTGCGGCCTCCTTCAGCCCGACGGCGACGAAGCGGGCGAGCCCCCTCAATGAAGGGCAGCTCCGGTGGGAGCTGCGGCTCGTCGGCGATCTCCTCGCCGCCCGAGGCGTCGGCGAAGCCCCCTCAATGAAGGGCAGCTCCGGTGGGAGCTGCGGCACAGCATCACGCTGCCGACCGGGCTGATGCCCGCCGCCCCTCAATGAAGGGCAGCTCCGGTGGGAGCTGCGGCGCAACACCGGCGACATCTGCTGGGACAGCAACTACGTCCCTCAATGAAGGGCAGCTCCGGTGGGAGCTGCGGCTGCTCCGCATGCATGCCCGCAGTTTGGACGGCAGGCCCTCAATGAAGGGCAGCTCCGGTGGGAGCTGCGGCTCGTGCGCAGCAAGCGGGCCGAGAAGTGGGCGACGGCCCCTCAATGAAGGGCAGCTCCGGTGGGAGCTGCGGCCCGCGGGCGCGGCCGGTGCCGGTCGATCCGGGCGACCCTCAATGAAGGGCAGCTCCGGTGGGAGCTGCGGCTCACGCGTCCGGTAGCCGTAGGTCGGGGCCAGGTCCTCCCCTCAATGAAGGGCAGCTCCGGTGGGAGCTGCGGCTCACGTTCATCGTTCAGGCGCTCCCGTCCAAGGACCCTCAATGAAGGGCAGCTCCGGTGGGAGCTGCGGCCCTTCCTTTCGGTTCCGGCCCGTCATGATCTCCCGGCCCTCAATGAAGGGCAGCTCCGGTGGGAGCTGCGGCACTACTTCCGGCTCGGCCGCGCCGCCTGGGGCGACCCTCAATGAAGGGCAGCTCCGGTGGGAGCTGCGGCCCTCGCCAACGGTGCCGGCGTCAGTAGCCGATGTGCGCCCCTCAATGAAGGGCAGCTCCGGTGGGAGCTGCGGCCTGGGGGCGGAATCGGCCTTCCGGGGGTTCCCGGGGTGGCCCTCAATGAAGGGCAGCTCCGGTGGGAGCTGCGGCCCGAACCGCTCCACCCCGGCCCGCTCCGCCGACTCCCCTCAATGAAGGGCAGCTCCGGTGGGAGCTGCGGCCGGTGAGAGCCGGACCGCCCACGCCTTCGGTGACCCCTCAATGAAGGGCAGCTCCGGTGGGAGCTGCGGCGACGGTCTCCTTCTTCGTCTCCACCAGCGTCGCCTTCCCTCAATGAAGGGCAGCTCCGGTGGGAGCTGCGGCTCGGGATGCCGCAGCCGCCGACGAGGATCAGCAGGACCCCTCAATGAAGGGCAGCTCCGGTGGGAGCTGCGGCGAGTAGCCGGGTTCAGACCGTTCTTGACCGGCCATTCCCCCTCAATGAAGGGCAGCTCCGGTGGGAGCTGCGGCTGGGTCGAGATTTTATCCGTCTTGAACTGCGGTTAGGTCGGTCTGCTGCGAAGGGTGCGCCTTTTGTGGTCGGAGTGGTGCCCCGGAGGCCACATCGTCCTGCGGTTAAGGCGCGTGAGCTGGGCAAACACCTTCGCGACGGGTGCATGCTCGCGGGCGGGACGACGGGGGCTTCGCCGGTGGTCTAGAGGATTGCTGGTCCGTGACCGGTGATGGTGCGGCTGCGGCCGATCACGTCGAGCGATCGACGGTGGTTGTCGCGCAGAGTGCCCAGGCTGCAGAACAGGACGGAATCCGTGCCTTGGTCGATCAGGTCGATGAGCTCGGTACGAAGCCGCAGGATCTTTGCCGGACGGGCGTCCACGATGAACACGCTGTACTGTACGCGGTCACCGTATGACTCAAGCTTCTTGGCCACCTTCGTTCGGCGGACGTCGTCCGAGACATCGTACGCAATGAGGTAGCGCCGTACGTCGTCCAGGCTCATCGGACTTTGATGCCCTGGTATCGGGGCTGCGTTCCGTCGATCACTCCCAGAACGAGTCGTGCCTGAATCTCCATTGCGCGCCGCCACGTCACGTCGTACCCGAATATTGGGTGACGGAAAGTGCCGGTGACGCGGCGCTCGTAGCCGGAGATGAGGGCCTTGCGCCCGCGCTCGCCAATGCGCGTGGTCCCGAGCGCAGTCGTGAAATCTCGCGCGTGGATCTCGCCGTTGTTGAATGCGTTAATGACGACCGAATCGGCTACCGGGGCCCGGAATTCCTCGACCAGGTCGAGCGCCAGCGCCGGCTTGTTGCGTCCGCTGCTGTGCAGGAATCCGGCGTGCGGGTCGAGTCCGCAGGCGACGACAGCCCGCAGGGTATCCGCGGTCAGCAAGCCATAGCAGAAGTTCAACGCGGCGTTGATCGGGTCACGGGCGGGGCGTCGTGTCCGCACGGAAAAGGTCAGCCCTTCGGTTGCTACGACTCTCGACCGAAGCATGGTGAGGAAATGCTCGAAGTAGCGCGCTGCGGCATCGCCCTCGATACCGAAGAGGTCGGTCAATGATGGCGCGTCGAGAGCCTCCCGCTGCAGCTCTCGCAACCGTGCCACTGCAGCCGGGGCGTCGCCGTGCCGGCGCAGCAGTGTCGCCTGGTTGGCGACCTTCGCGGCCACGAACTGTCGGGCCAGGTCGATGCGCCCATTGTGGGATGCAACGTGTTGGAGCAGTCGCGGACCGCCGTTTGGTCCTTGGGCTGCCCTGGCCCATCCGGTGACCCGACCCGAGCTGGTGCACCAGACCACGGACAGGCTGCGCCACAACACCTCCCGAATGAGTCCGCTGGAGAGGTCGACGTTGCCGTGCACCACCACGCCCTGCACGCGTTCGATCGGGAACGTGCCGAGCTTCTCGCCGCTCTTGCTGACCTCGATCCGCCCACGGTCGACGTACACCCGCGAGCCCGGTGTGGTCAGGTGCAGGATCTGCGTGTCCGGATCGGCCACGACGATCCTGCGGGTCACCGGCGCGAGCGGGCGTTCGTCGGGAAGGCAGACGGTGATGTGCGAACAGCGGGAGCAGCGCCGATCGTCTTCGAGCGGAGGTGGAGCTTGCTCGGCGGCGAGGGTGCGCGCGGTGGCCGCTACCATGTCCCGTGCGCGGGTTTTGTCCTCCGGGGAGAGAGGTACGTCCACCCGGGTGCGGTGGTTGATGAAGTAGATCGCCTGCCCGGACACCGGGTAACCCATGTCGGCCAGTGCGCCGGCCAGGAGGGCGACCTGGATTCGCATCGGTTCGGTGACTTCGGGCCGGCGGCGGACCGGAGTGGCTTTGTGCTCGACAACTGTCATCGCGGCGTTCTCGTCGAGTTCGACGGTGTCGCAGCGCCCGATAACGCCGAGGTCGTGGCTGATCACGTCGACCGCCCGGTAGCGCCGGGACCGCGACCCGGTCGGGTCGTCGGCCGGGGCGTGTGCTTGCGTGCCGATCGCCATCTGGTGCGTGTCGGTCGTCTCCCCCACCGCCTCCAGCCAGGCCCGGCGCGGACAGAATGCCTGGTGCGCCACCAGGCTGATCGGAATCAGCTCGGGCATCAGCGGCGACCGGTTTTGAGCAGCGCACCGAGCATTGCCCGGCGTTCGGGTGCGCTGTCGCTGCCGAACCGGTGCACCGGGAACCGCACGACCGCGGTGACCCCCCGCTTCACCAGCCACTGGCGGGCTGCCTCACCGCTGGATACGTCGTCGTCCGAAACGCGCCCGGTGCTGTCCGAAGAGAGTCCGGTCGACGCGAACTGGGACAGCTGTTCGCTCGCGACGATGCTACGGTGACGGGCCGTTCGCCACCGGCCGTCCCAGACGGGTACGTAGAAGTAGCCGGATGTTCCCCGGCCGAGGTGGCCGCTTGTGATGGCGAATCCGTTCGTGCGCTGCGCGATGGGAAACTGCGAGATGCCCCACAGCGCACACCAGGCCACTGCGTTGTCGGTCGGCCCCGGTGCGGCGAATCCGGTAGGCGTACGGCTGTCCGGTCGGTCTTTGCCGATCTCATCGCGGGCGCTGCGGCCAAGCAGTCCGTCGCTGACCGCGACGGCGGTCCGGGCAGCGATCGCCGCGGCGAGCGGGCGGATGCGGTTGCCGACGAACTCGGATCCCTGGTTGCGGGGCTGCATCTCCAGCCGGCTGGCGCCGTCGTCCTGGAGCCGATCGCCCTTGCGGTTCTTGCTCCAGTAGCTCGGCTCCCCTAGCGCGGCGATCAGTCGGAGGTCGAGCAGTGCCCGCGCGTCGGTGAGCCGGTTGAGGACGTGGTGCCGCCGGTCCTGGAGTGAGCGCCAGCCCTCGCTGCTGGAGATGCCGCTGATCCGGGGACTCATCAGCGCTCGCTGCTCGCCTTCGCTGATCTGCCGGCTCGGCCAGCTCTCCGGAGTGTCGTGCCGGGCCGCGTGCCGGCGCACGATCTCGCCGACCGTCTCCGGTGTGGCATCCGGCGCGCTCAGCACCGGCCGGGGTGTCATGCCTGCGGTCCACGACAGCCTGACGCCGTTCAGCCCGCTGTCCTCGACGATCGCGGCGAGCCCGTACAGCGCCAGGTGCGACAGCATCGTCGTCGGCTCGGCGGTCGCCAGTACGAAGTCGGTCATGATCCCTCCGCGGAGACCTGCCCGTCGGCCGCGCGGAGCAGCGCTTCCAGGTAGGCGCAGCCCCACACCCCCAGACGGATGTGTGTACGTTCGATCAACTCGTCCCACAAACCCTCGTCGAACAGCGTGGCGGCGATTTCGTCGGCGTTGTCGACCAGTTGCTTGCTGGTGTGCGGGAAGCCGTGCCGGCCGTGGCCGTGGCTGGTGCCGATCAGTCGAGCAGCCAGATCCCGGCACACGTCGTCCATGGCGGACAGCGCGGGCCAGGCAAGGACCACGGAGAGCTGCTCGTGCCGCCAGCGGGTCGGCAGGCCCGAACCGTCGCGGAGCCGCTTGATCCTCCACGCGTCCCGCACCCCGCTCTTGGCCAGCGGCTCCTCAGGGGCAGGGCCGGCCCGCAACGAACGCTGGAACCGGTCATCCGCCTTCCCGTCGTCGTGGTGAGCGCCTGCGAGGCGGAGTGCCTCCACCAGTTCGGCGGCGAGGCCGAGCCGGGTGGCAACGCTCTCGGCCCGTTCCGCCACGGCGTCGGCGTGCCGGCGGAGTGTGACGGGTTTGCGGCGCGGGGTCCATGTCTGCCGCAGTTCCGCGTCAACGGTCGCCTCGCGGAGGTCGACGACGATCAGCCGGACGAGCTCCGGTTCGCCGTCGTCCGAATCCTGCCAGTGCGGCGTCACCTCAGCCCCGGCCGGCTCGTCCTCCGGCCGGTCGAGCAGGCCGGCCGCCGCCACGACCATCGGTCGCGGTGCCAACTCCTCACGGTGTACGCGGAGCAGCCGGGCGACCTCCTGCGGTTCGGGCTCGGCCGGGTAGTCGGTAGCGGCGGTCACCGCATCAAGGAACCGGCGGTGAGCGGCGGTGTCGCGCTCGATCCGGAGCACGACCTCACCCGGCTTCGGTTCGTCGAGCGCGTCGAGCGCGTCGCCGACCCGCCCGCTGCCTTCCGGGTCGACGGCCCCGGCGGTGAACAGCTCGGTGGTGTCGTCGATGACGAGCTGGTCGCCGGGCCGGAGCCGGTCGCCGTCGGACAGTGGGCGCGGCGCGTCGTCGCCGGGCCGGACCAACACCGAGCCCGGCTTCAGCCGCTCCCGGACCTTTGCCGCCTGCCGGATCGAGACCGGAAACACCTCGTGCTCCCGAGGCGGTAGTTTCTCGATCAGCCGCACGGCGTCGGACTCGTCGGCCGGCAGCGCGCGCCGGACGACGATGCCGATCTCGTGATCGGGCTCGTCGAGGTTGTCGGAGAGCCACAGGTCGAGGTCGTCTTGGGGGGCGGCGAGCTTGTCGTTGGTCCGGGCGAGGTGCCAGGTCTGGGCCAGTTCCAGGCGCTGCAGGAGATCCCGTCTCAGCGCCGGGACCGGCGGCCGAGGCTCACGCAGTGCCCACGGTGCCAGGCCGGCCGGATCGGCGGATTGCCGCTGCAGCCAGGTGTAGGCCGCCGCCAGCTCTGCGCGCTGGTACGGCCCGGATTGGGCCCCGGCGGGCAGGTCGGCCGCCGGCACCACCACGGTGACCGCCGTCGTCGTGCGCAGCCCGAGCCGGTTGACCCGGCCGGCCCGCTGGGCGATGGCCCCGCCGGGCGCCAGCTCCGTCACCGCGGCGGCCAGGTCAAGGTCGACCCCGACCTCCAGGCTCTGGGTGCTCACGAGGACGTCGACTTTCGGGTCGCCGGCGATGGTGAGCAGCGTCGACTTCGGCGGTCTCAGGCGGTCGATGTCGTACGGCCGCAGCCGCCCGCAGATCAGCGCCGTTTCCATGCCACGCGCTCGCATTTCTTCGGCGACGGCGGCGGCGACCGCGACGCTGTTGACGAAGCATCCGACCGTTGGGCCGTACGCCTCGCGGAGCCGTACCGCCTCGTTCGCCAACGCCGTGACGCCCGCCTTGCGCGCCGAGCCGCTGTGCGGGATTGGCCAGGACGCAAGTGGCAGCAGGGTGACGGGCTTCGGCGCGGTCAGCCGTTGCCGCAACGCCTCGTCCACTTCCAGGTCGTCCTGTTCGACGCCGACCGCCACTCCGGCGTCGGCGGTGGGCGTGGCGGTGGTCTCGACGACCTGGAGGACCGGCACGTCGAGCGGTTCCTCGGCGACCACGGCCAGCTCGGTGACCCGGCGGGCGGTGGTCACCAGTTGCTGGGACAGGTGCGCCTCGTCGACGACCGCGACGGTGTCGTACGCGAGCAGACCGGCCTCGCGGGGCCACGCCTGCGCCCGTGACCCGTAGCCGGACAGCAGCAGCCGGGAGCCCCACATGTCAGGTGTGGCGCAGAGCACGGCGCAGCCGACCGGGTCGTCCAGCCATTCCCGCGACGGGGGCGCGCCTCCCCGCAGCAGTGCCGTCGACAGCGGGCCGGCCCGATCCTTGAACCCCACGCGCAGCGAGTCGAGCGCGTCGGCTGTCCGGGCCAGGACGCTCCTGCCTCCCCGGGCCTCCGCCAACTGGTGGGCGACTGTCGTCGCGTGCTCGTGCTGGTCGTCGACGAGGGCCCGGCGGTCCACCACGAGGGCCAGCCGGCGCGGCACCCGGACCGGGTGGCCGGAGGCCATCAGCGCCACCGCGAACACGTGTACGTCGATGACGCTCGTCTTGCCCGCCCCGGTCGGGGCGACGAGCTGGTCCGGCCACCGGCCGGTGCGCAGGATGTGGTCGAGCAACCGTTCCTGCCATCGGAACGGCCGGTGTCCACCACGAACCGCAGCGAAGAAGGCGCCGAAGTCGGCGCGGTCGAGGCTCACCGGGCCAGCCTCCGCACGATGTCGGACGGCAGGTCTCTCGGCACGAGCAGGCCACCGCCCAAGTGCCGGCTCTGCCCGATGGCGGCGATCGTCCGAGGGCCGGTCAGGCCACCGAGGCTCAGCACCGCCCGGTACGGCTGGATCACCGTGTCCGGGTGCACCTTGTGCACGTAGCGGCCGACGTCACCGTCCATCACCCGTACCGCCGATGCGACCCGGACCCCGCGCCCGGCGGCCGCCTCGGCCAGTGCCCGGTAACGCGCGTCGCCTCGCCCCGGCGCGGAGATCTCGTGCCGCCAGACCAGCGCGACCGACAGCGCGGCGGCGTCGGCGAGTGACCAGCGTCCGCCGCGCGGCGGCCGGCTGTCGGGCACGGCGACCGGCTCGGTCTGCCACCACCGTTCGGTGCCGGCGGCCGGCTCCGGCCAGAACGTGTCGGCCGGGATCTCCACCGGCGGATCGACCGCGAACGGACCATCAGCGACCTTGACGTGCCTCAGCCGCTGCACCGCCATCCGGATCAGGGTGAGGTCGACGTCGCTCGCCTCCGCCGGCAGCAGCAACGCCAACGCGGTACCGCCGACGTGTGGCGCGTCGGGATCGAGGAACTGGATCGCGCACCGGTTGCTGGGCCGCGGCACGCCCGGTTCATAGGCGCCGGTCAGGACCGCGGGCGCGCCGTCGCCGACCAGCGCGACGAGCGCGCGGTGCACGGCGATCGCGTACCGCACCCGCCGCTCCGCAGGGATCGGCCGGTCAACCCGGAACAGCAGCACCGACGTCCACGGCGTGGGCGGGGGCGGCGGCTCCGGCCGGGCGTACCGGCCGAGCGCGAGGCCGGTCGTCATCACCGGTGGCGCCGCGGTCTTCTCGCTCGATCGGTGTGCATCGGCTTTCAACGGCGGCGCGACCGACGTGTCGCGGTGCGACGCCTCCAGAACGTCCACCCGGCCGGGGGTGGCCACCGCGAGGTCCAGGCCCTCCCCGGTGAACAGGTCGGCCTCCCGGTCGAGGCGGTGGGTCGGCTCGGCGGCGGCCACCGCGAGCCGCACCGGCGACTCGCTGGTCCCCAGGTACGGCACCTCGGGGCAGAGCTCGGTCAGCGCGGCGGCCACCGGCTCGGGGGGATCCTGCTCCCACGTCCAGGCGAAACGTCCGGCCACCGCGACGCCGGTCACCGCCGGCTTGCCGACCAGCTTCTCCGACAACGGGTTGCGGCCCTCCCTGACGACCAGCCCCTCCTTTCGGTACGCCGTCGCCGCACCGCCGTTACGCAGCGTCTCCGGCACGGCGAGGCCGTCCGGCGGGTTCGCCTCCAGCCAGCGCAACGCTTCGCGGTCCGCGTCACAGGGTCGCAGCCCGTCCTCATCGGCGACCGCCCGGACGCCCTGTGCCGCCGCGCAGAGCAGGGCGGCGTGCAGGCGGGCCGGCGACGGCAGCGGGTCGAGTTGACCGCTGCCCACGTGCCCCTTGTAGACACCGAGCAGGGGCTCGGCGACGATGGCGAAGCTCACGAGTTGTCGTCCGTCTCGACCGCACCGGAGACGATGTCCGGGTTGCCGGTAACCCGCATCGCCAGACCCGACCACGCGACGTCGGCGACCTTCTCGGCATGCGCGAGTGCCTCGCTCAGCAGCAGGTCGGCGGCGTCGATGCTGAGTGGCTCGACATCCAGGAACGCGCCGCCCCGCTGGTCGAGCCGGACCTTCGGCAGCTCCGCCTCGACAAGGTCACAGTTGGCCCGCAGGTACAGCTCGGCATCGGAGCGGGCGAGCGCGTTGAGCGCCAGCGCGGCCAACAGCGCCCGGCAGGCAGCGTCGCCCTCGACACCGGCCCCGAACCGCATCTGCCGCAGCGTGGCGAAGGACAGCACATGCGTACGGATGATGGTGTCGCAGGCGACGCCAGCCAACTGGTCGAGCGTCGGCGGGATACCACCCAGGCCGAGCGCGGACGCCGACTTCGCGTCGCCGGGCTTGATCGCACTGGCAGCTTTGACAATCTCGCCGTAGGTGGCCGGGCTCAACTCCGCCTGCTGCCGGTCGGCCATCTCGGTCATCGCCTTCTTGCCGAGGTTTACCTGCATGCCGACCGGGTCGACCCGCGCGCCGCCCCGCAGCCCAGGATCGGGCTTCCTCAGCACACCGGTCTGGTCGCGGCTAGCCGAGACGAAGCCGACGATCTCCCCGACCAGTGCGCTCCGCCAGCGGCCCTGCCGGCTGCGCCGGCTCGAATCCCAGCCGCCGAAGACAAGGGTCACCGGGCTCGTCTCCAGCAGGGCCCGCGCGTTGGCCGGGCTGGCGTCTCGGACCGCCCGGTACGCCGCCGTCTGCGTGGTCGGTTGCCCATCGATCGTGCCGGCGCGGATGTGCCCGTCGAACACGCGGTGCGGCAGCGTGAGATCGTAGTAGTGCTCGACCGCACCATCACGCTCGTAGGTGACCCGCACATGCGGCGCCCGGGACAGCAGCGGATGTCCGTCCTCGACGGCCTGGGCCAGCGCCTGCTCGGCCCGGTTGAGCTGCGACTGCTTCGAGTCGATCACCACCGCGTAGCGGCTTTCGTTACCGAGGTAACGCTGCTCGTACGCGTACACGCCCCCCTTCCGGCCCCGCTCGGCGAACTTGGCCGGAGCAACCGATGTGTGCCGCCCACCGGCCGGCTCCAGCGTTGTGGCCGACGTGAGGCAACTGGACCCGCCGGGCGACCCGGCGGCGAGCAAGGTAGCAAGATCCAACGAACGCATTCAGACTTCCTTCCAGCACTACCGCTTGCGGATCCGGATAAGAGAGACCTCATCCAGCGTCACTCGTCAACTTCGACAGCTTTCGGCCGCATTACGCCACCTTTCTTCGCTATGCGGCTTTGCTGACGGACTTCCAGTCCGCCAACACCGACGACCACTGTCTTTTAGCCATGCACGGATTGCCTGATCTTGATTTGGTGGCTCAAACTGGCAAGTGGGTGGGGCGTCCTTCATTGAGGGTGGCTCGCGCCGTCTCTCGCACGGTAAGAAGCTGCACCCCACCCCCGCACCTTCGACGGCCCCGCTCATCTGGCCGGCGTCGCATCATCCGGTGGGGACGATGCCGGCCGAGCGAGAGCGACGACGTCCTCGGTGGGCAGTGGGCTGGCGGGGTGGTGGGTAAGGCAGAGCGGCGTACAGGCCTTGCGGAACGGCTGCCCCTCGACTGCCACGTAGAACTGACCGCTGCTCAACCGCGAGATGTCCGGCACGTCGCCGCCCTTGAATCGGGCCATCTCGCGGGCCGCCTCGATGTGCACCGGCGCGTTGAGCAGCCCGAAGAACTGCGTCGCCGCGTTGCCCGGTATCTGGCTGTGCAAGCCCTTGGGCGCCTGGGTGGCGAAGACCAGGCCGAGGCCGTACTTGCGGGCCTGAGAGGCGAGCATCAGCGTACTGCGCGTACAGGCCGTGACCGGGCCGGACGGCGCCAGCGTCTGCGCCTCGTCCATCACCAGCAGTCCGCCCAGCGGCCGGTCGCCGGCCGGGTTACGCTTGATCCAGGAGAAAAGGGCCATCTGGAGCTGGTTGACGAAGCCCTGCCGCTTCTCCTCGCCTGGCAGCCCGACGAAACTGATGATGGAGACGCGGGCGCGCTTGCCCGGTGCCGGCGTCAGCAGCGTGCCCGGGTCGGCCGACTCCCCCGTACCACCGAAGAGCGGGTCGTTGATCCGGGCGGCCTCCAGGTTCTCCGCCAGGTCGGCGGCGATCGCCGGCGCACCGGCCAGCTCGCTCACCCCCTCGGGGAGTTCCCGCAGCAAGCCGATCAGGCCGCCCAGGCTCGCCGGCCCGCCGTGTCGGCCGTAGTACCGCAGCGCCTGCCGCAGCACCGCCTGGCCCCGCATTGCCTTGGCGGTGTTGGCGGCTACCTGCGCGCGCGGTGCCAGCGCGTCGACCGCACTGTCGACCGCCTGGGTGAACTCGTCGGGGTCGTCGCGCACACCGCTAAAGTCGGGCAGGGGCTGGAACGTCAGCGGCCGGCCACTCTCCCGCCCCGGCGTCCAGACCACGACGTCCGTCGACTCAAGGTAGTCGGCCGCCGCCTGAGCGTCGGCGTCGCCCCACGCCGGTGGCTCATCCGGCCAGGCATCACCGAGGCGCGCGAGGTCGTTGTTCGGGTCCAGGACGATCGCGGAGACGCCGAGCAGCGCGCACTCCTCGACCAGCCGCCGGATCAGGACGGTCTTGCCAGATCCCGAGCCGGCGAAAATGGCGATGTGCTTGCGTAGCGCGGCCAACTCCACGTGGATGGGGTCGCCCTGGTCGAAGTCGACACCCACCCGGAGGTATACCCCGGCCGGTGCCGCCACCGCGACGTGTTCGGTAGCGGTGTCATGTTCCACGAGCGCTTCGATCCGCTCGGGCGGGTCAGCGTCCGCCGGACTGGTCGGTGCGACGTCCGCCCCGGCGGTCACGGTGTCGATCCCGTCGACCGAGGACGAAGCGGACGGCACATCCGCGCCGGGTGGCTCGTATCCGGCGGGTGGCTCGCGGCCGGCGTCGGCGAGCGCGGTCGCCAGCAGGGCGGTGCGCGAGGCCGGGCGGCGGTCTACCAGCCAGGCCTGAAGGCCGTCCGGCTCCTCGGCGAGCAAGGTCCGTAGCGCGACCAGGCTGCGCAGGTCGTCCTCGCCAAGCGGCAGCGTCCGCCCGCCGGCCGCGGCGAACTCCTCGACTGCCCGGCGCCGCCTGGGACTGTCCGACCACTCGTCGTTGCGCAGGACGAACAGCCGCCGCTGGGCGACTCCGTGGGCCAGGCCGGCGGTCACGCACGCGTTGCGCAGCCGTGCCAGCTCGGCGTTGTAGTGCTGCTCCGCGATGGCCCGAAAGGCCCAGTGGGCCTCGTCCCCGGTTCCCTCGTCCAGCGTCCGCCGGAGCCGTGCGTGCAGCGGAGGCTTTCGCAGCGGGATCGTGTCCTGGTCGAAGTCCGCGTCTGCGCCCTCCCTGATCCACGCGTCCAAGGCGGCGGCCAGTAGGGACGGCACCTCCGTATCCTCGTTGGCCGGGTCGAGCAACCCGGTTACCTGCGCCTGTGCCCGCAGCGCCGTGTACCGCTCGTCCAGAAGCCGGAGTGACGAGCGGTCGGCCGGCGTTGGCATCGGCGCCGGTGTCTCGGCTGCGGCCGTGAGCGTGGTCATCTCGGTGACCTCGCCGTTGAGCACGCACGAGCGGATGTGCCGCTCGACGTTGATGAGCAGCTGTCGCGGCGTGAAGTCGGCGGCGTCGGCGAACGCCTCGGGGTGCACCGGCCAGGTGGGGTACGGTGGCACGAAGCCGACCTCTTCGTAGTGCGCCGCGAGCCGGCGCTCGATCAGGGCCCGGCCGACGTCGGCGTCCGGGATCGACTCGAGCGTGGCCGTCTCACGAAACCGATCCTGTACGGTGTCGACCGCGTTGCTCTTGATCAACGCCCACGAAACGGGCAGCAACGCGAGAACGGTTACCGTGCGCCGGGTCATCTCGCGCAGCTCCATCAGGCCGCTGGCGACCTGGTCGAGTAACACCGCCGCGTGCCAACCGTCCGCGTCGGCCTCGGTGGGCTTGGTGGAGACGTGACTCCGGTTCGCCACCTGTGCGATGAGGCCATCGACCTGATCCACCGCGATGACCGAGGGCCCGGTGAGCGCGAGAAGGCGAGACACGTCCGAGACGAGCTCCTGCGGCAGGCGCCGGGCCGGCCGGATGCCCCACGCGGCCCGTTCACCGGCTTCCGCCTCATCGCCGGCGAGCAGGTACGACATCGCGATGTCCTGCACCCGTTGGTCTGTGCCGGCGAGCAGGGCCAGCGCGCGGGCGGTGTCCCGGCACCCGATCGCGATCTGGCGACTCAGGCTGCCCAGGGCGGTCACGAACGCGTCCAACCTGTCCAGGGTCATCGGTGCTCGACCCGTTACCGCCATCCGGGTCACCACGGGAAGGTCGAGCGCGTCGCTGAGACGTTGCAGGAACGCGTGCAGCTGCGTCGAACCTTCGTCGTCGACGGGCTGGTTCAGGCCGTCGACCATCGACGCTGCGGCACTTCGCCAGAACGTGTTGGCGTCGAGCAGGTTGACCAGGAAGAAGTAGCCTCCCCTGAGCTGGGTCAGCTCGCGGACCCGACTGAGCAGATGGGTCTTCCCGGCACCACGTTGACCCCGCACCGCGACGCCGATCGGGCTGGCGTCCGGGCTCCGCTCCGCCGCGGACAAGCCGTCAAGGATGGTCGCGAGAACGCCCGGGTGAAGGCCGTCGACGTGGAACCGCTGCGGGTGCCAGACGTCGTTCCTGGTTGGCGTGTAGTTGAACTGCAGATGCGCGAGCGCTTTCAGCATTGCCTCGGTCACGACGCCCCCATCGAAATCGAATGCTTGGGCTGATCGCCGATCACCACCGCCGCGGCCCGGGTACGCGCATCGAGAATCTTCTGGTTCGCTTCGGGCACGAAGGTGACGCCCCGCTGGCGGTTGAGCCGACGCAGCGCCGCGTCAACGTCGGCCGGGACAAGGTCGCCGACCAGGTCACGCAGGTCGGCGAGGCTCACCAGATCGCCAGCGCAAGGAGCGACCATCCGGTACGCCGCACGCACGCGCTCCTCCACGTCCTGCTCGACCAGCGCCTGTTCCCGGGCCGGCGCACCGGTAGCGGCGGGGGCGTTCGACATGACGACGAACTCATCGAGGCTGGATCGTTGCGCAGCCAGGAAGTGACCCCACCGCCGGAGCACGGCGTAGAGGGCGCCACCGACAGCACCTGAACCAGGTGGTGCCGAGCCACCGTCAAGCTGAGTACGGCAGTGCGCCCAGCCCTTGTCGCCCAGCGTCAGCACGAGCCGGCCCGAGGGACGCTCGACCTCGATCAGCTTCAACCGCTCCAGCTTTTCCCGCGACCCCTTCTTCAGCTGACAGCGGTGGTCCTGCGTCAGGCTCACATTAGAAACCTGGCCTGCCTCGGCCATGAGAATTAGGAGCGCAGCCGTCTCGACCGTCGTCAAGTGTTCGTCCGGCATGTCAGTTTCCTTTCCCGGCCCGCCTACGGTTGGCGAGGAACTGTTGAAGAAGTGCGAGCACGTTCTCGATGTCGTCGAGCACCTGCGTGTTGGTGAAGCGGAGTACGGCGTACCCGTTGAGTTGGAGCATCACGTCGCGGTGTCGATCATCGGCGTACTTGCCCGCCGCCCTGTGATCGTCGCCGTCGATCTCGACAATGCACCGCTCCCGTTTCCACAGGAGGTCGACTCGAACAGGGTTGACCAGCGGGCCCGGCCTGACGGTGGAATTCCACGCCCGGCCGGCCGCCCAAGGGCGGCTGACGAGGGCGTTTTCAAGCACCACTTCGGTGCGGCTCGTGGGATGCGGCCTGCCAACGACACTGAGATGCCGTGGTTTACCGACTCGCGCCTCCCGGCGCGGCAGCCCTTCAACCGGCTGGCCGAGGCGGGCGTTGGAGACTTCCGGCACGGGGCGTACGACCGAGGAATCCGGGACGGCTCGCGCCATCACGACTTCCGGCAGGAAGTCAACGGCCGGCAGCGATCCACCGCAGATCCACACGCCGAACCGACCGTGGTCGACCAGCCACCGTGCCGCTCCCACCAGGGCCAACGCTCCACGCTCATCAAGGTCGTCGGGCGGTCGCAGGAGCAACGCACATGCGGGCCGCCCGAAGCCGGCCGCGAGCACCCGGCCCAGCCCCAGCGCCCGCACCTCGGCCTGATGTCGCCGCGTATGCGGTCCTGGCCCGGCCAAGGCGCCGGTCGCCAAGTCAACGAGAAAGGGGCCGTACTGGGCGGTGTCGGCGGCATGCGCAACCGCGAGCGCACTGACGGCGGTCCGCGCGGCGCCGGCCGACGTCGTGATGCCTTCGGCTCCCGGGAGCCAAGCAGGAAATAGTTGACCGGCAACGGCCTCCATCTCGTCCAGGCTGGAAGTCACTGTCGCGCTCTGACTCCAAGACCCTGCCGTCCTTTGGAAGATGACCGCCGGCGCATCGGGCGGTGCAGCCGCTACCACAGGTTCCAAGTCGTTCGGGTGGAAGCACTTGATCCACACCACCCGATCAGTCGGAAACTCCGAAAGAGAAAAGACCAACGACTCGCCTAACATGAGATGGCGGAAGCACCCATCTTGGCGAGCCGCCGATTGAAGCAGCAATCGCCCGGACGTGGGCGTATCGCCACTGTCCAGCATCAGTCGCTAGCCGATCAAGCGGCACTCACTCAGCCCACCGAAGGGGATGTTGGCCAATCTCCCACGCCCATCCCCACGAGCGGCCAACACACCAGCGCCAATCGGACGATGACAGTGGCCGCATGTGCCTTGAATATGAACCGGTCGATGGACTCCTTCGGGTTGGGCCGACTTCGCCGACCGTCCCCGGACAAAGTGACCGCCACGATCGACGATCACAAGGAGCGCTTCACGGCCGAACCAGGTCCCCCTGGGTCGCGAGCATGAGCGGGTGATGCTGGAGATCGGTCGAGCTCACGGCGCTAAACGCAACGGTGCTGAAATCGGGCTACCAGGTGAGCCGACTACGCACTGGCGCTCGCCCGGGCTATCGCCCAGCCTTATCCGGGTGCGGTCATGGCGGCAAGCTGCGTGTTGGCTTGGCTGTGGATCAGTGGGTCGGTGTTGAGGGCGGCGTCGGCGAGTTGGTGGACGCGCCAGTACAGGACGAGGCGGTGGGCGTCGGTGGGGTGCGGCCGGTAGGTGAGGGAGAGCAGGTCGGTGGGATCGGGTAGTTGAAGGCGGACAGCGAGGCGGGCCAGGTCGGATAGTGGGTCGCCGTAGGCGGCGAGTTCCCAGTCGAGCAGCAGTCCTCCGGGTATGTGGAGGAGATGGCCGACCTGCAGGTCGTGGTGGAGCAGTCTCGGCTCGATGTCCAGGTCGGTGGTGTCGAGTTCGCGCTGGATGGCGGCTGCGACGGGGACGAGGTGCGGCGCTGCGTCGGTGTAGGTATGCAGCCGGTTGTGGAGGTAGGCGCGCCAGGCCCGATAGCGGCGTGCGCCGGCGAGGCGGCCGGCGTGCGGGCCAGGGATGCGGTGGATGACGGCGAGGGGCTCGGCGATCCGGTCGAGGAACTGGTCAGGCGTTACGGGTGGGCCATGGACGGCGGTTTGTGCGGCCCACGGCGGTGCTGCGCGTGGGTCGGCGGCCAGGAGTCGGGGTGCGGGTGCGCGGTGGGCGGCCAGGAGGGTGAGGGCGGCGGCTTCGTTGGCGGCGCGGGCGGCGATGCCGTAATGCTTGAGTACGTATGGCGTTGACCCGTTGACGTACCAGACTCGGTTGGCCTGGCCGGTGGTGAGTTCGCGGGCAACGTCGGAGACTCTGCCGTCGATTGCCACCACGGTGGTCAGGCGACGTCGCCGAGGTAGCCGGTGCGCGGTTCGCCGTAGGCGAGGGCAGCGATTGGCTGTCGCAGGGCGTGGGGCAGCAAGTTAAGGCCTGGCACCTTTTCCAGTTCGACCCACTCCAGTCCGGTTTGCAGGTCGTCTTCGGCGTGGCCGCTGAGCTGGCCCGGCGTCCCCTCCGGCGTGCAGTGGAAGATCGCTTCGATGCGGTGGGTGTCGGCTTCAGTGTCGGCGTGTTCGTGGTTCGCGCCGATGTACTCGCGCAGCCAGAGCAGGCTTACCACTCGCACGGTCAGTCCGGTCTCTTCATGGACTTCGCGGCGTGCGGCGGCGTCGAGGGGTTCACCGGGGTGTTGACCGCCGCCGGGCAGGAAGTAGCAGTCCATGCCTTCCCAGGCGGCTCGTTGGAGAAGGACGCGTCCGTTGTGGATGACGACGGACTTGGCGGAGGTGCGGATGGTCGGGGTCACATGCTCGGCCACGAGGTGGTCTCCTTGCTCGACGTAGGCAGGTGAGGGGTGTCAGCGTTCAGTCTTGCCGAAGCCGCGGTGTCGTCTGGTGACCTTTCGGAAGATCAGTTTCCAGGGGCCGGCCATCCGGACGAACGGCTGGAGCGGGCTGGCCGCGATCACGGCGACCGGATGACGGGGCGACGCCAGCGGCAACCGGTCGGCGGAGCGGGGCGGGCGGACGGCAGCGTGCAGTACGGGGGCGAGGGCCAGCAGCCGCGCGGTGAGCAGGGGGCCGTGGAGCAGGATTCCGAGGACCGCGATGGCGACCCATTGAGGCCCGGCCCACCAGGCGCAGGCGACGGCTGCGGCGGCCAGAGGAGCACCGATCAGCCAGGCGGCTTCGTCTGCCCACTCTCGCGTGATGAGGAGGGCCTTGGCCGGGCGGGAGATCGTGGCGGGTAGGTGGGCGACCGCTTGGGCGTGGCGGTCGGGGCGGGCGGAGGCGGTGAACGCGAGCGCGTGGAGGTTGGCCAGCCCGGTCGGCTCGGTGTAGGGCTCGTCCAGGACTGCGACGGTGGTGGCGGTCAGCTGGGCACCAAGTAGGGAGAGTCGGTGTCCGGTGCCGAGGTCTTCCATGGGTTCGGGGAAGCCGCCGAGTGCGCGGATGGTCGGGAGATGGACGGCCATGCCGCAGCCGACGGCGTAGACCATGGGACGTAGCCATGTACGTAGCCACGGCGGTAGCGGGGAGCTGAACAGGTATGCGTGGAGGCGGATGCGGGCGAGTTCGATGCCGAGGGAGCGCCGCAGCTGGTACGCCCACTCGCCGGTGAGTAGCAGGCCGATCGGACCGTTAGGGAAGGGTCGGCGGCCCAGCAGCGGCAGTCGCTGCTGCTGGATGAGGGCCGGGGTTGTGCCGGTGTGGGCGATGCGGGTGGCGACAGCGTTGGCGAAGGCGTGGAGTGTGCGGGCGTCGGGGATCGCGTCGGCGTCGTAGACGACGGCGAAGGTGGAGTTCGTGTCGTCGGTGTCGTGCCAGCCGAGCGGGCCGAGCACCTGGTCAAGGTGGTCGAGGGCGAAGTTCAGCTGGCCGGCCTTGCGCCCGCCGACGTCGGGCTGGTGCAGGTGTACCAACGGCAGCCGGTTGGCCGGTTGGTCGGCGGTGAGGGCCGCGACGACCTCGGCGGTGGTGGGTTCGGCGTCGAACCGTTCGGCCAGGATCGCCAAGTGGTCATTGGGCGGGGCGGCGCTGACGTCCTCGGCGACAGCGCGGCATCGGGTGGCGGGAAAGATGCCCCGCAGATGCTCGGCCCGCAGTGGCTGGTGGGCGGCCAGCGCCGGGAGTTGGCTGCGGTGCCGGGCGCGGGCGGTGGTTTCGCGTTCGGTGGTGATGACCACGACGGCGGCCCGTCCGTGCGGGTACTCCAGTGCGGTGAACGCGGCGATCGTCTCCGGGGCGACGCTCTGCTCGCGCAGCATCGGCAGCAGGATCACCAGCCACGGTGCCTGGCTACGGTCGGTGCCGGTGGGGGCCGGAGCGGTCAGCAGCCACCGGGCGCATACCTCGACCGCCACGATCACCCACAGAGCGCGGGCCAGCAGGGCGACCAGCAAGATGGGGACAACGACGTGCAGCCAGACTCCTATGGCGGTCACTGTTGCTCCAGCAGCCGGTAGATGGCCCGCACCTGGTCGGCGACGACAGGCCAGGCGAAGGTTTGCGCGAGTTCACGGGCAGCGGTTCGCCGGAGGGCGTGGTCGGGGGTTCCGACCTCGGCGAGGATCGTCTCGACCGCTTCCGTGGCGGCGGGCGGTTCGCCCGGCGGGGTAAGCAGGGCTGCGAGCGTGTTGCCCGCGTAGTGGCGGATGCCGCCGACGTCGGTGGCGACCACCGGGGTACCGCAGGCGAGCGCCTCCAGCAGCGCGTTGTTGGCTGTGGCGTCTTTCAACGGCAGCAGCAGGACCGCGGCCTGACGGTAGAGGGTGGTCAGCGCGGGCTCGCTGATGCCCTGCAGGACACGGGCGGCCGGGTGCCACGGGTGGCGATGGGCCTGCCGGGTGACGACGGTCAAGTCGATGCCGGCGCCGTGCCGACGGTTCAGGCGTTCGTGCACCGCGTCGAGAACCTTCCAGTCTCGCAACCACCAGCCGACAGTCAGCACCAGCGGCCGGTCGGTGACGGTCCGGTCGGCGGGGGTGAACGCGGCGGTGTCGATGCCGTGCGGCACCACGTGCACTCGCTCGGCGGGGACGAGGTCGGCGAAGAACGCCTGCTGGTGTGGGTCGAGGGTGATGATCTGGTCGGCGCGTGCGGCGAGGTCGCGCCATGCGGCGGGCGGCATCAGTGCTGCCAGGTGGGCGGGTGGCCGGTGGTAGGTGACGGCGGTGGGTCCGTGGCGGTGGCGGGAGAAGTAGAACTGTTCGTCCCCGTATAGGACGTGGGCGGGGCCGCGTGCGGCCAGCAGCGCGAGGTCGGTGGCGCAGTGCTCGACGGGGTAGAACGGCAGCGGGCACCGGCGTCGGAGCAGCCGATGTGCGCGCTGGGCGGCGTGTTGGGCGAGGCGTCTGGTGGGCGGGGTGATCCGGCGGACTTCGGGGAGGTGGTCCAGGAGGCGGTCGTAGCCGCTGTGGGTGGTGTGCCAGGGTACGCGGACGACTGAGGCGATCACGGGTCATGCCTCCTCTGGGGCGAGTAGGCCATGGGCTCGCAGTTGCGGTGCGACGGCTGCCGGCTGGTCGAGGCGAAGGACGGGCAGGCCGCCGGCCTTGAGCGGGTGGAGGCGTTGGGCCCAGCGGCGGCGATGCCGGTGATGGTGGGCCGGGCCCCACCACAGGATCGAGTCACGGGAGGCAAGATGCCGGAAGGTCTCCCGGTTCCCCGCGAACAGCTCCTGCCCGGTGGCGGCCCGCCGTAGCGAGCGACGGATCAAACGCGGCAGGCAGGTCCGCAACGGCAGGTCGAGCCAGACGGCGAGGTCGGCGCGCTCTAACAGGCTTTCGGCGACGTCTCCGCCGTAGTTGCCGTCCGCTACCCACGCCTGGGCGGCGAGCGCGTGTCGCACGGCGGTGTGGAAGTCAGGGGTGTCGACGGGAGTCCAGTTCGGCGCCCAGAACAGGGCGTCGAGGTCGACATGGCGCAGGCCAGTGTGTGCGGCGATCGCGGCGGCGAGGGTGGACTTGCCCGAGGCAACCGGCCCGACCAGCGCGATCCGCTGGGGCCTCACGGAAGACTCCCGCCCACGGCGTCGGCGATCCGTTCCAGCAGGTCCACGGCGCGGACGCCGGCTGTCACCGCCATCACCGGCACCGTGGCGACCAGTTCTTCCAGGCAACCGGTGGCTTGACAGGCCAGCTCATCCACAGAGCGGTTACGGTCGGCGAACCACGGGTGGAGCCAGTCCTCGTCGTGGGGAGTGCAGCAGACAGCGGCAAGCGCGGCGCGGGCCACCGCCGGACCGGGGAAAGCGACGCTCAGGTTCCGGTCGTCGTCGTGGAGCTGAGGAAGGACGACGAGCCGAAGCGGGGCGTTGTCCTGCACGCGGGCGGCGAAGGCGTGGGCGAAGTCGTGCGGCGTGTACGCGGCTTTGCGGGCATCACCGAAGTCGGCCGGCAGCGATTGATGCGGTGGCAGACTCTGGCGTGGGCCGAGCGCGGACAGGGTGCCGCCCGCGATCCGTAGCGAGATCGGCACGCCGACCACGTGCGAGGCGCCCTTGGTGAGCATCGCGCGGTCGGACGCGACCACGTCGGCCTGCCGGTGCGCGGCCAGCGCGGCGAGCATGGTGGTCTTGCCCGCCCCCGACGGACCGGCGATCAGCACTCCATGGCCATCGACCGCTGCTGCGGCAGCATGGAAGGTGGTCCAGGCGCGATCTTCCGCGCAGCGGAGAACGACTTCGCGGATGACGCGCATGGCATACCGCTCGCCGCGCTCCGCCCCCGGGTGTAATACGACGTGCACCTGGCGCGTCGCGTCGCGGGCGTACAGGTGGTCCTGCGGCAGGTGCGATTCGGGGTCGGGCCGCCACCAGGAGACCCTTCCCATCCGGGAGAACCGGTACGGCTCGCCGCGGAACGGCACCACCGCCAGCGACCGAACCGCCTTCAGGCGGGCCATCCGGTCCCGGAAGAGATCCTCATCGTGATGAACCCGGATCGGCGTCAGGTGTCCGCACGGCGGGGTCAGGTCTGTCTCTGGGGCGAAGTTCCGCAGGTGGCTGCCCTGCGCGAGCCGGAAGGTCTCGTCGGCGTGGATGAGGAAGCGGTGCCCGGCGAAGCAGACCGACCAGCCGTCCGTGGTCGCGTTCACGAGCGGCTCCCAGCCGCCGTGACGGTGGACGCGGTGAGCAACTCCTCCGGCGTGCCGGTCACCAGGCGGCGGGCGACGTCGATGCCCATCTTCACCGCGTGGTCCATGTTGCCGATCTCGTACCGCCAAGCGCCGAACCGGCCACGCGGGTAGATCCCGACCGCTTCCATCCACGGCATCACCTCGGCCAGGGCCGCATCGCGGCTCAAGGTGGGCACCGGGTAGGCGTACGGGATCACCTCCACGTGGGCGCTGGCCAACGGCGCATGGGCGGGAACGAGGCCGTGCCGACGCAGCGCCCGATCGCAGGAGTCGATCAACACGTTGTGGTCGACCCGGGTGCCTTCGAGCAGGGATGTCTCAGTCATCCAGGAACTGAAGGTGCGGGTGTCCGAGCCGGGGACGTTCGCGGGCGCGTACTTGCTGAAATTGGTGGCCCGATAGAACGGCACGTCCGGCTGCGGGAAATACATCCACGACCGGACGTCGGTGGTGGAGGCGCGGTAGCCGAGACCGACCATGGCCACGGTGGTGTGCCGTAGCCGCCCGGCCGCCGCCCGGACCCCAGCCGGAGCGCCCGCCGTCATCGCCGTCAACTGGTCCAGCGGCCCCGTGGCCACCAGATGGTCGTACGCGACGCGTTCACCTCCGGCCAGAACCACCTCCCGAGCGGCAGCGTCGACGGCGGCCACACGGGCATGGGTACGCACACGAGAACCGAGACGAGCGGCCAATCGGCGCGAGATCTCCCCCGTGGCGCCGGAGATCGGAAAGGCGAAGGTGGCGTTCGGTCCCCACCGAGAAGCGCGCCTCGCCGTAGAGGCAGCCTGCAGCTGGTCGAGATCGACCGGCGCGACGCGCTCGGCCACCCAGGACGAGGACATCAGCTCAGGCGCCGTGGCCCACACCTTGGCGTTGTACGGGCCAAAGAACCGCTCCACCAACGCCGACCCGTAAGTCGCCCGCAACCAGGTCCCGAAGTCAGCCTCCCCGACCACGCGGCCCTGCCGACGGGCGAGGGCCAAGCCATCCAGGCAAGCTGCCGCGTCCTCAACGGGCAGGCAATGCACGTGCTGTTGAAACGGGTACGGAACCCATCGGCCGCGGTAACGGATAAACGAGGACCGGTCGTGGCGCAGCAGCTCGTCATCCCTGAACAGCTCGGACAGCAGCCGGTCGAACTCCCCGAAATGGGAGAAGACCACGTGCCCGCCCAGGTCCCAGGTGAACCCGGCTGAGTCGGTCACGGAGGAAGCGAGCCCGCCCGGCCCGACGGATGCCTCCAAAATCAGCCAGTCCGGGTGATTCAGCCGCACCAGCTCGTCCGCGCAGGCCAGGCCGCAGAGCCCAGCCCCGATGACGACGATCCGGCCGGGCTCTCGTGCTGACGAAGCCTGCTGGGCGGGGCGGACCACCACAGCGGTGGGCGTCGCCGGTCGGGCAGTGGTGGTCGGGTTAGACATGGAAGTTCTGCCAGCTGTTGCCGACCAGGCGGGGCGGGTTGATCAGCACGGTGTTGTCGGGTGGGGGGTTGCGGCGCATGGGGTGCAGGGTCGGGCCATTGGGCAGGGTGATCGCGGGTCGGGGTTTGTAGCCGTGGCGGGTGAGAAGGTGTTCTCGGCAGGTGGGGATGGTGGTCCAGGAGGGCAGGCCGATGTGGTCGAGGCGACGGCGGTGGTGGGTGAGCATGGCTGCTGCGCATCCCGTGTGCTGGGTGTCGGGGTGGACGGCGAGGAAAGCCAGGTGGTAATGCGGTTCGGTAGGCTGTCTCGTGGACAGGAGGCTGTCCAGCAAGTCGAACCGGTCCGCATGCGCTCCGGCGGCGTCCGCGAGGCGGATCCGGTACTGGGCTGGTGGCGGGATGGGCCGGTAGCGGTGAAAGCCGACGGCGGTGGCGGTGTCGTCGTCGGTGAGGTGGATGTCGCCGAAGAACATCGCGTGTTCGACCCAGATAGCGGCGACGTCGGTCAGCACCTGGCGGCGCTGTTCCGGGTCGCGCACCAGCCAGGCGGCGAGTGGGGTGGGGTTTAGGGCGTCGGCGATCAGCGCGGCGACCTGGTTCTTGTCTGCCCAACCGGCAGCGCGGATACGCAACGGAGCCTCCATCGGATGGGTACGTAGGTGGGTTAGCGGTAGGTGGCGGTGGCGAGGTCACCGACCGTGGCGTCGACGGTGGCGGTGATGTCCCGCACCGACCGGTGGTGCTGGCCGGCGATCTCGTTCAGGCGTGTGGTCAGGGTGGTGGTGTCGTCGCCGAGGTAGAGGTGCTCGGCCAGACCCAGGGTGGCCACCAGGCCAGCGAGCGCGGCGGTGTGGTTGTCGGGCTGTTCCCGGCCGGCAGCCAGATACCGCAGCCGGGCGCGGGCGACGACCACCCATTTGCTGTCCGTGGCGAGGTAGGTGTCCGTGCGTGCGAGGCCACCGAGGCGGCGGCGGGTGGTGTGGCGGAGGATGCCGGCGGCGACGAGTCCGGCGCGGGTGCGCTCGTACAGGTCCTCGGCGAACCAGCGCAGGAACGTCTTCACCGGTGGCGCCGCCTGGCCGTGGCGGATCGCGGCGAGGGCGGTATCAGCGATCAGGTCACCCACGGGCTGGCCGCTGTGCGGGCGCAGCCACCGGTCGCCGACCGGCTGGGTATCGCCGGTGGGGTCGAGAACGATCCGTCCGGCGAGGTACAGGTCGATCAGGACCGCGCCGGCCAGCCCGAGCGCCAGGGCTTGCCGGTGGATGTGCGGGTGGCCGGTGTCGTCGTCGTGGCCGAGCAGGAACAACTCATCGCGTAGCGGCAGCTGAGGAAGACTCATCGACCTGTCCCTTCCGGGACGCAGATTGCCGGAGGCTGGCGCGCGCCCTGGGCGAACTCGGATTCGCCGGGGCCTGCCGGTCCCACGAGTCCGATGAACATCAGCACCCGCCTGGCAATGGACAGGGAGGGTCCCCTGCGGGTACTGAGCTGGAGAGAACCAGTCATGAGCCGCTGCCCCTTTTCATCCCGACCCCGGCGAGGAAGCCGGCAAGGAAGGGGCTGGCTACATGTCCCCTCTCGGTCTGGTCCTCGGGATCGGGGCGCCACTGGGCGACAGGGAGGAGCGCTGTGTCGCTCGCTGGCATCGTTTCTGGCGCGTTGGCAGGGACCATGGCGAAGTCGCCGAACAACGCCTCGACTTCTGCGGGGGTGCGCAGTTGAAGTGGGGTGGGGGTGCGCTGATACAGCCGCTGCACCTCGTCGGTCTGGCTTGTGGCCGTGCCGGTGGCCGCATGGGAGATGACGAGTGCGCTGCCGGGACTCATCGCGGCGCGGAACGGTTCCACGATGGCGTTGACGCCGCCAGGGATGAAGTGCAGGACTGAGACGAAGAGGACGGCGACGGGGCGGGTGAGATCGATCAGCCGCTGCGCGGTGGGGTTCTGGAGAATGAAGTCCGGGAAGCAGATGTCGGCCTGGATGACCTCGACTCGCGGGTCGTTACCCAGCAGGGCCCTGGCGTGCGCGACAGCTACCGGCTCGACATCGACGTAGAGCACGCGAGCGTCAGCGTGGGTGCGGTGGACGATGCCATGAACGTTGCCGACGGTCGGTATGCCCGAGCCGAGGTCCAGGAATTGGCGTATGCCCTGCTGGAGTGCATAGCGGACGGCACGGCGCAGGAACGCGCGGTTGGCGCGGGCCGCGTCGGCGACCTGAGGTGCGACGGCGAGTACGGCATCGGCGGCGTGCCGGTCCGCTGCGAAGTTGCGGCTGCCGCCGAGGAAGTAGTCATACATCCGCGCGGCATTCGGACGAGTCAGGTCCAGCTCGGCAGGTGCCCAGCTCATCGCCTCAGTTCCCATGATCTTCCCCCAGTTGCTCGCTCGGGGCCTTGGCGATGCGGCGTAGCCGCTGGTGCGCTCCGTCATAGGGATGCACGCCTGTCAAGATCACCTTGTTGAGGGCGGCGTGCATCGTGTAGAGCGGATCGCAGACGTTGCCAGGGGCGGATCGGCCGGCTTGCGAGACGACCTGGTAGGCGTCGAGTAGCTCCAGACCGGTCAGTTGTGCGGTCCAGGTGACCAGGTCGTGCTGGCTGATGCGGTAGGCGTCCTCAAGCGGACGGGCAGCGCCGATCGAGATGATCCGGTGGTCGGTTTCGATGCGGGGCCATGGTGTAGCCACGCCCTTGATGAGGTCGACGGCGACGGTGACGTTCATGGCTGTCTCCACCGCGACGCCGCACACCTCGCCCTGCCCCTGGCGGGCGTGGCCATCACCGATGGCGAAGAGCGCGCCGGGGACGTTGACGCCCAGGTACACGGTGGCGCCGGGGCGGATCTCCGGGGTGTCGAGGTTCCCGCCGTGTGTGTCGGGCACGATCGTGGAGCGAGCTTCCCCGCCGGCCGGGGCCACTCCCACGGTGCCGAGCATCGGCTCCAGGGGCATGACGATCGTGTGGTCGGAGCGGCGGGCGTGGAAGGTGACGGTGTCTGCGGCAGTGTCGATGGTGTAGCGCCACACCCGCTCTTCGAGCGGCGGGTGCAGCATCGCCGTGGTGTGGGTGGCGGTCAACGCACCGAAATGCGGGAAGGTGGCTGACATGCCCCAGCCTCGGGCCGGGGTGATGGCCGCGAAGTGCAGCGCGATGGTGTCGCCAGGTTCTGCGCCGAGCACGTGGAAGGGGCCGGTGACGGGGTTGAACGCCTGGCACACTTTTGACGGCAGGTCGTTCACCGTGCGTACGGAACCGCCGAAGCAGTCCTCGGTGCTGGTGACAAGCAGGCTGCCCGGCTTGATCTCGGCGACGGCCGGGTGTGCGCCGAAGGTGTAGTGCAGCTGGCCGTCGGTGCGCTGGTAGGTGACGGTGCTGGTCATGCCGCCTCCCGTTCGTTCACGAGGCCGGACAGCTCAGGACGGCGGCCGGCGACGTATAGACCCGTCAGGGTCAGCAGGCCGAGGGTGAGCCAGACGAAGCCGAGGCGTTGGGCGGCCACGTTGGCGTTGATCACGACGTAGGCGAGGATGGCGAATCCGATTCCCGGAAGGATCAGGTGCGCGATCAGGTTGCGGCTGCGTCGGCGGACCAGGTAGTGCCAGACGACGGCAACGTGCAGCATGAGGAACGCGGTCATCGCGCCGAAGTTGATCAGGCTGGACAGCAGCGCGATGCCGTCGGCGCGCCAGTTCATGTAGAGGCCGATCGACAGCGACACCAGGGCGGTGAGGGTGATGGCGTGGGTGGGCACGCTGTGTCGCACCGACACCTTGGCCAGGAACTTCGGCAGCTGCCGGTCGCGGGCCATGGCGTACAGCAAGCGCGAGGTGGCCACCTGCGCGACGAGGGAGTTCGCTACGCCCCAGGCGACGGCCGTGGCCGCCGCGCACAGGGTGGCCAGCCAGGGACCACCGGCGAGCCGGGCGGCGTAGTAGAACGCGGTGCCTTCCGGATCGCCCTGAGCGAGGAGGCCATCCGGGTTGGGCACCAGCAGCGCGGCCATCCAGGTCTGGGCGATGAACAGCAAGCCGGCCACGCCCAACGCCGCGGCCATTGCCCGCCCGATCTGCCCCGCGCCGCCCTTGTTCTCCTCGGCCAGCATCGAGATGCCGTCGAAGCCAAGGAAGCTGAGCACGGCGATCGAGACCGCGCCGAACACCAGCGCCCAGGTGAACGTGTCGGGGTTGTAGAGCGGCGTCCAGGAGAAGCCGTGTCCCTTGCCTTGCGCGAGGGCACCGGCCGCAGCGGCGAGGAAGATCACCAGGACGATGACTTCGCCGACAAGCATCACTCTGGTGATCAAGGCGGTCATCCGGATTCCCCGATAGTTGACGAGGGTGTTGACCAGGACGAAGCCGACCAGCCAGACCCACACTGGAACCGCCGGCACGGTGGAGTGCATCGCCACCGCTGCGATCAGGTACAGCAGGCTGGGCACCAGCACGTAGTCCAGCAGGATCGCCCAGCCGGCGAGGAAGCCGACTGGTGCGCCGATCCCTCGCCCGGCGTAGTTGTACACACTCCCGGCAAGGGGAAACGCCCTGACCATCTGGGCGTACGAGGCGGCGGTGAACACCAGCGCCGCCATGCCGATGACGTACGCCAGCGCGACCATCCCGCCGGCGCCGGAGTAGACGGATCCGAAGATGCCCATGGGCGCAATCGGCACCATGAACACCAACCCGTAGAAGAGCAGGTCGGCGAAGCCGAGTGAGCGGCGCAGCTCCGGCCGGTACCCGAACCGCGAGGAGCCCGGCGACACCTGCGCCGAGCCGATCTCCGGCGGAGGCGCTGTCTGCCTGGTGTGCATCCTGTTCCGTTCCTTCCTGTCGGTCATCGACGCCGGCTCATTCCGGCAGTGATAGAGCTGGTCCAAACGGAGGCGGCTCCGTAGGCAGCCGCGCGTCGCCGGGAGCTGCCAGATCGGCCGTTAGAGGCGCCAGACGATGGACAAGTCCTGAGCGCAGCCGCCGACCCGTACGGCGACCAACAAGCGGCGGAAAATGTGGCCGAGTTCCTCGGGGGCGGCGTCCGCCACCAGACTCGGTGCCGGTGCCGCCACCGCTTCCAGGACGAGCTGTTCAAGGTCCTCGGCATCCACAGCGGTCAACCGGCAGCCGCAGGGCCCTCGGTAGGCCCGATGACCGAGCATCCGGACGGGCTGCAGCGACATGCCACAACCCCGGCAGCGCAGCAGACCCTCGAGGGTAAAAGTCCCCGGAATGGGCGATCCGGGCTGCGCCGGCCGCTCACCGCCGCAGCCGGATGCGGCACGTCGCGCGCGATCGCGCACGTTCTTGCTTCGCACGTCGACGGCCACGAGGCACCTCCACCATCACCACTGCTCGCAAAACGCGAGGGCTGGCCACAGCAGTGGAGGTGACGCAAAACCGCATCGCCCATCCATCGCCGTGTCTGTCTGTGCGACCAGCCTGCGGGTCCGGTCCGTCCCCTGACGATGTGTGGACGTTCTAGTGTTGTCCTAGTTTCGGCTCGTCTGCGCCCGCCGTCGTCTACTACGCTGCCGACTGCGACAATGACGCTGGGTGCATAGCCTGGGGGATATCCCATGGAGACGGTACGGCGGTGGACCGGCCGCGAGGCAAGAGCACTACGCCTAGCCCAGCGGATGAGCGTGCGGGGCTTCGCCGAGCACCTGGGCGTCAATCCGGCGGCCGTCTCCAACTGGGAGAAGCGCGGTTCCGCGACCCGCATGCGCTATGAAACCCAGCAGATGCTCGATGTCGATTTTGCACGGTCGCCGACCGAGGTCAAGCAGCGATTCGCCCAGACCCTCAAAGCCTCAGTGGCCGCAAGTCCGAGCGACTCGCCCCCACCTGCCGACGGCCCCAGTCTCGCAGTGCAAGATCTCGGCACCCGCTCCAGGGAACGGACGGCCGCCATCCTCACCGCGCTCGGCAGCCAGCAGCCCGACGATCTCGCATACACGCCCCCGGCCGACGTCCAGCACCTGGTTGCGGATTTCCTCGCCTCGACCGCGCGCGTCTACCTGGTCACCGGCCCGCCGGGCTGCGGCAAGACCAGCTTCACCCGCCACCTGGCGTCTCATGCTCCTGAAGTGGATGTTCAACTGCTAACCGCGGACTCATGGACCGAGGACGTCGACCTGGCGCGGGAGATACTCCGCTACGGCTCCCAGCCGGCCGGCGTGGATCCGCTGCTGACCCTCGAGGGTGAGAGCCAGAGTCTGTCCAGGCCACTGCTCGTCGTCATCGACAGCCCGCAGTCCCGCACGGTAGTGGACAAGGTCTGCCGCCAGCTCGACGGCACGCTACGGCAGGTCCTCTCGGACAGCCTGAGGTTCCTCCTCGTGCTACGCACACCGCCGGACGTCGAACTCGCGCCCTACCCCGTACTGTCGGCAGCGGTCATGCCCGGCCAGGATCACGGTGCCGGCCCGTCGCTGCCGCTGGCCCGCTGGGATGCCGGCATGGCCCGGGACGTGTGGAATACGCAGCGGGGTGCAGGCGAGCCCCCGTTCGACGCCCTGCCCGCGAAGATTCGTAACTTGGCCCGCCTGCCGCTGTACATGAGCCTCATCCGGGCCGCCAAGCCGACCGAGCCGCTCGGGCAAATCAACGCCTACCGGCTTGTGGAATTCTGCGTCGCCTCGATCCTGAAGGCGGCGAGCCTGGACGTCGAACGTACGACGGCGGAGCTGACGGCACTCGCGCGACGACAGCTCGCCTCCGCATGGCCGCACCACCTCCTTCCTACGACCCAAGCAGACCCACCAGGGAATGCCGGTGAAATCACCACGTCCTCGATCGCGAGACTCGTGCGGTCCGGCTCGTTCGGCAGCTTGACGTTCCATCACGACGTCATCCGTGAGTACCTCTTCGCACGGTGGCTCGTCCAGCTCATCGAGTCCCATGGACGCTCGACCGTCACCATCGAGCTGCTCAACGATCTGGCCGCTCGCACGAGCACGTCAGGCGACTTACGAGGCGTCCTGGAATTCCTTCTACAGGGCTTGGACGCGACCTCACCGGAGCTGCTGGCCGCCGTCGCGCAGTCACCGTCGGTCAACATCACCGAAACGCTGCCGTTGATGCTCGACCTCGCCGGCGATGCCCCAGCCTTCACCACCGCCGAGGTATTGCGCGTGTGCGCCTCCCGGTGCTTGAACGACAATGGCCTGCCCCTCGCCAGAGCCCTCCTGCACGCCAGCGCAGCCGCCACGGCGCTCGGTGCGGAGTACCCCCGATGGATGCTGCGGGTGCTGCGCCGCTTCGGCCCGGCAGTCTGGTCCGACATCGTGGCGTGCGTCGAGACGCAGCTGCCCATCGCGACCATCCACGACTTCGTCCGTCTCGCGCAACTCGACACCGTAGAAGACGCGGTGTTCATCGCCCGACACTTCTACGTCTTCCTCGCCACCGACGGCGGCAGTTCCCATGAGCTGAAGGCACTGCTGGCCCACCCCGACTGGCGAGCCCGGGCCGCCCTCGCAGAGGGGATCCGAGCGGGTCACGCGATCCCACACCACACGATGACCTCGATCATGGAGTCGCTGGCTACAGACCGCGACTACAAGGTCCGCGCCGCCGTCGCCGAAGCCATCGGCCGCTCGACCGCACCCGGCGTGGAACACCTCCTCGCCACTCTCCTCGGCGACCGGAACTGGCACGTCCGCGAGCGCCTCCTCCAAGGGCTTGCCGCCAGAGTTGGAGACGACGACTCGGCCGCCGACCTGGTTATCAACGGCCAGGAAGCATGGCGAAACGGTCCTCGAAACGTCCGGGTCGCCGCGCAGCGGCTCCTGCTCAAGTCCGGAAGACAACCGATCCAAGACGAGGACTCATCCCGCAGTGCCCTGTTCGGCCTGCTCCGAGAGATCCGCACCGGCGCCCTGCGGCTGCCCACGAACGTCCAGTCCGCCTTGGTCAGCCAGGGCATCTCCTCGGCCGACTGGCTCGTTCGCACCGAAACCAACCTGCTCGACGCCGGCAGCACAGCAACAGGCATCAGCAAAGAAGCCTTCCGCCGTCTCCGAGACGGACGCACACTTCAAGTCGCGCTCGATGTCCGCGACGTCGACCACGCCATCGCCGTCGCGCAGGCCGCCGCCACCGCTGGCGTGCAATTCATCGAGATCGGCGACCCGCTCATCAAGAGCGTCGGCATCCAAGCCATCAGCGCCATCAAGCAGCGAACGCCTGGTGCCTGGATCGTCGCCGAGATGATGTCCGCAGACTGGGGACGCGACCAAGTGGTTCTCGCGACCGAGGCCGGAGCCGATGTCGTGCTGCTCATCGGACCCGCCAGCATCGCCAGCGTGTCCGCAGCCGTCGAAGCGAGCAAACGTCTCGCCGTCCCCATCATCATCGACGTGCCCGAGGGCCGGCTGGCCCAGGGCTGGGTCCAGGACATGGAACGCACGGGAGTCGACGGCTTCGCCATCACCACGAACATCGACCTGGGCGTAGCCGGTTTCCACCCCCTCGACCAAGCACAACTCATCAGGTCGTGGACCAGGCTGCCGGTCGCAGTCTCTGGCGGCTTCGAACCCACCGACGTCGAAGCCAGCCGACAGCGCTCATGGGACATCCTCGTCGTCGGTCGCGGAGTCACCGACTCCCTGGACCCCGCCGTCGCCGCGCGGGACCTCATCGCATCGATCGAGCTCACCGAAGGAAACCATTAATGATCGTCACCCCGCTCACGGTCGACCTGATCCCCGACATGGAGAAGCTGCTGGCGCTGGGTGAGCCGTACATCAGGCTTCGGGGTTCATCGGATTACTGGCTGTACGCCACTCTGTTCGCCAATACATGCCCAGTCGCCATCATTGACGGACAGCTCGTCGGCAGCGTGATCGCCTTTCGAAGCCAGGTCGCCCCGTCCGAGATCTACCTGCAGGACGTGATGACACACCCCAGCCACCGCCGGACAGGAATCACGCGGGCACTCGTAGAAGAAGTTCACCGCCAAGGCTCTCTCTGGGGATGCCGGCGCCTCTTCCTCACATCGGAACCCGGCAACCACGCCGCGCACCGGGCGTGGCTTGCCTTGGGCTTTAGCAACGAGCAATGCTCGAAACCTGTGGATGAGCGCCGTGGGGGCGTACCCTCCCGGCGAGTCCGAATCCGAGGAATCGAGTAGAGCCCGCGCGCCAACG